>CAMAYR010000107.1 GCA_945862355.1 Devosia equisanguinis | reverse complement strand
CACCGATCCTGACGGCCTCCTCGCCCGAGGGCGCGCGCGACTTCCTCGTGCCCTCGCGCATCCACCCCGGCAAGTTCTACGCGCTGCCCCAGGCCCCCCAGCAGTACAAGCAGCTGCTGATGGTGTCGGGCTTCGACCGCTACTTCCAGATCGCGCCGTGCTTCCGCGACGAGGACCCTCGCGCCGACCGCCTGCCCGGCGAGTTCTACCAACTCGACCTCGAGATGAGCTTCGTCGAGCAGGACGACGTGTTCGGGACGATGGAGCCGATCATCCGCGACCTGTTCGTGGAGTTCGCCGGTCCCGCGGATGGCAGGCGAGGAAAAGCCAAAGCGGTGACCGAGGTCTTCCCCCAGATTCCCCATGACGAGGCAATCGCCAAGTACGGCTCCGACAAGCCCGACCTGCGCAACCCCATCGAGATGGCCGACGTCTCCGAGCACTTCCGCGGCAGCGGGTTCAAGGTGTTCGCGGGGATGCTCGAGAAGGACCCTAAGGTCCGCATCTGGGCGATTCCAGCCCCGACAGGCGGTTCCCGCGCCTTCTGCGACCGCATGAACGCCTGGGCTCAAGGAGAGGGCCAGCCGGGGCTTGGGTACATCATGTGGCGGCAGGAAGAAGGCGAGGCAGGTGCCGGCCCGATCGCCAAGAACATCGGCGCGGAGCGCGGAGCCGCGATCTTCAAGCAACTCGGCCTCAAGGTCGGCGACGCGGCGTTTTTCGTCGCCGGCAACCCGGCCAACTTCTACAAGTTCGCCGGGCTCGCGCGCGACAAGGTCGGCGCCGAGCTGAAGCTCGTCGACGAGGACCGCTTCGCGTTCGCCTGGATCGTCGACTTCCCGTTCTACGAGTGGAACGAGGAGGACAAGAAGATCGACTTCTCCCACAACCCGTTCTCGATGCCGAAAGGCGGTAGCGAGGCGCTGGAGAAGGCGCAGGCCGAAGGTAAGGATGCCCTTCTAGCGTTGAAGGCGAACCAATACGACCTCGTCTGCAACGGCTATGAGATCGCCTCGGGCTCGATCCGCAATCACCTGCCCGAGACCATGGTGAAGGCGTTCGAGATCACCGGGCTCACGCGCCAGGACGTGGAGAGCAAATTCGGCGGCCTCTACCGCGCGTTCCAGTACGGCGCCCCGCCGCACGGCGGCATGGCGGCCGGAATCGAGCGCATGGTGATGCTGCTCGCGGGCTGCAAGACCGTGCGCGAGGTGGCGCTGTTCCCGATGAACCAGCAGGCAGCCGACCTGCTGATGAGCGCCCCCGCCGAGGCGACGCCCAAGCAGCTTCGCGAGCTGTCGATTCGCGTCGTGGCCGAGCCGCGCAAGTAAACGAGTGGCGCAAGAGAAGAAGGCGTAGTGCGAGCGTGATCGCGCTACGCCCGAGCCATCAACGAGCCAGGGTCAGCGCGCCAGGGTCAGCGCGCTTGAACGGGCGCCGTTGCCAATGCCGCCACTTTTGCCGCCGCCCGCTCGGCTACTTTCTCAGCGTGCAAGGCAGTCTCGGCCCGCTCCAGGCACATCTGCTGGTAACCCAGGACGAGGAGGAAAAGCACGGCTGCGGCGGTGAAGACGAGAAAGCCGGCGGCCAATAGTGTGAACATCTGATGTATCTCCGTTCCGGTGATCGCAAGACCGGGCCGTTCCGGAGATGCGGCTGTCGCTTGGACGACCGGGCCACCGTGGCGACATGGCAGGGCCATGACGACCGTGACACACTTGCCCGCGAGGCGTAACCCCGCGTCACAGTCTAGTGAAGCGCACCTAGCATTTGCTCGCAGCCCGGCCGAACAGGGCGGCAATTGTCAGAACCGGAACACGAGGTACATTCCTGCTCGAGGGCGCTTCCACCTCGCCTGATCTGGCAGGTGCCGGAGCGCGAGGGTGCGCCATTCGCCCGCTGGGGACTCAGACCGGCTGGACCGCTATAAGCGCCGATCAGGATTCTGCGAGAACACATCCATGACCGCTCACAGCAAAGTCGCGATCACGCCCGAGATCGTGGCTGCCCACGGCTTCAAGGGCGACGAGTACCAACGCCTGCTCGACATCCTCGGCCGCGCGCCGACGATGACAGAACTCGGCATTTTCTCGGTAATGTGGTCCGAGCACTGCTCCTACAAGTCCTCCCGCTTCTGGCTGCGTCAGCTTCCGACCAAGGGGCCGCAGGTGATCCAGGGTCCCGGCGAGAACGCGGGCGTCGTGGACCTCGGCGACGGCTGGGCCGTGGTGTTCAAGATGGAAAGCCACAACCACCCGAGCTTCATCGAGCCGTTCCAGGGCGCGGCCACGGGCGTCGGCGGCATCATGCGCGACGTGTTCACGATGGGCGCACGCCCGGTCGCCAACATGAACGCGCTGCGTTTCGGCGATCCAGCTCACCCCCGCACGCGGCATCTGGTGTCAGGCGTCGTATCCGGCATCGGCCACTACGGCAACTGCACGGGCGTGCCGACCATCGGCGGCGATACCAACTTCGACGCCGGCTACAACGGCAATATCCTGGTCAACGCGATGTGCGTCGGGTTGGCGCGCACCGACAAGATCTTCTACTCGGCGGCAAAGGGCGTCGGTCTCCCCGTCGTCTACGTCGGATCGAAGACCGGCCGCGACGGCATCCACGGCGCCACGATGGCCTCCGCCGAGTTCGATGACAAAAGCGAGGAGAAGCGCCCGACCGTGCAGGTCGGCGACCCCTTCACGGAGAAGCTGCTGATCGAGGCCTGCCTGGAGCTGATGGCGACCGACTGCATCATCGCGATCCAGGACATGGGCGCAGCAGGCCTCACCTCGTCGACATCGGAGATGGCCGACAAGGGCGGCGTCGGCATCGAGCTCGACCTCGGACAGGTGCCGCAGCGCGAGCCCGGCATGACGGCCTACGAAATGATGCTGTCCGAGAGCCAGGAGCGCATGTTGATGATCCTGAAGCCGGGCTCCGAGCCGCAGGCGGAAGCGATCTTCCACAAGTGGGGCCTCGACTTTGCCGTGATCGGCCGTACCACCGACACCGGCCGCATGATCATCAGGCACAACGGCGTCGTCGAGGCCGACCTGCCCGTCGACAAGCTCGCCAACTCCGCCCCGCTCTACGAGCGGCCCTACGTCGAGACCGTGCCGGCCAAGCCGATCCTGCCGCAGTGGGTGCCGGCTCCGGCCTCGCTGAACGGCGCGCTCGCCACCATGATGGCGCATCCGCAGCTGTGCTCGCGCCGCTGGATCTGGGAGCAGTACGACCACATGGTGATGGGCGACACGATCGGTCGTCCCGGTGGCGATGCCGGCGTCGTGCGAGTCCACGGCACCAGGAAGGGCATCGCGGTGACGTGCGATGTCACGCCCCGCTACGTCTTCGCCGACCCCGACATGGGCACGCGCCAGGCCGTCGCCGAGACATGGCGCAACCTCACCTGCGTCGGCGCCGATCCCCTCGCGATCACCGACAACATGAATTTCGGCAATCCAGAGCGGCCCGAGATCATGGGCCAGTTTGTCGGCAGCGTGAAAGGGATGGCTGCTGCTTGCACCGCGCTCGCCTATCCCGTCGTCTCCGGCAACGTCTCGCTCTACAACGAAACGAAAGGCGTCGGCATTCCCCCCACGCCAGCGATCGGCGGCGTCGGCCTCGTGCCCGACACCGACTATGTCGCCGACATCACCCTGAAAAAGGCCGGCAACCTGCTCGTCCTCATCGGCGCCGAGCAAGGCTGGCTCGGCCAGTCCCTCTATCAGCAGATCATCGGCGGCAAGCTCGAAGGGGCGCCGCCGCCGGTGAACCTCGCGGAGGAGAGGGCCGCAGGCGATCTCGTGCGCGGCTTGATCCGCGAGAAAAAGGCGCAAGCCGTGCACGACTGCGCGGACGGCGGTCTTCTCGTCACCGTCGCCGAGATGGCGCTCGCCGGCAGGCTCGGCGTCGAGCTTCACGCCTACGAGGGCCGCCTGCCCGCGCACGCGATCTGGTTCGGCGAGGACCAGGGCCGCTACGTGCTCGAGGTCGCACCGAACGCCGCCGACGACATCCTCGCGCGCGCCAAGAACGCTGGTCTATCCGCCCGCGTGATCGGCAAGGTCAGTGGCGATACCATCGCCATCAAGGGCGAGACGCCGCTGGCGCTTTCCGACCTGCGCGCGGCACACGAGCGCTGGCTACCGGACTACATGGGGCGGACATTGGCGTAGAGTGGTGCGAGCCCACCACGCGCGGTGCCTGATATTCGCAGGATTGTTATCGCGTCCACCTTGCGCTGACTGGCCATCCCGGCTCTGATCTTCCCGTCAGGCCGACCAGAGGAACCGTCGATGTTGGGGCGTCAATTGCTGGAGAGTTGGCGCGCACGCCGCAAGGAGGCGCGCCGCAAGCAGAAGTTCGAGGCAGCCCAGGCGCGCGACCGCGACGTCTCCCTCGCGAAGTCCTTCGAGCGGATCTACACCAACGCCGAATGGGGTGCTGCACCCGATGGTGGAATCTTCTGGTCCGGCAACGGATCGCACCCCGAACACTCCGCCGCTTACGAGGCCTATATCGTCGCGTTGATCGACGCCAATCCTTGGATCGGCTCCATCGTCGACATCGGATGCGGCGACTTCCAGGTCTCCGCCCGCATCCTGTCCCGCGTCGGCCGTCCACTCGACTACACCGGCCTCGATGTCGTGCGCCCGCTGATCGAGCACCACAACCGGACACACGCCGGCCCCTCGCGCCGCTTCATCTGCTGCGATGCATCCAGCGAGCCCGTGCCCCAAGGTGACCTCGGCATCATCCGTCAGATCCTGCAGCACCTCTCGAATGCCCAGGCCGAGGCGATCCTCGAGCAGGCTGCGCGCGCCTTCAAAGCCGTAATCATAGTGGAATCCCTGCCGCTCGAGCCGAAATCACCCAACCTCGATATCGGTCACGGCGTCACGACGCGCGTGGCGCTCGGCTCGGGCATCTACATCGACGAGCCGCCGTTCAGCCTTACGCCCGCGGCTCAGTTCGATTCACCACACACGCCGACCGAGCTTCTGCGCACCTCGCTCGTGGTGTTCGATCCTACCGTGCAATTGGTGACGCCGATCCGCTGAAATTTGGAAGAGGCGCACGAAGCAAGCGCCGGTTCTTGGAAGGAAACGACATGGACTATCTACCCGTCGGGGCGAACTTCAAGCGAGCCAAGCTCCTCTGGGAACTCGGGCTCCACATCGCGGGCAATCCCGAGACGCCCTATGGCGGCAACCGCGACATGGTGATCGTCGTCGGCACGGGCTCCGGCGAGAGCTTCAAGCCCTCGCTCCAGCTCGCCACCGGCTCGGCCATCATGGCCCACGCCGTCGCCAGGGGCGAGGTCACGGCCGCGTTCGTCAACCCATCGGCGATGCTGACGCAAGCCTATCGCGGCGTCGGCCTGTTCCATCAGCCGCTCGACCTGCGCATCCTCGGCAACTATCCGAGCATGGATCGCTTTGTGATCGGCGTGAAGAAGAGCCTCGGCTTCACCTCGCTGTACGACGTGAAGAAGGCCAGGTACCCGCTGAAAATCTCGCTCCGCGAGGACCCGACGCATTCGACGCTCGTGCTGATCGACCAGATGCTCAGCTTTCACGGCATGAGCCTCGCCGAGATCAAGTCGTGGGGCGGCAGCGTTCACCCGATCGGCGGCCCCGGCGACAAGCGCCGCCTGGCCGGCATCCGCGACGGCTCGCTCGACATGATCCTCGACGAGGGCATCAGCGCCTGGTTCGACTTCGCACTCGCCAACGGTATCGTGCCGCTCGATCTGGATGACGCTGCCATCGCGCATCTGACCGGGCTCGGCTGGCGCGCGGGACCGCTGAACCACGGCCGCTTCGGCCACCTGCCCGCCGGCCACAACTGCATCGATTTCAGCGGCTGGCCGCTCTATTGCAGCGCCGCCCTGCCCGAGGAGACCGCCTACGAGATCGCGGAGGCAATCGGTGCCCGCCACGACGAAATGCCGTGGGAGGAGGGCACGCACGAAGGCATCGCCCAGATCGGCACCGAGACCGACGCCACGCCGATGGACGTACCCATGCATCCAGGCGCCGAACGCTGGTTCCGCGAGCAGGGCCATCTCGGCTGAGTGCGTGCCAATCGAAAAGGGCCCCATCCGCCAGGATGAGGCCCTCGATCTGCGCACTGGAAGAAGCCGTCGATCAAGCCTGCGGCTTGATCTTCATCAGCTTCTCAGCGTTCTTGTGGCACACCTTTTCCATGTCTTCCTTGGACAGGCCAAGGCCTTCCATGATCGCGATGGTGTCGCGGATGTAGCCGGGGCCGCGCTCAGGATCGAACGGGCAATCCGACGCGAACAGGATCTTGTCGATCGGATAGAACGAGAAGCCGCACTTCGTCGCCGCCGTCGAGCCGAACACCGCCGTGTCGACGAAGAAGTCGTTCTTGAAGTACTCGAGCGGCCGCTTCTTCATGTTCTTGAGCAGCGTCGTGTAGTCCTCGTCCGACGTCCGCTTGCCGAGTTGGTCCCAGCCCGGACCGACGCGGCCCTCGAAGTAGGGAACCATCGCGCCGAGATGGTGCGCGAGAACCTTGAGGTTCGGCAGCTTGTCGAGAGTGCCCGAAAATACGAGCCGCGCCATCGCGGCCGACGTCTCGTAGGGCCAGCCGAACGTCCACCAGATCTCGTACTTGGACTTCGACTCGTTCTTGTAGTCGGCCAAATCGAAGGCGCCGCGCGAGGGATGCAGGAAGATCGGGCAATCGAGCTTCGCCGCCGTCTCGAGCACGGGATAGTACTTCGGATCGTCGAGCGGATCGCCGTTGATGTTGGAGTGGATCTGCACGCCGTTGGTGCCGATCTTGACCGCGCGCTCCAGTTCCTTCGCAGCGTTCGGCGAGTTCATCGGCAGCGAGGCCTGCCAGCCCGAGAAGTAGTCGGGATACTTCGCGCACAGGTCCGCCAGGCCGTCGTTGGCGAGCTTGGCGAGTTCCTCGACCTCGGCCGGCGTGCCCATCGCCTCGAGCGGCGGCATGCCCAGCGACAGGACCTGCGAATAGTTGTGCTTGGTACGGAACATGTCGCAGACGCGGCGGCGCTCGTCGAGATCGTAGATCGCGGGCACGCCGGCCATCCGCTTGCCGATGCCTTCACCGGCGCCCTTGAGTGTCAGGATCTTGTCCCACAGGCCTTTGGGAAAGTAGTGGCAGAAGGCATCGATGTAGCGCATGGAATGTCCTCGATTGGTTGGATTGCGTCTTGGTAGGTTGGGCCGAGCCGTGCGCGACCCATCCGCTACGTTCGGTCGGAGAGTACTCAGAAATCAGCCGGTGGGATCGGTCTGCGAGAAGCCCTCGCCCATGTTCATCTCCTGGGGATAGTACGGCCGGTCGACGCGGCCGCACCAGTTCTCCCAGCCGCGCTCGAACGTGAAGCCCGAGCGGCCCTTGGTGATGATCGAGACTTCGCCGGGAGTGAGGAATTGCACCTCGTTGCCGATGGAGAGCGCCTTCATCTGGATGCCGGCGTTGATCTCCAGATAGATCGACGTGAACACCACCTCGCGCAGCGACAGGGCGGTGACCACGCAGCCGTGTCCGCGCAGCAGCGACACGGTGCGCGGTCCAACGGTCTTGGCCATGTCGCGCGCCATCTCCATCGATGTCACGAGAAGGTTGGTATCGCCGAACTTGGTCGACGAATCCCATACGTTGATGTCGTCGCCGATCGGCCCCGCCATGTGCATCAGGGGGCGCAGCTTGGCACCCTTCACGACGCTGAACGGGATCACGCTGACCGAGTGGTTGTGCACCACCGCGTTGACCTCCGGCCGCGCCTCGTAGAGCGCGCCGTGAATGAAGCGCTCGGAGTAAGGCTTGCCCGGCGCCGGGGTCGGCCCCATCACCTGACCGTCGAGCGTGAACTCCATGAGGTCGTTTAGTTCGCACCGCTGCGGCGCCCGCGCCCTCGACATGATGAACCGGTCCGGCCGATCCGGATGCCGGATCGAGACGTGCCCGAAGCTATCCAGCACATTCTCGTTGGCGAGAATATGATTGGCGGTAACGAGGTCGCTGAGCAGCAATTTCATGTCGGGCATGAGAACGTTCCCTACACAGGGGTGGGTAGTTTTCGGCCGTTGTGAGCCGCCCCGACACGCCCGTCAAGCCTGTGACGGCCCTCGAGACGGTCGAACCGGCGCCGGGCAGGCGACCGCTGGCAAACGGCGTTTACCCTCGGGGCACGGTGCGCCCACTTTATTTCGGATAGAGCGCGAACGATGGAATTTGCGTCCAAGCAGCGGGCGCTCCGGCCTTGGCGATCCGCTCGTCTCGGGGCAGCCTTTCGTCCCACAGCGCCGCCACGAACCGCATGGCGGTAATCCCGTTGGAGTCCTCCGACGCCAGCCACACGATCGGCTCCCGCATCACCTCGGGCTGGATCAGCTTCTCGCGCGGGATGCCGGTCGCCTGAGGGATCATGCGCGTGTTGACCGGACCGCCGGGAATGAGAATGTTGGCGGTGACGCCGGTGCCATCGAGGTCCTTGGCCATGATCCTCGTGTGTGCCTCCAGCGCGGCCTTGCAGGGTCCATAGGCGCCCGCGCCGGCAAGATACATCGTGTCGAGGCTGGTCGTGATGTTCACGATCCGGCCCCAGCCGCGCGCCAGCATGTAGGGCACGCACGTTTTCGCCATGAGCTGCGGCCCGAACACGTTGACCTCGAGCATCGCGTTCCACAAATCGTCGCCAAGCTCCCAGAACCGGGTCGGCTTGACGAAGAAGTCGGGGATGCGCTCGGGGCCGACGACCGCGTTGTTGACAAGAACGTCGAGCGAGCCTTGCGCTCCGGCAACGGCTGCTACCGTCTCCGAAACCTGCGCCGCATCGGTGATGTCGCAGACATACGGCTTCGCCGAGCCCGCCCCGCCGATGCGCCGCACCTCCTCAGCCGAGCCGTCGAGCACGTCGGCTTCGATGTCGAGCATCGCGACACTAGCCCCGGCAGCCGCGAGGCCGAGTGACATCGCCCGGCCCATGCCTCGGCCTGCACCCGTCACAACGACGGTCTTGCCACCGAGCACCTGATCGACCATTCGGCGCTCCTCGCTCTTGTGATCGCCCAACCGGGCGTGCACCGCCTCTCACGAGCCGAAAACAGCCCGCTGCCTGCCAACTCTCCTTTCAGATCGACGACAGGCAGCGGCGACCATGAGTGCTACTTCGCGGCCTTCTTGTCGGACACGCGTGCCAGCGTCTGCTTCAGCATCGCGTACATCGGCTTCGTCGCCGCCTCGGTGCCGAGGAACTCGTCGCCCAGCGGCGCGAGACGCTTGGTCATCTCGGCTTGATCCTTGGCGGACAGGCGGATCACCTCGGCGCCGTTGTCGGTCCAGAGCTTGGCCGCCCGCGACTCGTAGCCGGCAGCATTCTCCGCGGCCCAGGCCTCGAGGTCCTTGCCAGTGTCGAGCACGACCTGCTGCAGATCCTTCGGCAGCTTGTTCATCCAGGCCCTGGACAGCCACAACCCGGAGACGATCATGCCGTCCTCGGTCGCGGTGATCGACTTCGTCGAGGTGAAGAACTTCGACGCGCCCATCACGGACATCGCGCTGCGGCAGGCGTCGATGGTGCGCTGCTGCAGAGCGGGAAGCACCTCGTTGTAGGGCATCGGCACGCCGGCCATGCCGAGCACGCTCGCCATCTTGCTTTCCATCTTGGTGGCGAGCACGCGAACCTTCACGCCCTTCATGTCGTCGAGCGTGCGGATCGGCCTCAGCGATGCGATCGCGGTCGGGCCATACACCCAGACCGAGCCGAGAAGCACGCCCTGGCTCTCACCGAGCTTGACGAAGCTCGCACGAAACGCAGGATCCGTGATGGCGTTCTGCGCATGCCAGACACCCTTGTAGACGCCGGGTGCGTCGAGCACCTCGAACCCTCGGTTGATGCCCGAGAAGAAGCCGGTCGGCGAAACGAACGCGGCCTGTGCGCCGATCTTGACGTTCTCGATCTGACGGGGAATTCCGCCGAGCTGAGCGGCAGGGAACACCTCGACCTTGATCGCCCCCTTCGTGCGCTTGGCCAGTTCCTCGCCATAGCGCTGCGCGAAGCTGTGCTGGGCATCGTTCACGGTCACCATGCCGATACGCATCGTATGCTGCTGTGCGATCGCCACGCCCGACGACGAAGCGACGAGGGCGATTGCGCCCACCATTCCCAAACCGATCCTCATGCGTCTTTTCTCCCTTTGCTCGAGATGTTGAACGAAAACGAAGCCGGTCAGCCGAGCAGCCGCACCAGCGCCAAGGTCAGGTCAGGCCACGAGATGATTATGGCCAGCCCGAGAAGATTGACGCCGATAAGCGGCATCAATCCTCGATATAGCTCGGCCAGAGGCACCTTGAACATGGCCTGCGCCACGAAGATGTTGAGGCCGAACGGCGGCGTGAACATGCCGATGCTGAGGTTCACGGTCATGATGATGCCGAAGTGCACGGGATCGATGCCCGCCGCCACGATGATCGGCTTGAGGATCGGGGTCAGCACGAGGATCGCCGAAACCGGATCGACCACGCAGCCTACGATCAGCAGCAGGACATTGATGACCAGCATCACCATCAAGGGTGAAAGCTGCATGCTCTGGATCCACGCCACGACGTCCTGCGGCACGCCGGAGATCGTCAAGAGGCGCGAAAAGATCGTAGCCGCGCCAACGATAATCAGAACCTGCGCCGTCAGCACGATCGATTCGATCGTCACCTTCCAAAGCCCCGCCAGCGTCAGATCGCGGTAGACGAACAATGCCACGATCGCCGCATAGAGGCAGGACACCCCGGCTGCCTCTGTCGGCGAGAAGACGCCGGAGTAGATGCCGCCCAGGATGATGAGCGGCATCCCGAGCGCCCAGCCACCCTTCCGGGTCGTTGTCGCCACCCGCCCAAGCGAGAAGCTTCCACCTTCACTAATGCCGAGGCGACGAGCCGTGAAGTAGACGTAGAGGGCCATCAGCGCCGCGATGAGCAGGCCCGGAAGAATGCCCCCGATGAACAGGCTGCGGATCGATTCCTCTGCCGCGACCCCGTAGAGGATCATGGCAATCGAAGGCGGAATGATGCTGGCGATGGCACCGGATGCAGCGATCAGGCCGCCTGCAAAACGCGCGGGATAGCCCTTCTCTCGTAGCGAAGGGTAGATCATCCCTCCGATGGCAGCCACCGTCGCAGGGCTCGAGCCGGAGATCGCTCCGAACACCGTCGAAGCGCCGACCGCCGTGAGGCCGAGGGCACCGCGCACGCCGCCCATCAAAGAGAGCACCCACTCCACCAGCCGGCTCGAAATGCCGCCCTGGGTCATGATGGCGCCCGCGTAGATGAAGAACGGAACCGCGATCAGGTTATAGTTGTCGACGCTACCGAACAGCTCCGTCTGGATGAGGCCCAGCGGCAAATCCATGATGAAGATCAGCGCGACGATCGCCGCCGACATCAGAACGGTGAAGATCGGCAGGCCCATCAGCATCAGCACGACGGGCAGCACCACCATGGCGTAAATCATCATGGTGTCAGCTTTCCGCCATCATCCTGCCCGGCCTTGCGGCCGAGCCTGCGCAGATCCTGCAGCGCCAGTACCAACGTCGTGAAGACCATCACGGCGAACGACGCCGGAATGATGCCGTGCATGACGTTCATGGGCAGGTCCGCGACCTGGCTGCGATGCGACAGCGCCGCGATGGACGTGAAGCTCTGATAGACGATTATTCCGCCGACGACAGCAAAGACGGCAGCGGCGATCAGCTCGAGAAAGGCTTGCGCGCGTGGGCCGAGCATCTTGGACAGCAGGTCCATTTTCAGGTGCTGGCGCTCGACCGTGACGAGGATCGCACCGAGATAGACCATCCACACCAGGGAGTAGCCCAGAACCTCCTCGGCCCAAAGGATGGGTTGGTGCAGGGCATAGCGTCCGAAGGCATTGGCGCAGATGAGCAGCACGCTCATCATCAGTCCGACGCCGAGAATACCCCGCAACGCCATTAGAAGCACACCGACCACGCCTCCCCCCGTCCCGTTCTCTTGGCCCAGCAATCTACTGCCGCGCACAATGATACCACGCAACCGCCGCATTGCTAGTCCGACAAGGCGAATAGCTGACCGAGACTTTCCTCGGGAATACTCCGAGAAGGTACTCGCCGAATCCGTCGATACCGCGACGAGGACCGGGACTGGGACTGGGACTGGGACTGGCCGCTGCGGCCAACTCACCTCCGGTCAGTCGCCTTCACCAACCGTGCAGCATCATGCCGTCCATCTCGGAAGGCTCCGTTTCGCTTCTGCGAATGCCCGCGTAGCGGCCGCTGTAGAACACGAGCGGCTCCGACGCTGGCGTTGCGACGGCATGAAGGCTCAGCACCCGGCCGACGAAGATGGCGTGATCGCCACCATCATGTACCGCGTACTTCTCGCATTCGAAGCCGACGAGGGCGCCGGGAATGAGCGGCACATCGTGCTCGCCGTAGGCTGGATGCACCAGCGACCACTTTTCAGTCTGGCTCTTGGAGAAGCGGGTCGACAAGTCGTCCTGACTGCGGGCCAGCACGCTGATTCCGTACTTCGGCATGGCCACCCAGGCGGAATAGCTTGCCGCGCTGCGCGCCACCGAGAACAGCACGAGCGGCGGATCTAGCGAAACCGAGTTGAACGACGAAACCGTCATGCCGAGAAGCTCCCCGTCATCGCCGCGGCCCGACACGATCGCAACACCTGTCGGAAACAGCCCGAGAGCCTTGCGAAAGTCAGCAGATGTGAAGCTCATTCCGTTTTCCCATGCTGCCGGCTGGCAGGATTTCCCGGCTGGCCGGTGGTAGATCGCCAAGGTTAGAAAGCAGGTTGCGCACGCCGTTGCAACGCCACCCCCCATGTCCCGCCCTGCACAACGCCGAGGATCACCGATCGAGCAGTCTTCGAGCCCTCGATGCCCGCACCAAACCATGCGACAGCCAAAGCATTGGAGCCAATTTCGCAACGTCGGGCTGAATTGAAAACCAGGCGACGGAAACTATCCCACGAGATGCCCGATGAACCCGAACTTCACACCTGACGGGACCAAAGCGATCTGCTAGTAGCCCGCCAGAATTCCGTGATCGTTCGAGCTCCGAGGAGATCTCCGCATGGCCTACGCTTTCGACCCGGCGCCAGTCGTCACCATACCAGTGGCTGGCTCTTCCGTCCTGTACCCTGTTCACCGCATCTACTGCGTCGGCCGCAACTACGCCGAACACGCCCGTGAGATGGGCTCCGATCCGGACAAGGAGCCGCCGTTCTTCTTCGCGAAGGCGGCCGACCAGGTCACCCTCGACGGCAAGTTCCCGTATCCGCCGGCAACCAAGGACGTTCACTACGAAATGGAGTTGTGCGTGTGCCTGAAGTCGGGCGGCACGGATATCCGTCCGGAGGATGCCCTGAAGCACGTCTACGGCTACGCGCTCGGCCTCGACATGACCCGCCGCGACCTCCAGAATCAGGCCAAGAAGACCGGTCGTCCGTGGGAAGTCGGCAAGATGGTCGAAAAGTCGGCGCCGATGACGGCCATCATTCCTGCCGAGAAGATCGGCCACCCGAACAAGGGCCGAATCTGGCTCGAGGTCAACGGCGTCGTGAAGCAGGACAGCGACATCGACCAGATGATCTGGGATGTGCCGAACCAGATCGCATTCCTGTCGCAGCTTTGGACGCTCCAGGCCGGCGACGTCATCATGACCGGCACGCCTGCCGGCGTCGGCCCATGCAAGAAGGGCGACGTCCTGAAGGGCGGCGTCGATGGCGTCGGCACCATCGAGGTCTCGATCACCTGACCGCCTTCTTCTCCTCCTGAACGCTCGGCGGGCCGATCTCCGGATCGGTCCGTTTCGCGTTCTGCCAATCCATAAGCGGCGGCGTGACGGCATCACGGTATTGCGTCACCGGTACTGGACAGCAGCGCGTCGTAACGACAATCTCCCTGCTAAACAGCCAAGTGGAGAACGCCCCATGACGCCTGCCCGCAAGCCAGCCGTCCAGCTTCAGCCCGTCGTCGACCCCGCCGGTTGGACCAAGGGCGACCTCGCCCGCGACAAGAGCTGGGTCCACGAGCTTACCGCCGCCGAGATAGCCGATCTCGATCGCGCCGTGGCCGGGGTCGAGAAGCGTGGCATCACGCTGATGGATCTGAAGCGCTCCGATTTCGCCCTGCCCGTTCTCGGCGCCACGCTCGACAAGGTCCGCGATGAGGTGATCGAGGGCCGTGGCCTGATGCTGATCCGCGGCGTGCCGGTCCATCGCTACACCCGTGAGCAGAGCGGCATCGCCTATTTCGGCATCGGCACGTGGCTCGGCGAGCCCGTGTCGCAGAACGGCAAGGGGCACCTGCTCGGCCACGTCAAGGATCTGGGCGACAAGTCCTTCGCCAACCCGAAGGACCGCGGCTACCAGACCCACGATAAATTACCCTTCCATTCCGATAGCTGCGACGTCGTCGGGCTGCTCTGCCTGCATCATTCCCAATCGGGGGGGGAGAGCACCGTCGTATCCACGGTCAACATCTACAACGAGATGCTCAAGCAGCGACCGGACCTCGCCGCCGAGCTCTGCCAGCCGATCTGGCGCGATCGCCGCGGCGAGATCCCCGAGGGCGCGCAGCCTTACTACCAGATCCCCGTCTTCTCCTTCGAGCAGGGCTACTTCACATGCAACTGGCAGGGCGGCTATATCCGCTCCGCGCAACGCTTCGAGGAGCTGCCGCGGCATTCGCCGGCACTCGTCGAAGCGCTCGACATGTTCGCGGCCATGGCTCGCGAGCTGTGCTACCACATGGACTTCCGCCAGGGCGACATCCAGCTCCTGCACAACCACGTGACGGTGCATTCGCGCACGGAATTCGTGGACTTCCCCGAGCCGGAGAAGAAGCGCCATCTGCTGCGGCTCTGGCTTGCCACGCCGGGCGGCCGTCCGCTGTCAAGCGCTTTCATGAACCGCTACGGCAAGACCATGCTCGGCACCCGCCCCGCCGGCGGCGTGATCGTCCCTGGCATGAAGTTCAAGGCGCCACTCGAGGCCGAGTGAGAGCTGACAGCATCGCTTGCGTCCCGGCTCGGCAGCGAGCCGGGACCACGATGTCCCGTCAACGTGACTTTTTCAGGTGCTGCACGACTGCCGAGCGCAACGCGGCCTGTTGCTCGGAAGGCCACTTGCGAAAACCTTCACCCGACTTGAAGCCGAGCTTGCCTTCAGCGACCAGCTTTTCCAGATAGGGCGAGGGACCGGGCCGGCCGTCGATCGCGGGCAGCACGTTCTGGTGTATGGCGAGGGTGAGGTCCGTGCCGACGAGATCGGCATTCTCGAGCGGCCCAAGCACGGCGAGGCGACGCCCGAACGCGGCCTTGATCACCGTATCGACGGTCTCCGCGTCGCATATCCCATTCTCGACGAGGCTGATCGCCTCCCGCCACAGCGCATGCTGAAGGCGATTGCCGATGAAGCCCGGGACGTCCTTCTTGACGTGCGCTGGCGTCTTACCAGCCGCCTTGTGCAGGGCCATCGTGAAGTCGATTGTTTCCGCGCTCGTCCATTCCGTGCCGATCACCTCGACGAGCGGCACGAGGAATGGCGGGTTCCACCAGTGCGTACCGACGGCGCGCTCGCGCCTCTTCAAGCCTTGCATGATGGCCGTGATCTGGATGACGCTGGTGTTGGAGGCGAGGACTGCCTCCGGCCGCGCCGCAGCCTCGATCTCCGCGAAAATCCGGCGTTTGAGCTCCAGGTTCTCCGGCGCGGCCTCGACGATGAAGTCGGCGGCTTTGACGCAATCGGCGAGTGCGGCAACCGGCGTGACGCGATCGACCGCTTGGGGATCGTCACCGAGATCGGCCAGGTTCGCGCTGATGCGCTCCTTCACTGTCGCGAGCGAGGTCGCCTGCGGGTCCGTTATCGTCACGTCATGACCGGCGAGCGCGAACACCTGCGCGATGCCGTGGCCCATCAGGCCCGCGCCGATGACGGCGATTGTGGATTTCGTCATGTCGTGCGCGCCTTCAGTTCGCGGCGAGGCCGCGACGAGGGCCAGCCCTAGCGCACCCGCCGGAGGGACACCCTGCGAACCGCCCGTTCTCTAAGACTTCAAGTCGCGACTGTCTCAGCCCGCCGTGTATCCGCCATCCGCATACAGGATATGTCCGGTGTAGAAGGCCGAGGCATCCGAAGCAAGGAACAGGAGTGGGCCGGCGAGATCGGAAGGCTCGCCGAGGCGGCCCTTCGGCACGCGCGCAAGAAAGCCCTTCCTGACGTTCGTGGCGTTCTCGTTGTCCTCGTACATCCAGGCGGTGAGCGGCGAGCGGAACACCGTCGGCGCGATCGCATTCACCGTAATGCCTGTGCCGCCCAGCTCGCAGCCGAGCGCCTTCGTCATCCCGTCGATCGCCGACTTCGACGAGCAGTAGGCAGTGTAGCCGGCGGGATGCCCGAGCAGGCCGCGCGCCGACGACATCAGGATGATCTTGCCAGGATTGCCGACTTTGTCGGCGGGGCGCGCGTTGCCGGCGGGGTTCGTCGCT
>CAMAYR010000106.1 GCA_945862355.1 Devosia equisanguinis | reverse complement strand
TGCAGGACGCGACGCCGTTCGGGCAGCTCGCGAGCACTGGCGTCACCGTCGTAGGCCTTGCGCAGGTCGGCTTCGGGCACCTCGAGTGTTTTGATGATCTCCGCGGCCGGCAGCGTCAAAACCACAACCTGGCGCATCTCGGGCGTGACGAACTGGCTCTGCTGGGCCTGGTGGATCTCCTTGAGTTGCGCTTCGGTCGGCTCGGGCAGCTTGACCTGTTTGGCGGGGTCGACCGTGAAATACTGCACCGTCCGCGTCTCATCCCGCCACTCGTGGACCATATTGGCGAGGGTCGCGGGCACGGGCATGCCCTGGAAAAGAGACTGGGTGACCTGCTGGCGCATCTCCTCGCGCCGGCGCAGGCTCAGGTAGCCGCGCTCGTTGTAGCCGATCTCGCGCAAGAAATTCTCGAACGCGGCCCGCTCGAACTTGCCATCAGGGCCCTGCAGCGCGGGGTCCTTCTCGATTGCAGCAATCACGACGGATTGCGGAAGGCCGAGCCCCATCGTCTTGATCTGCTGATCGAGGGTGGCACCGTTGATGAGGTCCTCGAGCACGGCGCGGTCGATGCCCTGCAAGCGGGCCTCCTCCGCCGTCGGGCGGCGGCCGAAGCGGCGGGTGAGGTTGTTCATGACCGAGCCGTAGGTGGCCTGGTACTCCTCGACCGAGATCTCCGATGAGCCAACGGTCGCCAGCGCGGTCGAACGGCCGCCGCCGGTGAAGACGTCGGCCACGCCCCACACTACGAAGGCGAGGATCAGCAGAAGAAGCAGCGGCTTCAGAACCCAACTGTTGGCGCCACGGCGCAGGGCGTCGAGCATGGGTGGGGCAGTCCTTTCGATAAGCGATGCGATAAGCGATGCGGTCGATCGGCAATGCGGCCAGCGAGCCGCTCGCAAGATGAGGCACATCGTGTGCCGGTCTTACTGCATAGCGTGCCGTCGGGACAGGTCGAAGGCCATCGGGACAACGAGCGAGCAGCTGGCGAGCGGGAAATCGGTCATTCGACCGAGCGACCGTTCGTCGGGGCTACCAGCCCGGACACGGTGTGATATGAAGCCCAGCCCGCCGGTGAATGCAAGTCCGCTCGGCGGCAGCAATGGCCGCAGGTGCCAAGGAAACCCGAGGAGAACATGACGAGCGCGCGGAAGATCAAGCCTCTCGTGGCGGGCAACTGGAAAATGAATGGCGTAAAGGCCGCCCTCGGCGAGGCCCACAAGGTGCGCGAAGCGTTGGCGGGAGGCAGCACGCGGCCCAGCGCCGTCGATGTGATGCTCTGCCCGCCGGCGACGCTGATCTCGCCGCTGGCGCAGGGGGCTGCCGGCGGTAGTCTGCTCATCGGCGGCCAGGATTGTCATGTGAAGGCATCGGGGGCGCACACAGGAGACATTTCGGCCGAGATGCTCGCCGATGCTGGGGCGAGCGCCGTGATCGTAGGCCATTCCGAACGCCGCATGGATCACGGCGAGATGGACCGCGACGTGCGCGCCAAAGCCGAGGCAGCGCATCGGGCGGGTCTTACTGCCATCATCTGCGTCGGCGAGACGGCCGGGGAGCGGGCGATCGGGCTGACGTTGACCGTCATCGGACGCCAGCTCGCCGGCTCGGTGCCTAAAGGGGCGACAGCTGCCAACACCGTGATCGCCTACGAGCCGGTGTGGGCAATCGGCACCGGCCTGACGCCCACGGCCGCCGACGTCGCGGAAGTGCATCAGTTCATGCGCCAGACGCTCGGCAAACAGCTCGGCGAAACGGCGGGGACGATGCGGCTGCTGTATGGTGGTTCAGTCAAGGCCTCGAATGCGAAGGAGCTGATGGCCGTGGCGAACGTGGACGGGGCGCTGGTCGGCGGGGCCAGCCTCAAGGCTGACGATTTCTGCGGTATTCTGGCAGCCTACGTCGATTGAACTTCTGCACTTGCAAGAGATCGAGGGGCGCGCGATGGGGCATGCACGCGGAATTGGACTGGGCTTTTGGAGCGCTCTTGCAGCAGCCGCGCTCATGGCCACGGCAGTCTCGGTCGCCCCGGCAGCACCGCTCGATCAGCAGACCTGCGATCAGTTGAAGCGAGAGGTGGTTCAACTCGAGGGGCTCGGCGCTCGCGACAACCTGGGCAAGGGCGCGGTTTGGGGCAAAGCCAACCTGCGCTCCCAGCAACTCGAGCAGGTCAAGAAGCTGATCGAGATGGACGAGGCGATCGCGTTCCGCTGCCCGATCCCGAAACCAGAGCCGCCGGTGGCCCCTGTCGTTACGAAAGTGAAAGGCAAAGCACCGGCGAAGGCTGCTGCGAAGCCTCCGGCGACGGCATCGGCGCCGGCCGCCGCCCAGGCAAAACCCAAGCCCAGGCCGAAACCGAAGGCTGCGGCCGCCACGACCGATGGCGGCTCCGGTGCAGCGGCGCCGCGCCAGCAGGCCAAGCCGAAGCCGCCCGCGCCGAAGCGCACCGACGCCTACTCGCCACCGCCGAAGGCTGCCGCGCAGTAGCCTTCACACCGAGCACGTCGGGCGCGAAAAGCTCCGCGCGGACGGACTGCTTCCATCTACCCGACTTCTGCGCTAGAAGCCCGCGTAGCCAGATTCAAGCGCAGTTGCGCCCGACACTCCTCGCCGGCTCCGGAGCCCTTGCCTCATGCTCGCCACCGTTCTTCTCGTCGTACACCTGATGATCGCCGCCGGCCTGGTTGGCGTGGTGCTTTTGCAGCGCTCCGAGGGCGGCGCTCTGGGCATGGGCGGTGGCGGAGGTGGCGGTGGAGGGTTTCTCAGCGGTCGCGGCACTGCCAATCTGCTGACGCGAATCACAGCGGGACTGGCCGGCTCGTTCTTCGTGACGAGCCTGCTGCTGTCGATACTTGCGCAGAGCAGCAATACCTCGGCGCCGCTCGTCGGCACGGGCGCGGCCCCTGGCAGGAGCGCACCCGCCGAGACGCCGGCCACGCCGACAACACCGGCCCCGCCCGCATCGGGCGACAATATTCCCGCAGGCAGTCAGCCGCGCGGTGGCCTGCTCGACAAATTGCAGGGCACCACGCCGTCAGCGCCGCCGTCCAGGTAGCTGGCAGGTCCTCAACCGTATTGGGCTTGCCGGGCCTCGGCGGAAGCGCGGGGGGCAAGCGAGAGCAGCACCCCGAGCACCAGCCCCGCGGCGAGGCCCGAAGCGTGTGCTGCAAGGCTAACCTGCGGCGTCATCAGGTCGACGGCGACCTGCAGCCCGGCAATGATCGCCAGCGACATCAAATTGCGAGCATCGAGCGTATCGCGGTAGCGCAGCCAGACGACGAGGCTGCGGCCGGCCAATGCGCCGAACAGCGCCATGATCGCGCCAGAGGCGCCCACCAAAACAGAATTCTCGCTGAAGCGAGCTACAGCCAGCCAGAGCACAAAGCTCGACGACGCCAGCCCTCCGACGAGATAGACTGTGGCCATCCTCAAAGAGCCGAAGCTGCGCTCGCACAGGCGGCCGAGGACGATCAGCATCAGGCCATTGACCGCAGCGTGAAGCAGCCCGAAATGAAGGAACAGGGTAGTGGCCAGACGCCACCACTCGTCGCGGCGCATCACATAGGGCGGCCATAGCGCACCCAACTCCACAAGAGTGCGTAGATTCGATGAGCCGCCACGCGCTTCCGACAGCAGGTAGCCCGCGATGATCGCCGCCAGCAGCAGCCACGTTACCGGCGTCCAGCGGGTGCGGCTCTCGCCTGCCGATGCGCCGATGCGGACGAGCCGCTGCTCGACCTCGCCGACGATCACGGCAGCGACGTCGTCGAGCCGGTCTCCAGCGCCCGCCACATAACCCGTAGAAAGGCCGCGCTGCGCGGCCTTTCGCGTTGCTGGAGAAGTCGCGCCGTCGACGAGACGGGCAAGCTCGGGCTGCCATTCGGCGGGATGCGCGCCTGAATGCTTAAGCGCCACGGCCATCCAATAGCGCTTGGTATCCTCATCGAGAGATGCGAGCGGGCCGGCGAGAAACCGCTCGACACCCTGCGGCCGGCCAGCCAGCGCCAGCAGCACGAGCTGCCCCTCCCAAAGCGAGGAGCCATGGAGCCAGGCCTTGGCGTTCTCGTAGGCCCGCGCCATACGATCGGGCCTGCCCGTCTCGCCGAGCGCGCGGATGTGAACCACCGGCATCGCCTGGGCGAGACCTGGTTGCTGCTCGATCAGCGCAACCAACTCCTCCCAGCGCGCTTCGAGCCGAAGCCGGGCGGCGTCGATCATGTGGCGCTCCTGCGGGCCGGACCTGCGCGCGAGCGCGTCCAGCGCGGCGATCTGCTCGTCGAGGCTCTCGCCCGTCTGGGCCTCCAACATGGCTGCATTGAAGCGCGTCGTCGGGGTCGGATGCAGCCAGGTGCCGAGACGTGCGAGGCGGACCGCCTCACGCATCCGACGCTGGGAAACGCGGCGCTGCAATAGCCAGCCGACGACGAGGGGGCCCAGCACGAAAGGCACGAAGATCAGGCTGGCGAGGGTTCCGGCGTGATCAGGCAGCCACTGCGTAGCGGCTGTGGCGACGGCGATCACGAGAGCGTTGATCCCCAACCACCACAAATCGAGCCGCACAGCGCGCTGGATCAGGCCGCCAAGCATGGCGAGCGCGGAGATGACCATGATGTTCATGGCTAGAAAATGCTGGATGTCCATACGCCTCAGCCGGTGCCAGTCGCGATGCTCGGCGGCGCGCGCCGCAAGCCATTCATAGCTACGATGATAGCGCAGCATTGAGGCCGGCGGCCAGCAATGGCAGCGATCTGCCGGCTCGTCCCCCGCGGATCAGAGGTCCGAGATCAGCCGGTCGACATCGCGATGAAAGTCGGGGTCGCCGCGGACCTCCATACCATGGCGGTAAGCCAGCTTGCGCAGCCTCTCGGGCAAGACCTGCGGCGAGGGCATCCGGGCCCCCCCGACCAGCACCGGAATGACGCGGATGTCGCTCTCGAACGCGGAGATCAGCTCGAGCCTGACCATGTCCTGAGGGTCGGCCAGCGGCGGGGCACCTTCCTCCGACGGCCCATCGAGCCAGCCCGGTCCGATGATCGACAGCAGTACGCTGCAGGCGGGCACGACCTTCTCGATATAGTCGCGGAAGTCGACGCCAAGGGGTATCGAGGCCACGTCCTTGATGATCCGGCGCTCGCCGAAGCGCTGCACCAGCCGGTCGTGGATGCGCCCCGTCACGTCCGCGCAATCGTTGCGGCGGTAGGAGATGAAGATCAGCCTGCCGCCGAGCCAGCGCATACGGCGAGCACTCTTCCACGCAACACTGGCCATCGGACGCCTCACTGGGACACGCAACATTTCAGTATCTGATGTCAGATACTATACGTTCCATGCGAACAGTCGTCAACCGGCGCCGAACGGCACGATCGCAAAGCATTCCAGGCATTAAATATCTGAATAACAAGTGCTATTCTTCGTCTTACCCACTTGCCCCATCATCCATGCTCCAACCTTGCGACGGCGGTTAACTTGCCATTCATTAGTATATGACATAACATACTCATACTTTGATGCGGATGAGGACCGCGAACGGCATGTCCACGCCCACCGACAACGACGCCACCACAGCCCTGGTCGAGATGGTGAAGCAGCTCCTCCAGGAGAAGGAGGATTCGCGCAAACTACTCAGCGCCTTCGGTCGTGGCGAGATCAGCAGCGAGCAGATCGTCGCGCAGCTCGCCTCACAATATCAAACCGGTATCGGCGGCGCCGTCCGCGCACTAGCGGAGCACGACCGGGGTGCCGCCAAGCAACTCGGCGAGAGACTGCGCGACCGCCTCGACAGCTTCCTGATGGAGCTCGGCGCAAACGCCACCCCACCCCCGGCAAAGCCTTCGCGCGATGCGAGGACGGATGGCTTCAAGGACCGCGACGACGACGTTCTGATGCGCGAGTACGTGATGCTCAAGGCCCTGACGAAAAGCGACGAACCGATCCGGTCCGCCAGCATCTTCGGCGCCGTGAAGGCCCTGTTCGACGGCGTCAGCGACGAGACGATCACGGCTCATCTCGTCCGCCTGCACAAGGCCGAGATCGTCGGCAAGGAGCGCAAGGGCCGCTATCACGGCATCGCGCGAAGCCAAGCTCATCTCGCCGGCCTTAAGGCCGAGATCGAGGCGCGCGGCCTCAAGCTGCCGACGGCGTAAGGGGCGATCACATCAGCCCCGTGGCCTCATTCGGCTGGAGGCTCAATGCAGGATCGTTCGGTTGGACATCGCAGGGAGACTGGCTGCCCTGCCACGGTCGCCTTGCGATGCGACCGATCCGCCCCCGAATTTACCACTCGACCTCAGCCCCGCGTCGAAACGCCGTGGATCAATGATCGAAAAGGGCTTCGAATCGAGCCGCACTGCCGATAACGTCAAAGCCCATGCAACGGTACATCTTCATAACCGGCGGCGTGGTCTCATCCCTCGGCAAGGGCCTCGCATCCGCCGCACTCGGCGCACTTCTTCAGGCCCGCGGTTATACCGTGCGCTTGCGGAAGCTCGACCCGTATCTCAACGTCGATCCCGGCACCATGAGCCCTTACCAGCACGGTGAGGTGTTCGTGACCGACGACGGCGCGGAGACCGACCTCGACCTCGGCCACTACGAGCGCTTCACAGGCGTATCCTCGCGGCAGACGGACAACGTCACTGCCGGGCGGATCTACCAGGACATCCTCGCCAAGGAACGGCGGGGTGACTACCTGGGCGGCACCGTGCAGGTGATCCCGCACGTGACCGATGCCATCAAACAGTTCGTGACCTGGGGTAACGAGGGCATAGATTTCGTTCTGGTCGAGATCGGCGGCACGGTCGGCGACATCGAGGGCCTGCCGTTCTTCGAGGCGATACGCCAGCTCGGCAACGAACTCCCCAAGGGCTCGTCGATCTTCATTCACCTCACGCTGGTGCCGTGGATACCGTCGGCGGGCGAGCTCAAGACCAAGCCGACACAACATTCGGTCAAGGAGTTGCGGTCGATCGGCATACAGCCCGACATTCTCCTGTGCCGCGCCGACCGGGAGGTGCCGCGCTCGGAGCGCCGCAAGATCGCGCTGTTCTGCAACGTGCGCGAGGAAGCCGTGATCCAGGCGCTCGACATGAGGTCGATCTACGAAGTGCCGCTCGCCTACCACAAGGAAGGGCTCGACGAGCAGGTGCTGGCCGCGTTCAACATCAACGGCGCGCCCAAGCCGGACCTCGTGCGGTGGGAGGGCATCGTCGCCCGTGTCAACGGCCCCGAGGGCGAGGTGTCGATCGCCATCGTCGGCAAATACACCGAGCACCAGGACGCCTACAAATCGCTGTCGGAGGCGCTCGTCCACGCCGGCATCGCCAACAACGTGAAGGTCAAGTTCGAGTGGATCGACGCGTCGATCTTCGAGAGCGAGGACCCTGCACCGCATCTGGAGGGCGTCCACGGCATTCTGGTTCCGGGCGGCTTCGGTGAGCGCGGGGCGGAAGGCAAGATCATGGCGGCGAAGTTCGCGCGAGAGCGCGGCGTGCCGTATTTCGGCATCTGTTTCGGCATGCAGATGGCGTGCATCGAGGCGGCGCGAAATCTGGCCGGCATCGAAGGGGCATCATCGACGGAGTTCGGGCCGGCAGAGGAGCCCGTCGTCGGCATGATGACGGAATGGATGCGCGGCAACGAGCTGGAGAAGCGACGCGCGGGGGGCGATCTGGGCGGAACAATGCGGCTCGGTGCGTTCGATGCCAAGCTCGCCAACGGAAGCCGGATCGCCAAGATCTATGGAACGACCGACATCAGCGAGCGGCATCGGCACCGCTACGAGGTAAATACGGGCTACCGCGAGGCACTCGAATCGAACGGGCTGGTGTTCGGCGGCATGTCGCCGGACGGCCTGTTGCCGGAGACGGTGGAATATCCCGACCACCCGTGGTTCATCGGCGTGCAGTTCCATCCGGAGTTGAAGTCGCGGCCGTTCGAGCCGCATCCGCTGTTCCGGAGCTTCATCGAGGCGGCGGTAGAGCAGAGCCGGCTGGTTTGATCGAGCCGCGCGTGGCCCTGCCACTGACTCGAACGCTGGCACGCCACTGCCTGCCGAAAGGCTACGCGCGCCTCGCCCCCTTCTGCACGGGCGACCGAGGCCAGGCGAAAAGTTAGCGCTGGCTAGTTAACCACCTCAATATAAACCATTCCTTAAACACGACGATCACGTCCTAACGTCGGCACTCTTCTCTCCGGAGACGGAGGGTTGCGACTGCAATCAGCGAAGGAGTGTCAAGTGACCAAGTCAGCCTTTACACGGGCTGCCTGTGCGTTGCTGGCTTTGGCGGCTTATGCCGGCGAAGCAGCAGCCATGGGCAACTGGCGTGTGGTGAAGCATGCGCCGGAGATCGACGGTCCGGCGGGCGTTGCCGCCGTAGCGTTGCTCGTGAGCGCGGGCGTCATGGCCTATCACCGCATGCGCAGGTGACCGGCAGCGCGTTGGCTCGGGCAAGGAGCCAACCAACGGTGCCCGTAGTGCGCTCATCAGGGGTGGGGCGGGATCTTCCAGTCTCGCGCCACCTCCTTTCGATCGCTTACTCATTTGATCGCCCTTACTTCGGGCGTGCGTTACAGAACCCGGCACTTAGCGGACTGTCAGATGATCTCCGAGTTCGAACCTATGGTGCAGGCGGGCGAGAGATCGCCGCGAGGTGGGGCCTGGCGCGGACGGATCGGGCGCTTCACGCGTCCCACCGTAGCCGCCGCGCTGGCCGCCATCGAGGTTCTCGCAATCTCGTTGCTGTTCTCGTTCGAGGTCGACGTGCCCTACTGGCTGCATCCGGCCTACTGGCTGCGGCAGCTGCAAATGCTGGCGATCGTGGCCGCGGTAGCGTGGGCGATTATCATGTGGCCAAGGCGGCAGGAGATCGTCGAGCTGTGGAGCGCCACGGCCAGCGGGCAGAGCTGGCGCTTCCCGCTCCTCGTCAATCTCCTGCTTTTCGTTGCACTCGCGGTGGCGACCGTAGCGTTCACGTTGCACGCTCAGCAAGCAGCATCGCCGCCGTGGGGCCTGTTCGCGCTCTTCTGCGTGCCACTTGCGGCAACCGCGTTGTCGCTGGTCTGGCTGTTCGCACCGCCGGGTTTCTGGAAGGGGCTGGTTTCGCGGTTCACCGCGGAGATCGGGATAGCCTCATGCGCGGGCCTGGCGCTGCTCGTCGCCGGCAATTTCAGCCAGACGGCCTGGGAGCAACTGTCCGGCATCACGCTGCTACTGACCTATTGGCTGCTCGGGCTCTACGAGCCGCAAGTCGTGGTCGACTTCGCGGAACGGTCGCTGCTGGTGCGGGACTTTCAGGTGATCATCGACCAGAGCTGCTCTGGCTACGAGGGCATGGCTCTGGTCACTGCGTTTCTCGGCATCTATTTGTGGACGTTCCGCTCCACGCTCCGTTTTCCAAATGCGCTACTGCTGCTGCCGTTGGGGATCGCTGCAATTTTCGTACTCAATATCGTCAGGATCGCGGTCCTCGTCAGCATCGGCGCGCACCTCTCCCCGGCAATCGCCGGCGGCGGCTTTCATTCGCAGGCCGGCTGGATGTCGTTCCTGGCGGTGTCGCTGGGGCTCATGGCGCTGGCGCCGAAGGTTTCGTTCTTCGCCGTCGAACGCACCAAGCCGGCGGCGGCAGGCCGCGCCCCGAACCGGGAGCTCGATGCCCTCATCGTACCGTTCATGGCGCTCATGACAGGCAGCATTCTCACCGCGGCCTCGGCGCCTTTCGACACGTGGCTCTACGGCCTCAAGATCGTTCTTTCGACCGCGGCGCTGGCATGGTTCTGGCGGTTCTACGGCAACTACTTCGTCAGGCCGTCCACATTGGCAGTCGTATCCGGCCTTGTCGTCGGTATCGGCTGGATAGTCACTGATCCGGGGCTTTCGTCGGCAAAGGGCGGCGATGTCGGAACCTTCCTCGCCGGGCTGCCGGCATGGCTCGCGGTGGCGTGGCTCGTCATGCGGGCTGTCGGCGGCATCGTGATAGTTCCCATCGTGGAAGAGCTGGCGTTTCGCGGGCTGCTCTATCGCTGGGTGATCTCGCGGAGCTTCCAGGATGTGGCTTTCGACAGGCTCTCGTGGGTAGCGGTCGGGGTGTCGTCGGTGCTGTTCGGGCTCCTGCACAGCCGGCCGCTGGCCGGCGCAATGGCGGGCGTGGTGTTCGCGCTCGTGATGGTGCGCACGGGCCGGCTCACCGACGCGATCGCCTCCCACATCGCGGCCAACGCGATCATTATCGCCTGGGCGATCGCCGTGGGACAGTGGACCTTGCTGTGAAATCAGCCGCGTAGGGGACATACTCCACCTTCAGCCAGCTTTTCCAGTTGCGGCGCCGTCGAGAGCTGCATTCTCTGCCGGCACGAGCCGCTCATCCCTTGGCTGCCGTCGCCTGGATGCCACACTCGGCAGTGTGTTCATTGCGGCGCGTTGTCCCCAGCACCGGCCCGTGCGACGATCATGCCTCGGGTCTTGCGGCGTGGAGGCAGAGATGAGCGACGACAGGGTCGACCGGCCTTCGAAGGTGGAGCTGATCGAGGGGCCGACGCGCCGCTTCGACGGCTTTTTCCGCATCGACGAGTATGTGGTCAGCTACGAGAAGTTCGACCACACCATGAGCACGCCGGAGAAGCTCCTGGTGTTCGACAGGGGGCATGCAGTCGCGGCGCTGCTCTACGATCCGATCCTGCGACAGGTGATCTTCGTCGACCAGTTCAGGCTGCCGACCTACCACCGCACCATCGGCGCCGATCACAAAGGTACGGGCTGGATCTACGAGACGGCAGCCGGCGTCATAAAGGAAGGCGAACGGCCGTTCGAGACATTGCAGCGGGAGGTGGCGGAGGAGACGGGCTACGTCATCAATGACGCCAAGAACGCGCACCACATCGCGTCCTATTATTCCTCGCCCGGCGGCAGCACGGAGATGATCCACCTCTACCTCGCGGAAGTGAGCGTGCTGGACAGGAAGGGCAAGGGCAAAGGCGTGGAGGATGAGGACATCGACATCATCGAGCTCGATGTGCTCGAGTTCTTCAAGCGCCTCGATGCCCGCCACTACACCGATCCCAAGCTGCTGCTCGCCGGCTATTTCCTCAAGGACTATCTGGCGAGATCCGCGCGCCGGATCGAGGACGGCAACGCGCCGGCGACCCGCTACCGCCTCAAGGGCTCGCAGGATCTCGTGATCGGTATCAAACCCGGCAACATGCTCAGCTGGAGGGACGTCGACGTCTGGGTCAACTCCGAGAACACCGACATGGAGATGGACCAGTTCTTCGGCCGCGGCGTGTCCGCCATGATCCGCTACAACGGCGCCAAGAAGTATCCCGGCACCAGCCGCGTGCAGTACGACACGATCGCGGACGAGTTGAAGCGGAAGCGGGGGCGGCACGGCTACGTCGCACCCGCCACGGTGATCGACACGACCTCGGGCGAGCTTGCCACGACGCACAACGTCAAGCGGATCTTCCACGTCGCGTCCGTCGAAGGCGCAATAGGCGCGGGCCTGATCTCGGAGCCGCTCATCATCGAGAAGTCGGTCGACAACGTGCTCATCGCCATCGACCGCGCCAACGACCGGCTGGACGAGCGCAAGGCCTACAAGTCGGTTCTCATACCGATGCTCGGCACCGGCAATGGCGGCGCCAAGCTGACAGACATCGTTCAGCTCGTCGTGCAGCGTGCTATCGAATACATGCAGACCAAACAAGAGCGGGAATCGCGATCGGGCCGGCCTGCCGGCTGGCTGCGCGAGATCCACCTTTCGGCGTTCGACGACCGGACGGACATGCTGCTACGCCGTATTCTCGAGGACACCGGCGGCCGGCTCGAGCGGCTCGATGCGATGAGCGAGGGCCAGGGCGCGTAGCTACGACAAAGCCGCTCGCGCATCCCCGGCTCCAGCCAGACGACATGATCTCGATTTTCATCTCGATTTCAAACGCCTCCGGCACGGGCCGCTGAACGACCGCGAAGAGGACTGCCATGCAAGGCCGTTACGCGCCGCACATTCTCGAGAAGCAGATGGTGTTCCTGCGATGCCTGCTGACGGCGGTTCCAGCCGCGGTGGCGATCAGTATCGCCATCCTGCTGGCGTCCTCTGCGCAGTTGCACGAGGTGCTGCTGAGGGCGTTCGAGGGCACACTCGTCCGCGACATCGCCGGGCTCGGCGTGTTCACGATGCTGTGCATGCTGCTCGGCACGTGGGACTATCAGCTGACCTCGTCCTTCAAGGATGCGGAATACCCGAAGCACGCCAACCCGTACCTCGACCGGCTGCTGGCGCGTCTCATCGCGGCCAAGTCGGCGCTGATCACGGCGATCCCGTTCATCGGCCTTATCATCGGCCTCTACTGGGCGTGGAAGTTGCAGGCTCCGGAGGACTTGGGCGTCCTCGACCGGGCGGACCTCGAGGCCTTCAAGGGGCAGGTTCTCAAAAACGCCGATCCAGGTCACTTCAGGAGCCTCATCCTAGTAACGCTGGGGCTGATGGTGCTGTCGGTCATCGCGATCGCCGTCGTACACCGGACGCGCATCAGGCTGCTGATTGTTCTGGTCGTCGTCACCGTAGCTCTCGGCTCGTTCTCCATCATATCGGGCTGGTTCGCACCAGGGCTGTTGTCAGATCTTGCTAGCGAGGCCGGCTCATTTTCAGTTCTGAGCCTCATCACGATGGGTCTCGTGACACTGATCTTCTGCCTCACCTTCCTCGCACAGAACCGAATCTCCATCATCGCAGTGTTCGTTGGCGTGCTTCTCGTCGTTACGGCCTTCGGGCTGACGCGGACACCGCAGAGCCGTATTGCCGGAAGTGCTACGGCGGCTGCCGGAGGAGGCGGGGTCGCAGCAGTCGGGGCCGCAGCAGTCGACAATGAAATCTTCGACCTGGAGACTGCCTTCAAGGCATGGGCCGCCAAACGCAACTTCGGGCGCGGTAGCCGTCCCGATCCAGTATTCATCTTCGCACTGCCGGGAGGCGGCATCTACGCAGCTTCTGCCGGGGCAACGATGCTTGCTGCCCTGCAGGACCGCTGCACCAACTTCGCCCGCCATGTGTTCGCGGTTAGCGCCGTCTCCGGCGGGGCGGTTGGCGCGACCATCTTCAACACGGTGCTTGCAGCGCTGCCCGAACCCAATCGCAAGAATTGCGAGACGCTCGAGGCCAGGAGCAACGAGCAGCATACGGCGCTTATTCGGAGCGTCATTCTTCCCGATCATCTGGCACCGGTCGGCGCATTCGTGCTGCCCGATATCCTGCGCAAGATTCCGGGGCTGATCGGCGTTCCGATCTTCTCGTCCAACATCGATCGCGCGCAGGCGCTGGAGATCAGCGTCAGGAAGGCTTTGCTCGGGCTGGAAACCAGGCCGGGCAATATCGTCATGCCGAAGGAATTGGTGGAACAGAACTATCTGGCACACTGGAAGCCGGATGGGCGCGTGCCGGCGCTGCTGCTAAATACGACCTGGGTGGAGACGGGCAGCCGCGTCGCATTCGCGCCGTTCAAGCTCAAGCAGGTCGGCGGCGGCAACCTCTACTCGTTCGCAGACGATCTGTTCCAGCACAGCAGCCGCGTCAAAGACACCAAGACGTTGCAGGCCGGTGTCGTCAGCGCGCGTTTCCCGCTCACCTCACCTGCCTGGCAGCTCGACGACGTCAAGGTGCCCGCAATCGACGACAAGACCGGCAAGACACAGCTCGAGACGCGAACGTGGAATTTCGTCGACGGCGGCTATGCGGACAACTCCGGTATGCTGACGGCCCATGACATCTACAAAAAGCTTGCCAAGATAATCAAAGATCAGAAGCTCAAGATCGACCTGAGACTCGTGGCACTGGGGGACGACCCGCTCGAGGAGCTGCCCGACGGCACGACCTACACCGACACGGTTGCGCCGCTCTCTGCCCTGCTCAACCTCAGGCGACGCGGCCTCGTAGAGGTTGTACGCGAGATCACGGAGATCGACCCGCACGAACTGAAAAGGGCCGACGAGCTCAACAAGCTGCTTTCAGCGCGGGCGGGTGCAAACTCCCCACTGCTCGTGTTCCGGCTCAATCGAAGCCGGTTCCCGCTGACGCTCGGCTGGACGATCTCCAAATATCGCAACAGCACGATCCGGCTGCAGCTCGGCGAGCCGGAGTTGTGTAGCACACTGGCGGTTCAAAAGGACCGCGCGGCCGACGTGATCCTCGCCAATAGCTGCGTGCAGCGGGAGATCCTGGGCCTTCTCGGCGCGCGCTGGCCACAGCCGGCAGACCCGCGCGTGCCAGGTGGCGGGTGAGGCGGTGGGTGAGGCGGCAAGTCCGCCACAGCCTGCCGGAGCCCGCCGCGAACGGTAGATTTAGCCTAACAGCCGGCTTATTGTTGCACAACAATCGAACCCCGAACCGACACAGGCGCACTCATGGTCCAGGAGCTCTTCCACTTCATCGGCGGCAAGCGGGTCAAGGGGCGGTCGGGCCGGTTCGGCGACGTCTACTGGCCAATGACCGGCGAGGTCGCAGCCAAGATCCCGCTCGCCGACAACTCAGAGGTATGGGACGCGGTACAGAATGCCAAAGCCGCGCAGCCTGCCTGGGGGGCGACCAACCCGCAGCGGCGCGCGCGCGTCATGATGAAGTTCGTCGAGCTTCTCAACCGCGACATGGAGACGATGGCGCTCGTTCTCGCCAAGGAGCACGGCAAGACCATTCCGGACGCCAAGGGCGATATCCAGCGCGGTCTCGAGGTCGCGGAGTTCGCCATCGGCGCGCCGCATCTCCTGAAGGGCGACTACACGGAGGGCGCGGGGCCCGGCATCGATATGTACTCCATGCGCCAGCCGCTCGGCGTCGTGGCAGGCATCACTCCGTTCAACTTCCCCGCCATGATCCCGATGTGGAAGTTCGCGCCTGCGATCGCGTGCGGCAACGCATTCGTGCTCAAGCCTTCCGAGCGTGATCCTTCCGTGCCGCTGATGCTGGCCGAATTGATGATGGAGGCGGGGTTGCCGCCGGGTATCCTCAACGTCATCAACGGCGACAAGGTGGCGGTGGACGCGCTGCTCGACGATCCCGACATCGCCGGCATCGGCTTCGTGGGCTCCACGCCGGTCGCGGAATACGTCTACAAGCGGGGCACGGCCGGCGGTAAGCGGGTGCACGCGTTCGGCGGCGCCAAGAACCACATGATCATCATGCCGGACGCCGACATGGACCAGGCTGCCGACGCGCTGATCGGCGCGGGCTACGGCTCGGCGGGCGAGCGGTGCATGGCGGTGTCGGTGGCTGTTCCCGTGGGCAAGGCCACGGCGGATGCGCTGATGGCCAAGCTGATCCCGAAGGTCGAGAGCCTCAAGATCGGCCCCTCCACCTCGAACGACGCCGACCTCGGCCCGCTCGTCACCAAGGCGCATCTGGAAAAGGTGAAGGACTACGTCGCGCTCGGCATCAAGGAGGGTGCGAAGCTGAAGGTCGACGGCCGCGATTTCAAAATGCAGGGCTACGAAGCCGGCTTCTACATGGGCGGCTGCCTGTTCGACGAGGTCAAGCCCGAGATGCGGATCTACAAGGAAGAGATCTTCGGGCCGGTGCTGTCGGTCGTGCGTGCAAAGGACTACGCGGAAGCGTTGCGGCTGCCCAACGAGCACGAGTACGGCAACGGCGTCGCCATCTTCACGCGCGACGGCGATGCGGCGCGGGATTTCGCGGCGAAGGTGAACGTCGGCATGGTCGGCATCAACGTGCCGATCCCGGTGCCGCTCGCCTACTACACGTTCGGCGGCTGGAAGCGGTCCATGTTCGGCGACCTGAACCAGCACGGGCCGGACGCGATGCGGTTCTACACGCGCACCAAGACCGTCACGAGCCGCTGGCCGTCCGGCGTGAAGGACGGGGCGGAGTTCGTGATCCCGACGATGAAGTGATGAGGATGATCTGCGCCCGGCAAGAACCATGACACCCGAAGCTCTCGCCCGATCATTGCAGTCGATCACGAAGGATCTCGAGCGTCTCGGCGTCGAGCGATTGAGCGTCTTCGGGTCCCATGCGCGGGGCGAGGCCAGGGAGGACAGCGATGTCGATGTGCTCGTCGAGTTTCGAGGTCCGGCAACGCTGCAAAGCTATTCCGACCTGAAACTTCTGCTCGAGGGCCTGTGGCAGCGGAAAGTCGATCTCGTGACCGAAAGGGCCATTCGGCCCGAATTGCGACCGAGAATTCGAGGCGAGGCGATCCGTGTCGCGTGACTGGCGGCTCTATTGGCAGGATGTGCTGACGTGTTGCGACAAGGTCGTGCGCTACACGCATGGGATGGATCGGGTTGCCTTCGAGTCCGATGAGCGGACATACGACGCCGTCGTTCGCAACCTCGAACTCATTGGTGAGGCGGTCAAACAACTTCCCGACGAGGCCCGTCAACTCGCTCCACAGGTCGAATGGCGCAAGATCGCGGGCCTCCGGGACATCCTTGCACATGCCTACTTCGGCATCGACAGTGATATTCTCTGGGATGTCGTCTCCAACGAGGTTCCTAGACTGCGCTCAACGTTGACCTCTATTCCTCTGCCTTAGCTCGTCGGCCGTGAAGTTTTTCCAGCGCATTGATTTTGCGAGCTGATCGCGCCGATAGCTCTGCGCCGAGTTGCAGGATTTCCACGCCTGTCGGTGGATTTCCTTGCAAATTGTGATGGCGGATTCCTCGCCGCTGCGAACTGTGTTTCC
>CAMAYR010000105.1 GCA_945862355.1 Devosia equisanguinis | reverse complement strand
CGGGGCAAGCACGTATTGCCGTCTCGATCTGCCGTATCCCGCCGGGGCGGGGCCGGGCGGTCCGTTCCGCATCATCGGGTACGTGCTGCCGGTAGACGAGCACAATTGCACCGTGTTCTTCTGGCGACTGCGCCGGAGCGAAGGGCTGTCGCGCGAGGCGTGGCGTTTCCTCTATAGGAGCCTGCTCGAGGAGCGGCATTGGAATGTGCTCGAGCAGGATCGCGAGATGCTGTCTGCGATGCCCGAAGATGCCAGAAAGCGCGAGATGCTGTATCAGCACGACGTCGGCGTCAGCCGCGTGCGACTCGTTCTGAAGCAGATGGCGCGCGATCAACTGACGGTGGAGGATGCCGCGCAGATGCGCGTGGCGGGCTGAGATCGAGAAGCGAGCCGAATGTCACTGATGGAAGAGCGCTGTCAAAGTGATGGAATATCGTATGTCCGGGCGGGAAGCTTCGGCGGGGTTCGGCCTCTGGTGATGCTTCACGGCATCGGCAGCAATGCCGAGAGCTATCGTGCGCTGATGCTGAAGATCGGCGAGGAGCGACCGGTCGTTGCCTGGGACGCTCCGGGCTATGCGGGGTCAGTGGCGCTGCCCGGCGATTGGCCTTCGGTCGACGACTATGCGGGGGCGCTGGCCGGTCTACTCGACCGGCTCGGGCTCGGGCTCGAGCGCATCGATCTGATGGGCCATTCGCTGGGCGCGCTCGTCGCCGGGCGGTTCGCGGCAATTCATGGTGAGCGCGCTGGAAGGCTTGTTCTCGCCTCGCCAGCGCTCGGCTATGGCATGCAGCCGGGCGGTCCGCTGGCGCCTGCCGCCGAAGGGCGGCTGCAAGGACTGCTTGCGGAAGGGGCTGAAAGGTTCGCTGCATCGCGCGGGCCTCGCCTGCTGTTCCGTCGGCACGATGCTTCGCTCGTGGCTGGCGTCGTGAAAGCAATGAGCGAAGTAAAGCTTCCGGGCTATGCCCAGGCCTCGCGAATGCTGTCCTGCGGCGATCTCATCGCCGACAGCGCACGGATTTCGATGCGGACGCTGGTACTCGTCGGCGGAGAGGACGAGGTGACCCCGCCGGCGAACTGCCGGAGGCTATACGATGCACTGACGGCAGCCCGCCCCGAACTTGGCCATCGGTTCGAGATCGTGCCCGATGCGGGACATGCCTTGCCGCAAGAGCGTCCCGATGCAGTGGCGGAGATCGTCGCCGGGTTCGCGCCGATTGTACGGGCCGGAGCCTGACAAGCCGATGCTGACGAAGCCTCGAGACAAGGCGCAAGTCGTGCCGAGCTATTCGGTACCCCCGGTGGTGCGCGCTGTGAAGGTGTTGCGGTTCATCGCTGCCGGGCGCTCCGTGGCCAACCAGAGCCAGGCGGCACGAGAGCTCGGCATCAGCCGAACGACGCTGCTGCGGCTGTTGCATACGCTCGAGGCAGAAGGGCTGATCGAGCAGGAGCATGGCAGTGGAGAATATGTGCTCGGGACGGGCATGATCGAGCTTGCCGGACGAAAGCTGCTCTCGCTCGACGTCACGCAGGTTGCAAGTCCGGTGCTCGCAGAGATGGCAACGCAACTCGGGCTCTCATGTCACCTGGGGATCCTCGACCGACGCGAGGTCGTCTACGTCGTGCGCTGTCAGCCCAACGTTCATCTGGTCAGCAACGTGCGTGTCGGCTCGCGTCTTCTGGCGCACGCCTCGTCGATGGGGCGGGCCATCCTCGCGCAACTGCCGCGTGAGCAGGTGGATGCCATCTTCCGGGGCGTGCCTCTCAGCGCCGTAACGACTGCTACACCGACGACGCTCGCAGCCTTACATGCCGATCTTGTGCGGGTCCGCGCCGGTGGGATCGTAGACAGCCGGTCGAGCTACGAGCAGGGGATCGATTCGATTGCAGCGCCCGTCTACGATCACGCCGGCAACGTGATCGCGGCCATAAACGCATCAGGCCCGGAGGGGGCGTTCGCCAGTCCTCGGGGGCGGCGCGCGCTGATCGCTCAGGGGGTCCGCGATGCCGCGTACGAGATCAGCCGGCGGATGGGCTATGTCGGCGGTGGCGGGCAGCCTTCGGTCAAGGGCGAACGGCGGGCGCGGTCGTGAACATTGGAATTGGAGAGCGCGATGGATCTAGGACTGTCAGGCAAAACCGCCGTCGTGACCGGCGGCACTTCCGGCATCGGGCTTGCCACTGCGGATCTGCTGCTGTCGGAGGGGGCGCGGGTCGCCATCTGCGGGCGCAATGTCGGGCGTCTCGAAGACGCGCGGGCCGTGCTCGAGGGGCGGCATGGCAGCGGTAATCTCGTCGCCGAGCCGTGCGACGTGACCAAGGCAGTTCAGGTCAATGCGCTCGCGGCGCGGGTGTCGCGCTCCTTCGGTACGCTCGACCTGCTCGTCAACAACGCGGGTGAAGGCCGGCTGTCGACGTTCGCCGATACGACCGACGAAGCATGGTGGGCGGAGCTCGAGCAGAAGTATTTCGGTCAGATCAACTCGTTGCGCGCTTTCATTCCGCTGCTGCACAAGAGCGGACAACCAGCGATCGTCGGTGTCAACTCGCTGCTCGCTCTGCAGCCGGAGCCGCACATGGTTTGCACTTCGGCGGCGCGGGCAGGGGTGCAGAGCCTGTTGAAGTCGATGGCGGTGGAGCTCGCTCCGCACATTCGCGTCAACACCATTGTTCTCGGCGTGATCGAATCCGGGCAGTGGCATCGCCGCTTCGAGACGATGGGCAAGCCCGGTCAGTCACGCGACGAGTGGCTGGTAGAGCAGGCGAGAATGCGTCACATTCCACTCGGGCGGTTCGGCAAGGCAGAGGAGGTCGCTCGCGCGGTCGCTTTCCTGGGATCGCCTTCTGCTGGCTACATCACGGGGGCGACGCTGGAAATTTCCGGCGGTGTCTCGCGGTTCATCTGAAGCACATTTCGGCTGCGCAAGGACATACGACATGAAGCTGAAATCCCTGGGTGTCATCGGAAGCGGTGCGATCGCAGCCCCAATGCTGGAGGCCGTGGCCGGCAACGTTCCGGCACAACTCGACAGGCTGTCGCTACTTACGCTGCCCGCCGTTGCAGACGGTGCGCGTGCTCTGCTCGACAAGGTGGGGCCGCGTATCGCCAGGGAGCACGAGGTCGTCACGGATGCCGATGCGTTCCTGAGCCGGCGTCACGATCTTGTCGTCGAATGTGCGGGACATGCGGCAGTGAAGGCTTACGGCACGAGGGTGCTCGAAGTGGGGACAGATCTGCTCGTGGTCTCCATCGGCTCGCTGACGGACGACGCGTTGCGGGAAAGCCTGCGGGCGGCGGCGGAAAAGTCGGGCGCGCGAATGATCCTGTGCTCAGGTGCCATCGGCGGCATCGATCTTCTCTCGGCGGCACGGCTCGCCGGCATCGAACGGATCACCTACACTTCGCGCAAACCGCCGAAGGCGTGGAAGGGCACGCCGGCTGCGTTGCTCGTCGATCTCGACACGGTGACGAGCGAGACCGTCTTCTACGAGGGCACGGCAAGGGCTGCGGCGAGGGACTATCCGCAGAACGCGAACTCGGCAGCCACCATCGCGATCGCGAGCGTGGGTCTCGATCATGTAACCGTGCGACTTGTCGCCGACCCTGCTGCGCCGGGCAACGTGCACGAATTCAAGTTGTCCTCGGCATGTGCGGACATGGACGTCCGTATCGTCGGCAAGCCGTCGCCGGACAATCCCAAGACGTCGATGTCGACCGCGTACACAGTCGCGCGGGAAATCCTCAACCGTCTCTCGCCGATCGCCATATGAGGGTCGTGGAAGCCGCCGAGATCGTGAGACGGGCAACCGCGCCGCTGCAAAAGGGCGTAAGCGTTGATTTGTCCGGTCTCGAGGTTCGCGAACCGGTGGATCTTTCGGGCGCCACTATCGGCAACGTGGACTTCACCGGCTCGCGTTTCCTGGCGCAGTTCGTGGCAAAGGGCGCCACATTCGGGGGGCTGGCGTGGTTCGGCGAGGCAGAGTTCGCCGCCGGGTTCGATCTATCGCGCTGCGTTTTCTGCAACGATCTCAGGATGCGATCCGCAATCGTTCGAGGCCCCGCGATACTGTCACGTGCCGAGTTGAGAGGCGTGGGCGATCTGGATTTCGCTCGGTTCGAGGATCGCGCAGACCTCGATGGTCTCGTCGTGCATGGCAACATGTCATTGGCCGGCAAGACGTTTCTTGGCCCGATGACGATGCAGGGCTCGGAACTTCTCGGCGGGCTGTGGTGCGAGGGCACGAATTTCGCGAGGCGGGCCGATTTCCGAGGCGTCGAGGTTCAGGGTAGAACCTGGCTGATGCATGCGCAGGTGGCCAGCGGCGTGGCGGGCGAAGTGCGCGGCGGTATGAGCGATATCCAAAGCTATGGCTATCGCTGTAGTTGATGCTGGCCGACGGGCAGCCCCCGCACGCGCGACTTGGGGGGCGAGCGGGGGCGGCGAGCGGGGAGACCGGGTTCCGGCCGGCCCATCGGTCAGGCGATCACGCTGCCTTCCGCCTGCGCCAACTGACGCATCATGCGGCGCATCTGCAGTTGGGCGGCGTCGTTGGGAATGTCGAACAGTCCTTCGATGGAGCCGCCGTTCACTTTCTGCTGTTGTAACTCGAGGACGACGAGGTCCTCCTCGAACGTCACCTTGGAGCCCTCGTAGAGCATTTTCGACATGGCCTCGTCGCCGAGCTTGAAGTTACGCGCGAAGCAGAAGAAGTAATGTGTCGTCGTTTCCGTCTCGGGTGTGGCGAGGTGGGTCGACCAGATCGAGATGCCTTCACTGCGGTCACCTTCTGGTGCGCCAGTGCCGTGCTTGGCGCAGCCGACGTCGAGATAGACGGTAGCGGGCGCCTTCCAGGTCACATGCTGCCAACGGTCGACATTGCTCGAGAAGTTGCCGACTTTGGCGAACAGGGGCGGTGGTACGAAGTCGATCATCCAGCGGCCATTGCGGACGCCATTGTCCACCCGCTCCGTCTTGGTGGGCGTCGTCGCCTCGCGCGGGTCACCGGCGATCGTATTCTTGTGGACGTAAGTGACGTGGGTGAGGTCGAGCAGGTTGTCGATCAGAAGCAGATAGTTGGACTTCAAATGGAGATAGCCCGGGGTGGCCGTCCATTCCGGGCTGTCGAGCCAGGGTAGGTCCTCGATCTTGCCGGGGTCGGCCTTTTCCGGATCGCCCATCCAGATCCAGACAACGTTCCATTTCTCGTGGATGGGATAGCTGCGGATGCGTGCGCGCTCGGGGATGGCGGTCTGGCCGGGGATGTCCGTGCACCGCCCATCCGCGCCAAACTTCAATCCGTGATAGCCGCACATCAAATCGTTGCCGACCACCTCGCCGATCGAAAGCGGCGCTGCGCGATGGCAGCAGCGGTCCTCGAGTGCCGCTGCCCGGCCTTCTCCGGTTCGGAAAAGCACGACATCCTCGCCAAGGAGCTTCCGTGCTATCGGGGCGCCCTTGAGATCCTTGGACCAGCTTGCTGCATACCAGCCGTTTTTCACGAACATAGTCCCGCTCCCTCGATGAAACCTGGGTTGACGCAAGGATAGGACAGGGCCGAAACCATGAGCAAGGCCCGTCAGGTCATCCGGTCTCCGACATGGCGTCGCGGACCACTGCTGCACAGGCAATTGAGGCGGTGACATGGGAGCCGTGCTCGGCTCGCTTGCCGCGACGGATCATCACTTAGTGATATGGCGTTTCATTCCGCAGCAGGGCAGCATAGCGGTCACGCTTGGTCAACGGCACGGCTTCATCGGTTCAACTTAACCGGTGCAGCTTAACCGGTGCCGGCCGGGAATTGGGATGGGAAGCGCTTTTCAGAAGAGGTTCGACATGACGACGTTGGTTATCGGGGCTGGTCTCGTCGGCTCCCAGGTGGCGCGGCTTCTCGTGGAGCAGGGGGAGCGGCCGATCCTGATGGATCATGCAGCCCAGCCGCAGGCGATCGGACAGATCGTCGAGCTCGACAAGGTCACGCTCATTCCCGGGGACGTGCTCAGGCCGCTCTGTATCGTCGATGCGCTGCGGACACACGGTATTACCCAAATCGTGCATACAGCGGCCAACCCGATGCTGACGCTGGGGGCGCAGAAGGACCCCTACGCGGCGATTAATCTCAACATCATGGGGACCGTCAACGTGCTCGAGGCCGCACGTGTGACGGGGCTCAAGCGCGTCGTCGTGTCGAGCTCGAGTGTGCTCAATCATTACCTGGAGGGCGGCGGGGACGGTGGGGAGATCGGGCGGGAGGAGGCCTTTCCGCGTCCGACGACGTTCTACTCAGCGACCAAGCAGGCGGTCGAAAGCCTGGGGCTGAACTATGCAAAATGGTGCGGCATCGAGTTCGCTGGTCTGCGCTACGGCGCGGTTTTCGGGCCGTGGAACGGTGCGGGGGGCGGGGGACCCTCCAATGTCGTCCGGGAAGCAATGCGCCGTGTGCTTGCCGGGCAGGAGGCCCAGATCGGACCGGGAGTGATGGAATGGGTGTACTCCAAGGATGCCGCGCGCGGCACGGTAATGGCGTTGCAGGCCAAGGATCTCGGCGGCGGTATTTTCAACCTGACGATGGGTGCGCTGACTAGACCCGGCGACATGGCGAGCGCGATCGCAGCCGTGGTACCCGGGGCAAAAGTCAAGTTCTAGGCACCGACCGGCACCGGCCTGTCGCTCACCAATCGGGACAAGCGCGCGGACCTTTCGCGCGCCAAGCAACATCTTGGCTACGAGCCGAATTACAAGCTGGAGGTTGCCGTCAAGGATCTGGCCGAGTGGATGCGGCGCAATCCATCATAAGCATGGAGGCGGGGGACAGGCCGAGGTGCGGTCGCGCTTTGTCGTGGCCGCGTCAAGTCCGCAGAGCGGCCAAGTGAGGAAACTGCTCGGTGAGCAGGGAGCCCTCATAGTAGGTAGGCGCGAACTGCGGCTGCTGCTTGATCGTCGCGAACCAGCGCGAGACACTCGGCGTGTCCTGCCACAGGTGATCGAGGTTCAGATCCTCGAGACGAACCAGCGTGGGCATGACGGAGATGTCGGCCAGCGTGAGCTGATCGCCCATGAGGAAAGGACCACCGCTCGAGGCGATCCAGTCGGCCATACGATCGACGGTGCGGCGCAGACGGCCGAGCGCCTCGTCCATCTCCTTCTTCGGGAAGCCCGTCTGGCCCATGGCCAGCATGAACTCTTTGCGCAAAGGCTTGCTTTCAGCGAACGCGATGAACTCGGCAGCGCTCATTTTCTGGAAGCGCGGCAGGAAGGCGATATTGAAGGTCGGCACGCGGATCGCGGCAGCGGGCATCTCGTCGATGAAGCGCATCATGGTGCGCATGTGCGCCAGCGCGGTCAGTGAAGGGGGGCGTAGAGGATTCGGCTCTGGAAAGGCCTCGTCCAGGTACTCCATGATGACGGAGGAATCGATCACCGGCACGCCGTCGTGCACGATCGCGGGGACGACACCGTTGGGGTTGATCGCCAAGTATGCCGGGGCGAGCTGATCGCCCTCGAGTAGATTGAGCTTGTGCTCCTCGAAGGCCAAGCCCTTGGCGTGCAAAACGAAGCGCACACGTTGGCTGCACGTGGATTGCGGTGCGTTGTAGAGAACGATAGGCATGGGATTGCCCTTCATGAGTGACGTGTTCGCTTTCGGGCCAGTAGGCAATGATCGGCAGGCAAGTCCAGTACCTAGCGCGACCAGGCAACAGGTGGAATGGACCGGATGACCGCTGCCGACACGAGACATCTCGGCAACTCACCGGGTGCGGTGACTTTTCGTTGTTTCGCCCGGTAATACCGGCCCACATAAGGATTGACTCGCGCGTCGAGGCGGTGGGCCGGTATCAGCTTTTGCTTGCGCGCGGCCGCCCCACCAACCCCGCGCGCGGATACCTCCAAGCCAGATGCCCGACGAAGGGTCGAACATCCGGTTTTCCGGTATAAAAGATTGCTGGTTCTGCTGGCTGCTCGACGCAGAAAGTGCAGGGCTTGCCGGCCAAGACGCGATGGCCGTGCCTTGGGCAAAGGGCGCAATCACGGCGGTGAGGGAACAACAATGGATGACACGTCGCTCGCGGCACGGATCGTTGCCGCCCCCGTGCTCGCCAACGAGACCCGCACGCGCGAGTTGCTGGCCGAGATCGCCGCTGCGCTCGACGGCGATGCTGGGCAGGTGCTCGCCTTACCGAATGTCGAGCGCGCGATCCTGGGTACGCTCGACGGCTCGTCCTATCTCTCCGGGCTGATGCGGCGCTCGCCCGCACGGCTGGTGAGGGTGCTTGGCGCCGAGCCTGAGGCGCTGCTGGCCGCGCTCGAGGCCGACGCGATGGAGTTGGCACGAACTGCGCCTGGCATGCCTGCCCTGATGAGCGGGCTTCGTGCGGTCAAGAACGAGGCGGCGCTACTCATCGCTCTCGCCGACCTCGGCGGCGTGTGGAGCCTTCAGGAAGTGACCGGCGCAATCACGAGGATCGCCGATGTCACGACCAAGTCAGCGATCCGCTTTCTGTTTCGCGAGGCGCGCGCGAAGGGGCAATGGCTCGGTGGCACCGATGGCGAGCCCGAAGCCGGGTCCGGCTTCATCGTGCTCGGCATGGGCAAGCACGGCGCGGGCGAGCTCAACTATTCGAGCGATATCGATCTCATCGTCTTCTATGACCTCGAACGTCTCGCCGTTCGCGAGGGGCTAGAGCCGCAGCCGTTCTTCGTGCGCCTGACCAAGGATTTGGTGAAGATCCTGCAGGAGCGCACAGCGGACGGCTACGTGTTCCGTGTCGATCTCCGATTGCGGCCGGACCCTGGCGCCACCCAGGTCGCGCTCAGCACCGAGGGGGCTTTCCACTATTACGAGAGCTTCGGGCAGAACTGGGAACGGGCTGCCATGATCAAGGCGCGGGCGATCGCGGGGGACATCGAGGCGGGGGAGCAGTTCCTCACGGAATTGGCGCCGTTCGTCTGGCGGAAGTACCTCGATTTCGCGGCGATCGCCGACATTCACGCCATGAAACGGCAGATCCACGCGCATCGCGGCTTCAGCGTCATCGGCGTTGCCGGTCACAACATCAAGCTCGGTCGCGGCGGCATACGCGAGATCGAGTTCTTCGTGCAGACGCAGCAGTTGATCGCAGGCGGCCGGCAGACGGACCTTCGCATTCGGCCGACGCTCACTGCGCTCGGCCAGCTCGTGAAGCGTGGTTGGATCAAGCAGGAGGTCGAGACGGAGCTGACGGCGGCCTACGTCTATCTTCGCACGATCGAGCATCGGGTGCAGATGGTGGCAGACGAGCAGACGCATCAGTTGCCCCAGGCCGTGGCGGAGCTAGAGGCGTTCGCGCGGTTTGCTGGATATGCTGGGACGGTTGAGTTCTCGGTAGCGCTGCTTGGCGTGCTGGAGACGGTTCAGCGGCACTATGCGGCGTTGTTCGAGGCCAGCCCGGAATTGACGAGCGGCGGCCACAATATGATGTTCGCTGGTGAGGCAGACGATCCGGCGACGGTCGAGGCACTCGGCAAGCTCGGTTACTCGCAGCCTGCGCAAATCGTCGCGATGGTGCGCGGCTGGCATCATGGGCGCTATCCGGCGGTGCGCAGCGCAAAGGCCCGCGAGCGGTTGACAGAGGTGCAACCGCTGTTGATCGAGGCGCTCGCGCAGACGGCCTCTCCAGATGCAGCGTTCGCCAGCTTCGACCGTTTCCTGTCGCAGTTGCCGGGAGGTGTGCAGCTGTTTTCGCTGTTGCGCGCGAACCCCAAGCTTTTGCAGCTCATCGCCGACATCATGGGTACCGCACCGCGCTTATCGCGCATTCTCAGCCGACGGCGGCGTGTGCTCGATGCCGTGCTCGATCCGCGCGTCATCGGGGACCTGCCGCGGCACGAGGAGGTGGCTGCGTTGATCGCGGAGGAGATGGCTGGAGCCACCGACTTCCAGGATGCCCTCGACAGGGCGCGGGTCGTTGGCAACGAGCAGGCATTCCTGATCGGCGTGCGCGTGCTCTCCGGCATGATCTCTGCGCCGCTCGCCGGCAACGCCTACGCGCAGCTCGCAGAGGAGTTGATCGGTGCGGTACAGGGGGCCGTGGAGAAGGATTTCGCGACGATGCATGGCGCGGTGCCGGGCGGGGCAGCCGTGGTGCTGGCGATGGGCAAGCTTGGCGGTCGCGAGATGGCCGCGTCGTCCGATCTAGATCTGATCGTAGTCTACGATTTCGATGCGGAGGCGAGCCAATCCGATGGTCCCCGGCCGCTGGCGATCAGCCAATTCTACGCGCGCCTGACGCAGAGGTTGATCACCGGACTGTCGGCACCGACCGCAGAAGGCCAGCTCTACGAGGTCGACATGCGGTTGCGACCTTCCGGTCAGAAGGGACCGGTGGCGACGCAGCTCACGAGCTTCGTGGCGTATCAGCGCAAGGACGCCTGGACCTGGGAGCACATGGCGCTCACGCGGGCGCGGGTCATCACGGGGCCAGCCGCGCTGCGCGCGAAAGTCGAGCAGACGATCGCCGAGGTGCTGCGGACGCCGCGCGACAGGGCAAAGATCGTCGCCGATGTGCGCGACATGCGCCAACGCATAGCCGCGGAGAAGGGAACGGACAACATCTGGGACTTGAAGCAGGTGCGCGGCGGTCTCGTGGATCTCGAGTTCATGGCGCAGTTCCTCCAGCTCGTACACGGGCACGAGCGGCCCGACGTGCTCGATCAGAACACGGTGCAAGCGCTGCGCAAGCTCGAGCAGGCGGGATTTCTCGACGGCGAGGCGGCATCCGTGCTCATTCCGGCGGCGCGGCTGATCTCCGATCTCACGCAGATCCTGCGGCTGAGCCTCGATGCGGAGTTCGATCCCAAGACGGCGCCCGAAGGGTTGAAGGCGCTGCTGGCCCGCGTCGGCGGCGCTCCGAACTTCGCGCAGCTCGAGGGCGACCTGCGGGCAACGCTGGCGGAGAGTGCGGCGCTATTCGAGCGGGTGGTGGCGTGAGCCTGCCGCGGGAGATACGCGGACGCGGCGGGTACCGCCTTGTAACGGCGCGGCTGACAGGTGTAGACCCAAAAGGCGGGTCTATCGATCGGCATCCATTCTGAGAGTTCTCGTGCGTGCGCAGTGCGGGCAAGGGGCAAGGCCTGCTTGCCGTCGCAATTTCCGGCTCGCATCAAGGAGAACTTCTCATGGCAGGACCAACACCAAAGGTGAGCGGCACGCTCGATGGTGACACGCCCGAGCAGGTCGCCTGGGGCTTGCTGCAGTGGATAAGTCTGGTGGAGAATGTGCGCGATCGTGCCAGCATTCTCGGCATCTTTCACGAGGGGTTGTCGACGGCGCGCGGTGGGGTCGCGTCGGAGCCTGATCAAGCGGCGACGGGCGTGCATCGGCTGCTCGCCTACAAGCTTCTGCATCTCGTAGCGGAGGCGGAGGGGCGCGATCCAGGCCAGCGTAATCAGGGCGACCGCGCCTGGGTGATGGATACCTACACCGAGTGCCTGCAAACAGTGCTGGGCCGGCGGCAGCCGGCGGCAGTATCACCGGCTGCAGATTCCGATCCGTCCAGCCAGGGGCCGGACGACGCCGCATCGTGAAGACAACGGCACGGCGGCGTCAGGATTGGCGCTTCTCTTTCCAGGAGCGCTTCAACGGAGCGTTGCCGCCCGAGCTGTCGCTCCTGCGATCGCGGGCATATTTGCCCGCGGGCTTGCCCGACGGCTTGCCGCGATCGTCGCGGGGCGCGCGGGGGTGGGGCTTTGCCGTGTCGTATGATTTCTCGCGCGGGCGCTCTGCGTGCGGGCGCGGGGAAGGCGTGTGCTGCACGACATCCTCGTCCTCGATGCGCCAGATGCTGCCTTCCTTGTTCTTGCTGTTCTTGACCGCGTTGGCGAAGTTATCGGCGTGCTCGGCGTGGATCTCGAAACGGCTCTCTTTGTCTCCGACCTTGATGGCCCCGATCTCTCGCTTGGTCACATCGCCGACGCGGCAGATCAGTGGCAACAGCCAGCGCACGTCGGCGTTCTTGTCGCGGCCGATGTCCAGGCCGAACCAGACGGTTTCGTCGCGGGGGCCGGCATCGCGCTCCTTGGAACGTGTGGGGCGCGCGTCGTTTTCTTCGCGGCGGCGGGGGCGATCGCTATCCGAACGGGGGGCGTTCTCGCGCGAGCGGTAGGCCGGCTCCGGCGCCGTGTCGCCAGACTGGCGCGTTCGGGTGGCAAAGGGCCGGTCGCGGCTGGCGCGGGCTTCGGGCGCTTGACTGCCGCGCCGCTCGCCCTGTGAGGGGCGCGCGCGGTCGGCAAGCGGCGGGCGTCCGAGATCTTTCAAGCCTTCGGCGACGGGCTGTCCGAGGCGATACATGCGGACCAGGGCGGCGGCCACCTGCTCGGGTGTACGGCCCTCGAGAAGCTCGCGGCCCCATTCCAGGTCCTCGGCGGTCGCCAGCTCGTCGAGGATCGGCAGCGCGGCAAGCCGCTCGCGATCCTTGGCAGCGATCTCCTTGGTGCCGGGTGCATTCTCCCAGATGGCGGTTATGCGAGCGCGGCCAAGCAGCTCCTCCGCGCGGCGACGGCGGTTCGGTGGCACGACCAGCGCACTGATTCCTTTGCGACCAGCGCGTCCCGTGCGGCCCGAACGATGCAGCAGTGTCTCGCGATCGTTGGGCAGGTCGGCATGAATGACCAAGGTGAGCTCGGCAAGGTCGAGGCCGCGTGCTGCGACATCGGTTGCCACGAGAACCTTGGCGCGGCCGTTGCGCAACTGGTCGAGGGCCTCGGTGCGCTCGGCCTGGCTCAGCTCTCCCGACAAGGCAACGGCCAGAAAACCGCGCTTGAACAAGCCTGATTGCATGCGGCGTACGCCGTCGCGCGTGCCACAGAACACGAGGGCTGCCGGTGCGTCGTAGAAGCGGAGCAGGTTTACGACCGTCGCTTCGAGCGCGTTCGGCACAGTGCGGACAGCGCGATACTCGATGTCGCCGTGCTGCTCGTTGCGGATCGCGGTGGCAATTCGCACGGCGTCGCGCTGATAGGTGCGCGCCAGATGCTCGATCTCGCGCGGGACGGTCGCGGAGAACATCAGCGTCTGGCGTTCGGACGGGGTGGCGTCGAGGATGAACTGGAGGTCCTCGCGAAAGCCGAGATCGAGCATCTCGTCGGCCTCGTCGAGGACTGCGGCGCGCAGCTTCGAGAGCACGAGGCGACCGCGCTCGATGTGATCGCGCAGGCGGCCGGGGGTGCCGACGACGATGTGGGCGCCGGCGCCGAGGGCGTCGCGCTCAGCGCGCGGGTCCATGCCGCCGACACAGGAGGCGATGCGCGCGCCGGTCTCGGCGTAGAGCCAGACCAACTCGCGCTGCACCTGGATGGCGAGCTCGCGTGTCGGGGCAATGATCAGGGCGAGCGGCTCGGCGGCGCGCTCGAAACGTTCGGCTTCCCCCAGGAGGGTGCCGGAGAGCGCGAGGCCGAAGGCCACGGTTTTGCCGGAGCCGGTCTGGGCGGAAACGAGCAGGTCGCGGCCTGTCGTCTCCGGCGCCAGGACTGCGAGTTGCACAGGCGTCGGCTCGGCATAGGCGCGCGCGACAAGGGCACGCTCGAGCGCGGGGTTCACTGCGGGGAAAGGCATGGGGTTTCGATTCGTGTCAGAGGGGCCGGATCGGGAGGGCGTACCCTCTTGCTGACAGGAATCGAGGCTATCGATGGGCCGGCCAGGGCGCCCGAACTGGGCGAATTCCCGACCTTCTACATGGTGCGGTGCGAAAAGACCAGCAGACACGTCGCCGCTGGTTGATGGAGGACGAACGAGGCTTCGCTTGGTTTTCGGTTGAGTGGGCCGCTGCCAGGACAGGGTGGGGTGTCAGACCGACCTTCCGGGTCCGACACCTCCACCTCCAGGCATCACGCGGCCTTCTTGACCTGCTCGGTGATCTTCTTGGCCGCATCCGCGAGGTCGTCGGCGGCGACGATGGCGAGACCAGATTCGTTCAGGATCTTTTTGCCGAGCTCGACATTGGTGCCTTCGAGGCGAACGACGAGGGGCACCTTGAGGCCGACCTCCTTCACCGCTGCGATGACGCCTTCGGCGATGATGTCGCAACGCATGATGCCGCCGAAGATGTTGACGAGGATGCCTTTCACGGCGGGATCAGCCGTGATGATCTTGAACGCCGCCGTCACCTTCTCCTTCGAGGCACCGCCGCCGACGTCGAGGAAGTTCGCCGGGCTCTCGCCGTACAGCTTAATGATGTCCATCGTCGCCATCGCGAGGCCGGCGCCGTTGACCATGCAGCCGATGGTGCCGTCGAGCGTGATGTAGTTGAGGTCGTACTTGGAGGCCTCGATCTCCTTCTCGTCCTCCTCGCCGAGATCGCGCAGCGCCATGATCTCCTTGTGGCGGAACAGGGCGTTGCCGTCGAAATCCATCTTGCCGTCGAGGCAGGTCAACTGGCCGGACTTGGTGACCACCAGCGGGTTGATCTCGAGCAGGCTCATGTCCTTCTCGACGAACATGCGGAAGAGGTTGCCGATTATGGCGACGCACTGGTTGACCTGGTCGCCCTTGAGACCCAGCGCGAAGGCGATCTTGCGGCCGTGGAACTGCGAATAGCCCGACGCCGGGTCGATCGACATCGTGAAGATCTTCTCGGGCGTGTCGTGGGCGACCTGCTCGATGTCCATGCCGCCTTCGGTGGAGGCGATGAAGGAGATGCGCGAGGTGGAGCGGTCGACCAGCGCGGACAGGTAGAGTTCGCGCTCGATCTGGCAGCCTTCCTCGACGTAGAGGCGCTTGACCTGCCGGCCGGCATCGCCGGTCTGGATCGTGACCAGCGTATTGTTCAGCATCTGGCTCGCGAAGGTCCTGACCTCGTCGATCGACTTGGCGAGACGAACGCCGCCCTTGTCGCCGGCGGCGGCCTCCTTGAACTTGCCTTTGCCGCGGCCGCCGGCGTGGATCTGTGCCTTCACCACCCACACAGGCCCGGGCAGCTTGCCGGCCGCCTCTACGGCCTCGTCCACCGTGAAGGCCGGGTAGCCCGTCGAGGTGGGTACGCCATAGGCGCGGTAGAGCTCCTTGGCCTGATATTCGTGGATGTTCATCGGTCGCGGATCCCTCGAATGGAATGGTGCGGCGCTTCTTTAGCGCGGTGGGCCGGGGCTTACCAGTATGGCTTTCGCCCAAAGGCGGCGCCGCGCAACTCAGCGGACGGCGACGACCTCGATCTCGACCTTCGCGCCCAAGGGGAGGGCTGCGACCTGCACGGTGGAGCGGGCAGGATAAGGTGCCGGCATATGCTTGGCATAAACCTCGTTCATGGCCCCGAACTCGGTCAGGTCGGTCATGAACACGGTCGATTTCACGACGTTGTGCAGCGACAGGCCAGCCTCGATCAGCGCCGAGCGCAGGTTGGCGAACACTTGCTCGGTCTGCTCCTTGATGCCGCCGGGCACGAGCTTGCCGGTCGCAGCATCGAGCGGGACCTGGCCGGAGACGTAGACCGTCGTGCCGGTGTCGATGGCGACGGAGTAGGGGGCGCCGGCGACCTTGCCAGCGGTGTCGATTGGTTTTTTCATTTGCGGTCCGTTCGGCATTCCGTTGGGGTCCGACCCTGCGGGGCTGACCCCGCAAAGACGGCAATTCCGAATCCTCGCAAGGGTCAGACCCGCAGGGCCCGACCCCGCGCGGTCGATCAAGTGCTGAGCTGCGGGGCGATCTTGATGGAGGCCTCGACGAGGCCCTTCACGCTCTCCACCGACTTAATGAACATGCCGCGCTCGGCGCTGTTGAGGTCGATCTCGATGATCTTCTCCACGCCGCCCGCGCCGATGATGACCGGCACGCCGACATAGAGGCCCTTCACGCCGTACTCGCCCGTCAGGTGGGCAGCGGCGGGCAGGATGCGCTTCTTGTCCTTGAGATAGCTCTCGGCCATCTGCACGGCGGCCGAAGCGGGTGCGTAGAACGCCGAACCGTTCTTCAGGTGCGCCACGATCTCGCCGCCACCCTTGCGCGTGCGGTCGACGATCGAGTCGAGCTTCTCCTGCGTCATCATGCGCATCTTGACGATGTCGGGCAGCGGAATGCCGCCGATGGTCGAGTAGCGCGTCAGCGGCACCATGTCGTCGCCGTGGCCGCCGAGCACGAAGGCCGACACGTCCTCGACCGACACTTTCAGCTCCTCGGCGAGGAACATGCGGAAGCGGCCGGTGTCGAGCACGCCGGCCATGCCGACGACGTGGCTGCGCGGCAGGCCGCAGAACTTCTGCAGCGCCCACACCATCGCGTCGAGCGGATTGGTGATGCAGATCACGAAGGCGTTCGGGGCGTACTTCTTGATGCCCGCGCCGACCTGCTCCATGACCTTCAGGTTGATGCCGAGGAGGTCGTCGCGGCTCATGCCGGCCTTGCGCGGCACGCCTGCGGTGACGATGCAGACGGTCGCGCCCTCGATGTCGGCGTAGGCGTTGGTGCCGCGCAGGTTGCAGTCGAAGCCCTCTATGGCGCCGGACTGGGCGAGGTCGAGCGACTTGCCCTGGGGCGTGCCCTCCATGATGTCGAACAGGACGACATCGCCGAGCTCCTTGAGCCCGATCAGATGGGCGAGCGTGCCGCCGATCATGCCTGCGCCGATCAGCGCGATCTTGTTGCGTGCCATGATGCCGTTCTCCTCGAAGGATGCCGTGGTGTCCGAATGGCCGTGGGCGTAGCGCGAAAGCGCCGCACGGGCAAGGCGACGGAGCGCGCCTCAGACGGAAGGAGGGGGGGGGCGTTTCTCCCTCTCCGCGTCATTCAC
>CAMAYR010000104.1 GCA_945862355.1 Devosia equisanguinis | reverse complement strand
CCTCAGCCTTCGCCGGACCATGTCTCAGACTTTGTACCAGCGCGCGGTCCGGTTCTGGCCTTTTGTCGCTATCCAGTGCCACAGGCCCCTCGGCTGGCAACTCGGCAGGCCCGTGCGGTACGATCGCGGCGACGATGCTGGCACGGTGCTCTGGCCCGATCATGGCAAGCAGGAAGTGCCTCACGACCTCGTCGCCGTCAGCGCCAGCCTCGAACAGCGCCCTGCGAACCTGCGACACCTGCAACTGCGCGAGCTGCTCGGCCAACGCCCCACCCTGACTGGTCAGATGGAGCCGCCGCTCGCGCCGGTCGCGCGCGCCGGCCGCCTGCGCGATAAAGCCCCGATCGACGAGTTGCTTCAACACGCGGGCGAGACTCTGCTTCGTGATGCGCAGGATGTCGAGCAGATCCGCCACACGCAAGCCCGGCCGACGGTTGACGAAATGCAGCACCCGGTGATGCGCCCGGCCAAAACCGAATTCTTCCAGCACATCGTCGGCCTCGCCGGTGAAGTCCCGGTAGGCGAAGAACAACAGCTCGACGAGCCCGATCATCGCATCGTCGGCACACCTGCCACCCGCCGCCGCTTCACGCGATGCGGCGGGACACGCGCCCGTCGCAGGGGGCACTTCGGAGCTGCCCGAATTTATGTCAGCCATGTTGACTTATTATGCAGCGATGGCTACGCTTGCAAGGCCTTTGTGGGGCTCTGCCGTCTCGTGCATGGTCCACCGACCGCCGAGCCCAGGCCCTGCTCTGCGCCCACCACCGATCCTTGCCGGGAGGAGAGACATGGCTTCTGCCCTGCCAGCGTTCACACTCGAACGCAACCCCCAGCCCGTGGCGATAGCCGAGAGGGCGAAGCTGCTGGCCGATCCGGGTTTCGGACGCGTCTTTACCGATCACATGGCCATTGTGCGCTACACCGAGGGCAAGGGCTGGCACGACGCAAGGATCGCCCCGCGCAAGCCGATCGCGCTCGATCCTGCTTCCGCCGTGCTGCACTACGCGCAGGAGATATTCGAGGGCCTGAAGGCCTACCGCCTCGCCGACGGCACGATGGCGATGTTCCGGCCCGACGCGAACGCGCGCCGGTTCAATCAGTCGGCCGAGCGGCTGGCGATGCCGAAGCTGCCCGAGGAGACGTTCCTGGAGTCCATCCGGCAACTGGTGCGCGTCGACCGCGACTGGTTCCCCACCGTCGAGGGCGGGTCGCTCTACATCCGGCCGTTCATGTTCGCCAACGAGGTGTTCCTCGGCGTGAAGCCTTCCGCCGAGTATCTCTACCTCGTGATCATCTCCCCGGTCGGCGGATACTTCAAGAGCGGCGCCTCGGCCGTCTCGATCTGGGTGTCGCAGAGCTACACGCGCGCAGCCCCCGGCGGCACAGGCGCGGCCAAGTGCGGCGGCAACTACGCCGCAAGCCTCGTCGCCCAGGCAGAGGCCTCCAGGCATGGCTGCGATCAGGTCGTGTTCCTCGATGCGGCCAGCCACAAGTGGGTCGAGGAGCTGGGGGGCATGAACGTGTTCTTCGCCTTCGACGACGGATCGCTGCAGACGCCGCCGCTCTCCGGCACGATCCTGCCAGGCATCACGCGCGACAGCCTGATGACGCTGGCGCGGGCCGAGGGTCTCACCGTCCGTGAGGAGCCCTACTCGATCGACCAGTGGCGCGCGGATGCGGCCAGCGGCCGGCTGACCGAGGCCTTCGCCTGCGGCACGGCCGCCGTCGTCACGCCGATCGGCACGGTGAAGAGCCCCGAGGGCGAGTTCAAGATGGGCACCGGCGGCCCCGGCCAGACGACGATGCGTATCAAGCAGAAGCTCGTCGACATCCAGCACGGCATCGCCCCCGACCCGCACGGCTGGGTCAGCCGGATCGATTGAACTCCGGCCCGGTACGACTTTCGCTACGCTGCCGCTCCAGCCAGTCCGCGTAACGCCTCGGCGACGATGGCGAGGCGCGCCGCGCTGAGACCGGGCTCGGCCAGAGCCTTGTCCAGGACAGGTCGGGCCGCCGCCAGCGCCGGGGCTTGCTTCGCGGCCCAGTCATCCAGCGGCTGTCCGCGGGAAGCAGGGTCCGCGAGCATGGTGTCGCCGACCACGCGCGCGGCGCGCTCGACGATCGCCATTGACGCCGAAACAAGCTGGCGCTCGAACTCGTCGGTGGGCTGAATGGCAGCGGCGCGTCCTCGCAACTCGTCCAGACGCAGGTGCTCGGCGGTGGCGAACAGAACCCGCGCGGTCTCCCCGACGCCCGCGCCCGTGCCCGTGCCGTGCGTGCGATCGGCGAGCGCCATGATCTGCCCGACGATCGGCAGGGCCGCATGGCGAGCCGCGACAGCCTCGGGCACGCCCTTATCCTGCAGGGCGCGGGCCGCAGCCGCAACCGCAGCGCGCCGCATCGGCGGCAACAAGCCGGCAAGACCAGCCCCGATCTCCCTGGCTGCCGGGGCATAGGTCGCGATCATCTCCGCCGTCGCCCGGCCGCCCCGCTCGCGCAGCAGGCGCAGCGTCTCGTGCGCGGCAAGCTCGGCCAGCCCCTCGTAGAGTTCGAGTTGCACGCCACCGGGAACCTTGCCGTCCAGCGCATCGACGTTTACCCAGTCGGTGTCGATACCGTGGATCGTGCGTGCGGCAAGATAGATCTCCGCCAGCATCGAAGCATTGCCGACGAGGTCGATGGCAGCTTCAGCGGCGAGTCGCACGAGGACCGCAGGCCCACCCACGTTCACGATGGTGTTCGTAAGCGCGGTTGCCACGATCTCCCTGCGCAGACGATGGCTTTCGATCTCGCCGCGCCAGTCGTCGCGCAACTCGGGCGGGAAGTACGCCACGAGACGATCGGCATGTGCGCCGTCCGGCAATGTGCTCGCCAGCAGATCGGCGTTGATGGCGATCTTCGACCAGCTCAACAGGACGGCGAGCTCGGGCCGTGTCAGCCCCTTGCCGGCAGCAGCCCGCGCCGAGAGTTCGGCCCCCGTCGGCAAGGCCTCCAGCTTACGATCGACGAGACCACGCGCCTCCAGATGGCGTACCAGACCGGCGATGTGTTTCATCTCGCGCGCCGAAGCGCGCTCGGCCAGCGACAAGGCGAGACTTTGCGCATGGTTGTTGGCAAGCACGCTCGCCGCAACGGCCGGCGCCATCGACGCCAGCAGCCGGTTACGGTTCTCCCGCGAGAGCCGACCAGCCGCCAGCGCAGGCTCGAGTGCGATCTTGATGTTGACCTCCTTGTCGGAGGTGTTCACGCCGGCGGAATTGTCGATGAAGTCGGTATTGAGCCGAATGCCGCGAATCGCGGCCTCGATACGCCCGCGCTGCGTCACGCCGAGGTTGGCGCCCTCCCCGATCACCTTGGCACGCAACTCGCAAGCGGGGATGCGGCTGGCATCGTTGGCGCGGTCGCCTGCCTGCTCGTCGCTCTCGCCCGTCTCGCGCACGAACGTGCCGATGCCACCGAACCAGAGTAGATCCGTCTGGCAACGCAGGATCGCCTGCATCAGCTCGGACGGCGTGAGTTCGGTGGCATCGACGCCGAGTAACAGGGCAACCTCCCGCGAAAGCGGGATCGACTTGAGGGTGCGCGAGAAAACGCCGCCGCCGGCGGACAACTTCGCTCGGTCGTAGTCGGCCCAGGACGAGCGCGGCAGCTCGAAAAGACGCTTGCGCTCAGCGAAGCCGGCAACGGGATCGGGTACCGGATCGAGAAAGATGTCGCGATGGTCGAACGCGGCGACGAGCCTTATCACCGGCGACAGCAGCATGGCGTTGCCGAACACGTCGCCCGACATGTCGCCGACACCGACGACGGTGAACGGTTGCGTCTGGATGTCGATGTCGATCTCGCGGAAGTGACGCTTCACGCACTCCCACGCACCGCGTGCGGTGATGCCCATCCGCTTGTGATCGTAGCCTGCCGAGCCCCCCGAGGCGAACGCATCGCCCAGCCAGAAGCCGCGCGCCAGCGAGATCGCGTTCGCATCGTCGGAGAATGTCGCCGTTCCCTTGTCGGCGGCCACCACCAGATAGGGATCGTCTCCATCACGGCGCTCGAGGCTGGCCGGCGGCATCACTACGCCGTCGCGAATGTCGTCGGTCACTGACAACATCGCCTCGATGAAGAGGCGGTAGCACGCAATGCCTTCCGCCTGCACTTCCTCGCGCGTGGCGCCGCGCTTCATCGACTTGGGCACGAAGCCACCCTTGGCGCCGGAGGGAAGGATCACCGTGTTCTTGACCTGCTGAGCCTTGGCGAGACCAAGGATCTCGGTACGATAGTCCTGCGCGCGGTCCGACCAGCGGATACCGCCGCGCGCAATCGGCGCAAACCGCAGGTGCACGCCTTCGACGCGCGGGCTGTAGACGAATATCTCGCGGTAGGGCTTCGGCTCGGGCAGCCGGTCGATCTCGCGCGGGGCGAGCTTGAAAGCGATCGTGGCGGGCGGCGCGCCGGCTGGGCCGGGCTGGAACGCATTGGTGCGGACGATCGCGAGGACGAGGCCCGACAGCCGCCGAAGGATGCGATCCTCGTCGAGGCCCTGCACGCCGGCGAGCGCTGTCTCGATGCGCTGGCGGACGAGCGCCTCCGTCGCCTCGCGGACATCGGCGGCAATGATGCCCGGTTCGGCGAACCGGTTCTTGAAGAGCTGATAAAGGTCGATCGCGATCGAAGGGTAGGATACCAGCGTCTCGGCGATGTAGCGCGGCCCGAACGGCGCCCGCATCTGGCGCATGTAGGCTGCGAGCGCCCGCAGGATCGCAGCCTCGCGCCAGTCGAGCCCGGCGGCGATCACCAGCGCGTTGAACAGATCGTTCTCCGCGTCTCCTCTGAAGACGGCGAGGAAAGCCTCCTCCATTCTGAGCTCGTGCCGCACCAGCTCGATGCCGCCGCCGTCGGTCGTCTCCAGGACCATGTCGTGCAGCACCACGTCGCGCTCGACGCCAGCGAGCCGCGGCCGAACGCGATAGCTGCGCTCGTCGATGACGCGGAAGCCCATGTTCTCCAGCAGCGGCACACGCTCGGAAAGCGCGATCGGCCGATCGAAACGATAAAGCGCGGCGCGGACACGACAGTCCGGATCGCCGGGTGCCCGATAATAGTCGATCGCCACGGGCGTCTCAGGACCCAGCCGCTCGATGCGGGCGATATCCTCCACGGCGCGCTCGACGGGGAAGCGCTCGGTGTATCCCGCCGAGAACGCGCCTCGGTAGGCATCGGCCGCTTTCGCATCGCGCACCTTGCCGGCACTTCGCGCTAAAGCTTCCGCGAGGCGCTCGTCCCAGGTCTTGATGATCTCGGCAACGCGGGCCTCCAGCTCCTCGTCGTCCACCGCGACACCTTCACCGCCGCCGGTGACGATGAGATGGGTGCGAACCAGCGGGCTTGCGGTGAAGTAGGGATAGAAGGCAGCGACCTCGCCGCCTAATCGAGCGGTCAGGAAGGCACCGATACGCTCGCGCACGGCGGACGAATAGTGATCACGCGGAACGAACACGAGTGCTGAGATGTAGTGCCCCAGATCGTCGCGACGGGTCAGCACGGCGACGCGCGGCCTGAAGCTCAGATCGATCAGCTTCAACGACCAATCGCGCAGCCGCTCCGGATCGATCTGCAGCAACTCGTCGCGTGGGAAATTCTCGAGGATGTCGAGCAAGGCCCGGCAGTTGTGGCTCTCCGGCGGAAACCCCGCGTCAGCCAGAACGCGCCGCACTTTGTCGCGCACCACCGGCACGGCCTCGACGGGCTGCATGAAGGCTGCAGGCGTAAACAGCCCGAATAGCCTCAACTCGCCGATAAGTTTGCCCGCCGGCGTGTATCGCTTCATGCCGATGCAATCCAGCGGCACCGCGCGGCGCACCCGGCTTCGTATCGACGACTTGGAGAAGATCAGCGGCGATGGGCTTTCATAGATCGCGCGGATGCCCGGTGTCATGCCCGCAACCACCTCGCCGCGCGTGCCTGCAAGCGCGTCGGCGCGACCGATGCCGAGCGCCCCACTCGCCATCGGCCACAAGTCGGACTGCCCATCGAGCCCCACCAGCTCGTAGTCGCGAATGCCCAGCAGCGTGAAATTGCCTTCGCCGAGCCAGCGCAACAACTCCACCGCCTCGCGCAACTGGAGGGGCGCGGGCGCGCCGGGCGGAGGCTCGAGGCCGAGTTGCATAGCGCCGTAGGTAGAGATGGCCTGGGCCAGACGGGCGCGCATCGCGTCCCCATCGACGGCTGCCGCGCGCACGTCGTCGAGCACGGCTTCGAGCCCCTGGACGAGACGGGTGCGTGCCTCCTCGTCCAGCGGATCGAGCAGCACGGCGATGTAGCTTTCCTGATCGCCGGCCGCCCAGTGCCTGTCGCCAGCCCCGACGACCGCCTGCAGCAGGCCAGAGCCGTAGCGCTTCACCTTGAAAGTCGGGTGCAGCACGAGACGGGGTGCGAGCCCCTGCGCGTGCAACTCGCTCACGACGCTCTCCACGACGAACGGCATGTCGTCGTTCAGGATCTGCAGCAACGCGAGCGGCTGGCCCGCCCCCGAAAGCAGCCCGCTGGTGGCCAACGCTATCGAATGACGCTTGTGCGGCTTGCGCTGGAGATGCTGGAATGCCTGCTGCGCAAACCCGGCCAGCACGGCACTGTCCGACCCGTCCAGCAAGCGCATCGGCGTGCTCGACAGCAGCAAGCCAGAGAACACGTCGAGCCCTTCAGCGTCGGTTCTGCCTCTGCCCATCAGCCTCAATACGCTGTCGATCACAGCACTGCCCCGCCTACCGGCCTCACCCCGCCATCTCAGATTGTCCGCACGGAGAGGTTTTGACAATGCAGATTGCACCATTACTGATTCCATATGGTGACGATGAAGAGGAAAACCAGCTCATGACCAAAGCAACGGACGGGTCCGCCTCGCGCGGCGACAGTGCTGGGATGCCACCGACGGCGCTCGATCTGGGCGCACAAGCCACGCTCACGCCGAAGCTCGAGGCCTATTTCGCCAAGTGCAATGAGAAGCTCGGATTCGTGCCCAACGTGCTCAATGCCTATGCATTCGACGTGGCCAAGCTGCAGGCCTTCATCGACATGGCCGACGACCTGATGCTCGCCGACAGCGGGCTCGACAAGACCGAGCGCGAGATGATCGCCGTCGCCGTGAGCGCGGTAAACCACTGCCACTACTGCCTCACCGCACACGGGGCCGCCTTGCGCCAGCGCGCCAAGGACCCAGAGCTCGGCGAAATCATTGCGCAGAACTACCGCGCCGCCGGCTTGCCGCCACGCCAGAAGGCGATGCTCGACTTTGCCGTGAAACTCACCGAGCACCCCGACAAGATCGAGGAGCCCGACCGCCAGGCGCTGCGCGAGGCGGGCTTCACCGATCGCGACATCTGGGACATCGCAGCCGTCACCGGCTTCTACAATATGTCGAACCGGATCGCGGCAGCGACGGAGATGCGGCCGAACCCGGCGTATCATCACGCCGGGCGCAAGTAGTGGCTTGAAACGCTATCGCCAGGCGAAGCGGCGAGCCAGCGGATCGAGAACGAGCCGCTCGCCGAGGATGAACAGGATCACGATGGCGAGGCTGGCGGCCATCACCGTGGTCATGTCCGCGGAGCCTTGGGCGCGCAGCATCAGGTAGCCCAGGCCCGAGGTGGAGCCCAGCAACTCCGCCACCAGCGAGATCTTCCAGCCGATGCCGTAGGAGATTCGCAGCGCGCCCATCACGTAGGGCATCATCAGCGGCACCGTGATGGTGCTCGTTATGCGCGTGCCGCGGCGGGTGAAGCTGCGCGCCATTTCGAGCACCTCGCGGTCGATCTGGCGCAGACCCTCGGCGATATTGATGAGGCAAAACGGGATCAGAATCGCCACCTGCACAAAGATGATCGACCAGTGCCCCGGCGGAAACCAGATCGCGGCAAGGATCGCCCATCCGATCGACGGAAACGAGTTGAGAAAAGGCTGGATGCCGCCGCGGATCACCCAATCCAGGGCCGGCGCCGCGCGATGAAGCAATGCGAGCCCGGCACCGATGCATAGCGCGAGCAGCACGGACAGGATGACCCGCACCGCTGAGGCGAGCGTGTGATAGAGAAAGTCCCAATCCGTGAACAGGACGACAAGCCGTTGGCCGACCGCCACCGGTCCCGGCAGCACGAACTCCGGCAAGGCGCGCGCGCCGAGGAACCAGATCGCCAGCACAGCCAGCACCAGCCCATCGGCTAACCAGAACGGGCCCGGGCGCTTGAGGACGTTCATCGCGCAACCTGCCCGCCGAATTGGCGCGCACTCGCCCGCTCGATAGGCTGGAATATCAAGCGGTCCGCCAGATACACCGCGATGATGATGAACAGGATCACAGTGAAGATCAGCTCGGTGTCGTACTCCTGGCGCGCGATGTTGATGAGATAGCCCAGCCCCTGGCTGCCGCCGAACAGCTCCGCCGTCAGAGCGACCTTCCAGGCGACACCGAACATGATCCGCAAGGTTGCCGCCGCGAACGGGATCAGCGCGGGCGCCACGATCAGCGTGAACAGGCGCCACCCACCCCGCCCGAACGAGCGGCTCATCTCGTCGAGCTCGCGATCGAGCGCCACGAGCCCTTCTCGCAGATTGACGATCGCGAACGGCAGCAGCACCACTGAGATCGAGAAGATCACCGTCGGCGTCGACACCCCGAACCAGATCACGGCGAGCAGCGTCCAGCCGATGCCGGAGAAGGCGTTGAGAAATGGCGACAAGCGCTGGTGGATCGCCGGCGCAGACCAGCGTGCGTAGTGCGCGGCGAGCGCCAGCAGCGCGCCGGCAGTGAACGACAACGCGGTCGCCACGCCGATGTGCGTCAGCGTGGCGCCGAGATGGCCAAGCTGGCGCGCAGACGTGAAGAAGAGCACCGCCGCCTCGCCGACCGCCTGTGGCGCGGGCAGGATGAACGGCGGAAGTTGGGTCGCCCCGTAGGCCCAGGCCGCTGCGATCACTGCGACGAACGCCCCAGCGACGGCCGCTTTGGTCGCAGTCGATGCTTCGCGGTGTTGCAAACGCCCTCCCTCCATTCGAGTTAGCCGGCGAGCTACCTCACGCCCTGATCGCGTGCTCCCAGGTATGTTTGCCGACGTCGGGCACGGCCTTGATCATCCCGAAGTTCCGGCCGATCTCCCAGCCGGTGGTGACCGCCTTGGCGTGAGCTGCCGTGAAGGTGCCCGGCACCTCCGTCGTCTTGTCGAACCACCAGTCGAAGAACTCGCGGTCGATGTTGGCCTGCTTGGCCACGTCCTTGAATACCTCGTCGCGGTTGTTGAGCGCGTACTCGACAGAGGCCTTCAGCATCCGGTTGAACTCGCGGAACTGGTCGGTGCGTGCGGCGAGACGATCAGGGTAGCCGACATTCACTGCGGAGACGGTGCGACCGTAGTGCTTATTCATGATTGCGCCGGTCTCGCAGAGGTTGACGAAGTCGCCCGATTTCCTCGCGCGATAGGCCTGCGAATGGATGAGCGCGGCAGCGTCGGCCTGGCCCGTGGCAAGAGCCGCCGGCAGGTTGGGCGCCACGACCTCGACCTGCTTCACGTCGCCGCCTTCGACGGCCATGTTCAAACCGAACTCCTTGCGCAGCGCCTCGCGCACATACATGTAGCCGGTCGAGCGCAGGCCGTAGGAGGCCAGCGTCTTGCCTTTGAGCGCGCGGGGATCCTTGATGGGTGAGTCCTTCTTCACCCACACGCCACCGCCCTCGCCGGCTGCGGACTGGTGGAGAGCCGCGGACAGGATGCGCAGGTCGAGCCCGCGCGCTGCCGCCGCCGGCACGCCGATCACCGCAGTCATGACGACGTCGAACTGCTTCGTCGCGGTCGCCTGCAGCAGTGTCGGGATGTTGGCGCCCGTCGCCTCCACGTCGATCAGCGGCGAGGTGACCTTGCCCTTGCGCATGGCCCAGACGACAGCGTCGTAGACCGGATCGAGCAGATAGGCATACGTAACCTTCGGCTTGGCCTGGGCACGCGCGACCCACGGTGCGGCGAGAACCACCGGACCGGCGGCGGCGATCTGCAGGAAATTGCGGCGTTTCATGGTGTCTTCTCCTCCGTGATCAGGTTGTCTCTTCAGGTTCCAAGGTGCGAAACAGCGCATCGAGACGGTCGCGCAGGCGGACCAGCTCAGGGTCTGCAAGACTGCGCGGGCGCGGTGCGGTGACCGCTATCGTATCGAGAACCTTCGTCGGCTTGTTGGACATCAGCACAATCCGGTCGGCAAGCACGAGCGCTTCCTCGATATCGTGCGTCACGAAAAGGATCGTTTTGCGCGTCTCCTGCCAGATGCGCTCGATCTCTGCCCGCATCCGGCGCCGCGTATTGGGATCGAGCGCGGAGAACGGCTCGTCCATCAGCACGATCGAGGGATCCACCGCGAGCGCGCGCGCGATCGCCACGCGCTGCCTCTCGCCACCCGACAGCATCAGAGGATACTTGGCCCCCGAGGTCGAAAGCCCGACGAGTTGCAGCAGCGCGCGAGCCTTTTCCGTGCGCGCCCGCGCTTCCCCCTTGCCGAACCGCAACTCCACGCCGAGCAGCACGTTGGCGAGCACGTTGCGCCAGGGCGCGAGCCGCGGCGACTGGAACACGAAGGCGATCTCCGGCCAGCTTTCCGCCGGCGGCTTGCCGTTCACCTCGACGCGCCCCCCCTCGGGCGCCAGCAGATCGCCGATGATGCGCAGGGACGTGGACTTGCCGCAGCCGGATGGTCCAAGCAGGCAGACGAACTCGCGATCGGCGACGTGGAAGTCCACGCCGTCGTAGATCCGCTCGCCGCCGAGCGAGAGTTCGACGTTCTCGAAGGTTATGGCAGCAGCCGTCATCACCTCGGCATCTCTTTGGCGCGCTTCCCAGTCGAACAGTGACGTAGCATCGCGGCGTCCTCTGCCGGCACATTGCATCGGATTTCGCAGGCAGGATACACGGCTCTGGCGAGGGCGCCACCGGGCAAAGGCAATAGGCCCCTCTTGAAGCCCCGCCATCGATCCGCGTGCCACGAAGCTTCGCGCAAGCCTCGATGGACCTCATCCCCCGCCTGGGCTACCTTCACGAAAATGGTGCCGCGCCCCCCAATCGCACCGCCGGAGCCCGCCATGACCGACCCGCACGCCACACCCTACGACGCAATCATCGCTGCCATCGAGACCTACTTCGACGGTCTCTTCGAGAGCGACACCGCGCGGCTGGCCAAGGTGTTCCATCCGCTGGCCCATTACACCTGCGCCACGGAAAAGCCGATCCTGCACATGGCCATGCCGGACTATTTCGCGCTGGTCGACAAGCGGCCATCGCCCAAGAGTCGTGGCGAAGTGCGCCGCGACCGCATCGTGTCGATCGAGCTTGCCGGGCCCGACGCAGCATTCGCGCGGGTCGAATGCGCCATCGGCCAGCGCTTCTGCACGGACCTGCTGACGTTCGTGCGCGTCGATGGCCGCTGGCTCATCATGGCCAAGGTGTTCCACTACGACCTGACGACGTGAAACCTAGCACCCAGAATCACAGCCCACTGTTGTCGGTGTAGTTTCTTCATCTGACGTTTGGCTGATAGATCCGCCGCGAGCGGGGACCGGACGTCAGATGCGTCACACCAACCTCAGCCAGAAAGCGGAGCCAAGCCCTTGTACAAGATCTTCTACTCGCCCGGCGCCTGCTCGCTCGCCTCCCACATCGCGCTGGCGGAAACCGGCGCGCCCTACGAGGCGGTGCGGATGAACTTCGCCGCCGGCGAGCAGCGCTCCGCGCAGTACCTCGCCGTGAACCCCAAGGGCCGCGTGCCGGCACTCGTCACGCCGAACGGCGTGCTGACGGAGACGCCGGCCATCCTCGTCTATCTGGCGCAGACCTACCCGGCGGCAAACCTCGCACCGTTCGCGGATGCCTGGGCCTTCGCGGAGGCGCAGTCGTTCAACAGCTATCTGTGCTCGACGGTCCACGTTCATCACGCGCACCGCACGCGCGGATCACGCTGGGCGGACGACGCTGCCTCCATCGAGGGCATGAAGCGCAAGGTGCCGCAGAACATGGCCGATGCCTTCGCACTGATCGAACGTGACATGCTGAAGGGGCCATGGGTCGCCGGCAGCGACTATTCGATATGCGATCCCTATCTTTTTACGCTCGCCAGCTGGCTCGAGGCCGACGGCGTCGACATCGCGACGCTGCCGCGGGTTCACGACCACTACAATCGAATGCTGGAGCGGCCCGCCACGAAACGCGCGATGCGCGAGCAAGGCCTCATCGCCTGAGCAGCGAGCAGCGCCCGGCGCCGCCATCCGAACCGTAGACGCGCCTCGCGCACTTCCCATCGCGCGACGCGAAAATGCCAAATGCACGACCCTTCCCAACCTCGAGGCCGCCATGTCGAAACCCACAGTTGCCGTCATCGCACAAGGCGCAATGGGCGCAGGCGTCGGCTGGCGCCTTGCTCAAAACGGCGTCGACGTCGTAACCTCGCTCGCAGGCCGTAGTGCTGCCAGCGGCGAGCGCGCGAAGGCAGCCGGAATGCGCGCCGTGCCCGAAAGCGAGATCGCGCAAGCCGACATCATCCTCTCCATCCTGCCGCCATCCGACGCGATGGGCCTTGCTCAGCGCCTCGCGCCGCTCCTCACGGACGCCAAGCGCAAGCCCCTCTACGTCGACTGCAATGCGGTGAGCGCGGAGCTGGCGATCGCGATCGGCCGAGCGGTCGCGGCGACCGGCGCCCCATTCGCCGACGGCGGCATCATCGGCGGGCCGCCGCGGCCGGGCTACGACGGTCCCAACATCTACGTTGCCGGATTGCCGGGACCCGCCCGCGAGACTTTGCAGCGCGGCGGCCTTTCCATCATGCCACTCGACGGCCCGATCGGAGCGGCCTCCGCGCTCAAGATGTCCTATGCCTCGATCAGCAAGGGACTGACAGCGATCGCGTCGGCCTCGATCATCGCCGCGGCAAAATTCGGCGCATCCGATGCGCTGCACGCCGAACTCGGCATCAGCCAGAAAGCCGTTTTGGCCGCGATCACGCGCTCGGTGCCGGAGATGTTCCCGAAGGCCTATCGCTTCGTCGGCGAGATGGAGGAGATCGCGGACCACTTCGGCAGGCCGTCCTCCGCCGAGATCTATCGCGGCATGGCCAAGCTCTATCAGGAGATCGCCGACGATCAGAACGCCGGTGCGAAAGCCGAGGTCGCCGCGCTGCAGGCCTTCTTCCGCGCACGATAATGGACGGCTGGCTGCAGGCCAGGACTGCGGTTCGACGGAATGCCTGCGGCGAAGACGATCGATATGCAGGCGATCGATATGCAGGCGTTCGATCCCGTGCTTCAGCCGCTGCCATCGTCGATCGGACGATGGCGGGAAACCTGTCCGGTGCGCGCATCGTCCGCCAATACCAAGGGCCGCACGCGCATGGCGGTGATCCGGTTCCGGGTCTTGCGCAGAATCTCGAAACGATAGCCATGGAAGTTGAAGGATTGGCCCGCCTCCGGGATCGTCTGGGCCTCGTGGATGACGACGCCGGCCACGGTCGTCGCCTCCTCGCCGGGAATATCCCATTCCATCTGGCGGTTGAGGTCGCGAACGGGAACCGCGCCATCGACCACGACCGCGCCGTCGGCCTGCGGCCGGATCGTAACATCCCCGATATCGTGCTCGTCGGCGATCTGGCCGACTATCTCTTCGAGGATGTCCTCCAGCGACAGCAACCCACGCACCGCGCCGTACTCGTCCACCACGAGCGCGAAATGGCTTTTGCGCTTCAGGAACGCATTCAATTGGGCCTTGAGGCTCGTCTGCTCCGGCACGAACCAGGGCGGCGTCACGAAGCTCATGATGTCGAGCTTCGACACATCCCACCCCGCAGTTACCAGGGCGCCGAGCATGTCCTTCGTATGAAGAACGCCTACGATGTTCTCGGGATGGTCGCGCCAGACCGGCACGCGCGTGAATTGCGAGCGCACGACCTCCTCGACGATCTTCGCCGGCGGGGCCGCAGCGTCCACCGTCTCCATGTTCGTGCGGTGGATCATGATGTCGCCGACCTGGAGCTCGCCGAGGTCCAGCACACCGCCCAGCATGTGGACGTCGCCTTTCGCCACCGCTCCTTCGCGATGCGACAACTCGATGGTTCCGCGCAGCTCCTCGTGGCGGGCGAGAATGTTGGCGGCATCGTCGGACTTGCCGGGAATGAGCCGCAGGATCAGCCGCACGATGAAGGCTATCGCGATCGTGAACGGAGTGAGCAGCAGGATGATGACGCGCATGATCGGGGCGACCCCCAGCGCGATCCTGTCGGCATAGGCGAGTGCAAAGGTCTTGGGCAGCACCTCGGAGAACACGACCACGAGCACCGTCATCCCCGCCGTGGCGTAGAACACGCCGGCATCGCCGAACAGGCCGATCAGCAGGCTGGTCGTCAGGGCCGAGGCCAGGATGTTGACGAGATTGTTGCCGAGCAGAACGGTGCCGATCATGCGCTCGGGTTGAGCAAGAAGCAGGTTCACGCGGCGCGCGTCGCTGCGGCCTTCCTGCTCGAGCGCGAGCATACGGGCGCGCGAAACCGCCGTCAGCGCGGTTTCCGATCCGCTGAACAGCGCGGAAAGGACGAGCAATGCCAGCACGGCCAGCAGATAGATCAATATTTCAGCAGACGCGATTTCAGCAGACATGATTGCTTTGTTCTCGAGATGGGGGCTCCCTGGTCGACTGGAGCCGTGCTCCCAGCATAGCACGACATGGCGCTATAGAAGATCTTCGCGCGATGCCTTCCCCCCTCGCCCGCCAGCGGTGGCTAAGTGGCGCTGCTCCATGACGCAGTGCGGGACAAATTGCCCGATCGTTCGCGCTCCCGCTTTCTTCGCTCAGCTACCCGTGCTAACGCACTTGCGAAATCGACCCTCGTCGTGCGCTGCTGCGATACTAGTGTTCCGGTTCTGACATTTGCAACTCTCTTCGGCTGCGCTCCGAGCCAATGTCGGAACCATCAGGAACACTAGCAACGTCTTAATTCTAGTGTAGCTTTTGCACCTGACGTTTGGTTGGGAGCCTAGCCGCAAGCGGGTACCAGCCGTCAGGTGCGCTACACTAGGCCGAGCGACGATTTCAACCTCTGGAGCTGATGTCATGCCCAAGGGCGCCGCTGCCGACCTCGACCGGGTGGGGCTGACGTTCGACGACGTCCTGTTGCTCCCGCAAGCCTCGGAGTTCATGCCGGGACAGGTGGACGTCTCCACGCGCATAACCAAGACCGTGGACCTGAAGATCCCGATCGTGTCCTCGGCGATGGACACCGTGACCGAAGGCCCACTCGCGATCGCCATGGCGCTCGCCGGCGGCATCGGCGTGATCCACCGCAACCTGACGCCGGACACCCAGGCGATGGAGGTGGAGCGGGTCAAGAAGTTCGTCTCCGGCATGGTCGTCGATCCGCTCACCATCGCGCCGACCGCCACGCTGAAGGACGCGCTCGACGTGATGATCCGGAACCGCATCTCCGGCGTGCCCGTCGTCGAGCCCAGGACCAAGAAGCTGGTCGGCATCCTCACCAATCGCGACGTCCGCTTCGCCAGCAACACTGCGACACCCGTGTCCGAGCTGATGACGCGCGACAAGCTCGTGACGGTAAAGACCGGCGTCAAGCAATCCGAAGCCAAGCGCCTGCTGCACATGCATCGAATCGAGAAACTGCTGGTCGTCGACGATGACTTCCGCTGCGTCGGTCTCATCACGGTCAAGGACATCGAGAAGGCGGAGAAGAACCCCAACGCGGCGACCGACGATCAGGGCCGGCTGCGCGTGGCCGCTGCCACTACCGTCGGCGAGGACGGCTTCGAGCGCACCGAGCGCCTGATCGCGGCGGGCTGCGATCTCATCGTCGTCGACACCGCGCACGGTCACTCCAGGCGCGTGCTGGAAGCCGTCACCCGCATCAAGAAACTGTCCAACAGAACGCAGGTCGTGGCCGGCAACGTGGCGACGGGCGATGGCACCAGGGCGCTGATCGACGCGGGCGCGGACGCCGTCAAGGTCGGAATCGGCCCCGGCTCGATCTGCACGACGCGCATCGTGGCCGGCGTCGGCGTGCCGCAGCTCACCGCGATCATGGATTGCGCGGAAGCTGCCGCCAGCCAGGGCATTCCCTTGATCGCCGACGGCGGCGTGCGCTTCTCCGGCGACATCGGCAAGGCGATCGCGGCCGGCGCTAATTGCGTGATGATCGGCTCGCTTCTCGCCGGCACCGACGAGAGCCCGGGCGAGACCTACCTCTACCAGGGTCGCACCTATAAAGCCTATCGCGGCATGGGCTCGGTGGGCGCCATGGCGCGCGGCAGCGCAGACCGCTACTTCCAGCAGGATGTGCAGGACGAGTTGAAACTCGTGCCGGAGGGCATCGAAGGGCAGGTGCCCTACAAGGGGCCGGTCGGCGCCGTCTTGCATCAGCTTGTCGGCGGCCTCCGCGCGGGAATGGGCTACGTCGGCGCGCAGAACCTCGAGGAGATGAGAAAACGCGCCCGCTTCATCCGCATCTCGCCCGCCGCCATGCGCGAGAGCCATCCCCACGGTGTCGCCATCACGCGCGAGAGCCCGAACTATCCGGGTGCGTGAACGGGAGCGCCGATGAAGTTGTGCGGGTTGCTGGCGGAGCTGTTCGCGGCGAAACCGCGACCGGGGCCGGCTCTTTTTGATGAGCGCCGCCGCGGGCCAGTAGGTCGCGGCCGAGTTCGCGCCACAGGCGCGAGTGGGGCCTCGGCCCCCCACCCCGACCGGAGGGACGCCCTCC
>CAMAYR010000103.1 GCA_945862355.1 Devosia equisanguinis | reverse complement strand
GAGGCCACGGCCCAGCTCGCGGCCTTCGGCCGAGCGGATGATGACGGCGTCGCCGCGGTCGAAGCGGCCCTCGATGCGCGTCACGCCGGCGGGCAGCAGGCTGCGACCCTGGGCGAGGGCCTTCTCGGCGCCGGCATCGACATAGAGCGTGCCCTTGGGCTCGAGCTGGCCGGAGATCCAGCGCTTGCGCGCGGAGACCGGATCGGACTGCGCGATGAACCAGGTGCAGGGCGCGCCTTCCTCGAGCTGGGCCAGCGGCCGCAGCACCTTGCCCGAGGCGATCACCATATGGGCGCCGGCGGCGAGTGCTATGCGACCGGCCTCGACCTTCGTTTTCATGCCGCCCTTGCTGAGCTCGGTGCCGGCGTCGCCGGCCATCGCCTCGATCTCGGGCGTGATGGCGCGCACCTCGTCGAGGCGGCGGGCGTTGGGATCGGTGCCGGGCGGCGCTGTGTAGAGCCCGTCGATGTCGGACAGGAGTACGAGGACGTCCGCGCTCATCATCGAGGCGACACGCGCGGAGAGCCTGTCGTTGTCGCCGTAGCGGATCTCGGTGGTGGCGACCGTATCGTTCTCGTTCACCACGGGAATCGCGCAGTAGTGAAGCAACGTCTCCATCGTCTGGCGCGCGTTGAGGTAGCGGCGGCGCTCCTCGGTGTCGCTGAGCGTCAGAAGTATTTGCGCGGCGGTCAGGCCGCGGGCGCGGAACAGCTCCTGGTAGGCGTGGGCGAGCCCGATCTGGCCGACGGCGGCCGCGGCCTGGCTCTGCTCGAGGGCGAGCGGACCTTTCGGCAGCGCGATCAGCTGGCGGCCTAGCGCGATGGAGCCCGACGAGACGAGGATGAGCTGCTTGCCCTGGCCTGCAAGGCGCGCCACGTCATCGGCGAGGCTGTCGAGCCAGTCCTGGCGCAGCTTGCCCGTCGTGCGGTCGACGAGCAGCGCCGAGCCGATCTTGACGACGATGCGGCGCGCGTTCGTCCACTCGGGGCGGATGGAAATCTTAACGGTGGACATGCGATCGAGCTTTCCACCCTCCTGCTTTCCGGGAAGAAAAATGGGGACAGCCACCGATTGTGCGATCCAGCCTACGGACGCACGCGCGCCGGAAAACGGTGAGTGTCCCCAATGCGGGCTGCAATCAGTTAGCTTTGATCTTCGCTTCCTTCACGACGGGTCGCCAGCGCTTCTCCTCCTCGTCGATCAGCTTGCCGAGTGCGGCACCATCGCCGACATTGACGACGAGGCCGTCGGATGCCGCCTTCTTCTTGAAGGCTTCGGTTTCGACCGCCCGCTTGATGGCGGCGTGCAGCTTCGCGACGACGGCGGGCTGGAGACCTGCCGGTCCCAACATTCCATACCAGGTCTCCGACGCAAACCCAGGCACGCCGCTTTCGGCGATGGTCGGCACGTCCGGGTAGGCGGGAGAGCGCGTCGCCGAGGTCACGGCCAATGCGCGCGCCTTGCCTGAGCGCACCTGCGCCGCGCCACCGGACAGGGTGGCGAACATCACGTCGAGACGGCCACCGATCAGATCGGTGATGGCCTGACCGCTGCCCTTGTAGGGCACATGCAGGATGTCGACCTTGGCCATGATCTTGTAGAGCTCGGGTGCGAGGTGACCCGATGTGCCGTTACCGAACGAGCCGTAGTTGAGCTTGCCCGGATTGGCTTTCGCGTAGGCGGTCAGCTCGGACATGGTCTTGTAGGGCCGGTCCGGCGGCACGATCACGATATTGGGCGAGCGACCGATCAGCGTGATCGGCGTGAACGCCTTGGGGTGGTCGTAGGGCAGTTTCGCCAGCAGGCTCGGGTTCACCGCAAAGGCGAACGAGGCGATCAGGATCGTGTAGCCGTCGGGGGCCGACTTCGCGACATGGTCGGTGCCGATCACTGTGCCGGCGCCGGGCTTGTTGTCGACGAGCACCTGCTGGCCGAGGCTCTTGGACATTTCCTCGGTCATCGCGCGCACGATGATGTCGTTGCCGCCGCCCGGCGGGAACGGCACGACGATGCGCACGGGCTTCTCGGGGTAGGTCTGCGCTACGGCGGCGGTCGCGGTCAGCAGTGCCGCCGCGAGCCCCGCGATCGAAAGTCCAGTCTTCCTGAGCATGTTCCCTCCTGTTGCTGGGCTTTTTGCGACGCGAAGACGTTGGGTTACGCTCGGCAGTGCCGAGCTAACCCAACCTACTACGAGAGTGGTGGCTTTGCGTCGATCTCTCGCATCGCCGCCGCATCGCGGGCGGACAGCTCGGGATAGTCCGGGTCGGAGCCGACATCGTCCGTATAGCGCCAGGAGCGGGCGCATTTAGTGACCGTGGCCTTGGCGGGAACCACGGCCACGCCTGCCACATCAGGCAGCGTGAACGCACCGGCCGGCGCCTCGCCCGCGCGCACCTCGATGCCCGAAGTGATGCAGACTTGCGCGAGGTCCACGCCTTCGATCGCGGCGCGAAGCTCCACGTCGGTCACATGCACGACAGGCGCGGCCTCGAGGCTCGAGCCGATGCGCTTGCCCGCCCGCTCCAATTCCAGCGCGCCGGTTACGACGCGGCGCACGCGACGGATTTTCTCCCAGCGCGCATCGAGCGCGGGGTCGTGCCAGCCGTTTGGGATCTCCGGGAAGATCTGCAGGTGAACGGAGCTTTCCTCGCCCGCATGACGGCTGATCCAGGCTTCTTCCGCGGTGAACGACAGGATCGGGGCCAGCCACGTGCAGGTGCAGCGGAACAACGCGTCCACGACGGTCAATGCCGCCTTGCGGGCGGGGCTCGAGGGCGCCTCGCAGTACAGCGTGTCCTTGCGGATGTCGAAGTAGAACGCGGAAAGCTCCGTGTTCATGAACTGCGACAGCGCGGAGACGACCTTGCGGTAGTCATAGCTCGCATACGCCGCGCGGATTTCTACATCCAGCTCGGCGAGGCGATGCAGCATCAGCCGGTCGAGCTCGGGCAGCTTGTCGTGTGCCTGTCGGTCGGCCTCGTTGAAATGCGCGAGCGCGCCCAGCATCCAGCGCAGCGTGTTGCGCAGCTTGCGGTAGTTGTCGACGAACGACTTCAGGATCTCGGGGCCGATGCGCAGGTCGTCGGAATAGTCGGACGCGGCGACCCACAGGCGCAGGATGTCCGCGCCGGACGACTTCATCACCTCCTGCGGGGCGACGACGTTGCCGAGCGACTTCGACATCTTCTGCCCTTTCTCGTCGAGCACGAAGCCGTGCGTCAGCACGACGTCGAACGGCGCGCGGCCGCGCGTGCCGCAGCTTTCGAGCAAGGACGAGTGGAACCAGCCGCGATGCTGGTCGGAGCCTTCCAGGTACATCACGCGGTCGTCGCCGCCGTCCACCTTGCGCTTGACGCCGGAGAGCGAGGGGAAGTGCTCGGGATCGCCGAGCGTATAGGCGTGGGTGGAGCCGGAATCGAACCACACGTCGAGGATGTCGGTGACCTGCTCCCACTGGGACGGGTCATCGACGAGGCCGGAGAGGAAGCGCTCTTTCGCGCCCGCCTCGAACCACGCGTCGGCCCCCTTCTCGCGCATGGCGGCGACGATGCGGTCGATCAACTCCTGCGAGCGTGCGAACTGCGCGGAGGGGATGACCTCCGCTGTCTCCATTTGCACGAACACCGTGATCGGCACGCCCCAGGCGCGCTGGCGCGAGATCACCCAGTCCGGGCGCTGCGAGATCATGCCGTAGAGCCGATTTCGACCTTGGGGAGGAATGAACTCTACTCGTTGAAGTATCTCGTTTTCTGCCAAGGTTCTCAGTGTGTAGTCGTCAAAAAACTCCGCGATTGGGGTGGATTCTTTCCCGGAGGGTGGAAGCTTTTTATCCATCGCGATGAACCACTGCGGCGTGTTGCGATAGATGACCGGCTTCTTGGAGCGCCAGGAATGCGGATACTGGTGCTTCAGGCGGCCGCGCGCGATCAACCCGCCGGCTTCCGACAGCGCCTTGATGACGGCATCGTTCGCATCGCCCTTGTCGCCGTTCTCCTTCAGCACGCGCTTGCCGGTGAAGCCCGGCGCTTCCTCGGTCAGCACGCCGTCGCCGTCGACGGTGAAGGGGATCGAGGTGTCGATGTCCAACGTCGGATACTTGGACGAGAAGAATACAGCGCTTTCTAACCAGACCTTAAAGTCGTCTGTGCCATGACCGGGCGCCGTATGAACAAAACCCGTGCCGGTGTCGTCGGTGACGTGGTCGCCGTCGAGGAGCGGGACGTGGAAATCATAACCCTTTCCGTGCAGGGGGTGTTTGCAGGTCGCGATTGCGCTTAGCGGCAGTTCCGCCAGCTTCTCATATCCGGCGCTGGGTACCTTTGCCGACGCGAACACTGACGGCGCCAATGCGTCGGCAAGCACATAGATGTCGCCCTTTTTAGCCCAATTTCCATCCGGTGCATCAGTAACTCTGTAGAGACTGTAATTGATCTTCGAAGAGAATGAGATGGCGCGATTACCTGGGATTGTCCACGGCGTGGTCGTCCAGATCACGACTGACGCTTCCTGGATCTGTTTCAGGATTTCGCCAGACCCTCCGTTTCGCAGATACTCGTCGGCAAATCGACTGTTCATGCCCCAAACAGGAAACTTCACCCAGATCGTATCGCTCAGGTAGTCGTGGTACTCGACTTCCGCTTCGGCCAGCGCGGTCTTCTCGACCACGCTCCACATCACGGGCTTGGAGCCGCGATAGAGCAATCCGTTCATCGCGAACTTCATGCACTCGGCCGCGATCTGCGCTTCGGCCGGAAACGTCATCGTCGTGTAGGGGTTGTCCCAGTCGCCGACCACGCCGAGCCGCTTGAACTCCTCGCGCTGGATGTTCAGCCAATTCTCCGCGAACGAGCGGCACTCCTTGCGGAACTCGCCGACCGGGATCGTGTCCTTCGACTTGCCCTTGTTGCGGTACGCCTGCTCGATCTGCCACTCGATCGGCAGGCCGTGGCAGTCCCAGCCTGGCACGTAGTTGCTGTCGAAGCCCAGCATGGTCTGCGACTTCGCGACGAGGTCCTTGAGGATCTTGTTGAGCGCGTGGCCGATGTGGATGTTGCCGTTGGCGTAGGGCGGACCGTCGTGCAGCAGGAACTTCGGCCGGCCCTTGCCCTGCGCGCGCAGTTGCTCGTAGAGCCGCATGTCGGCCCAACGCTTCAGGAGCTTCGGCTCGAGGTCCGGGAGGCCCGCACGCATCGGGAACTGCGTCTCGGGCAGGAACAGGGTCTTGCCCCAGTCCCTGGAGGCATCAGCGCCGGCAGCGGCAGTCGGTTTGGATGTCATGGGGGAGCCGTGAGGAATCGCCGTTGATTTGCACTTGATCGCGCGCGTCGAACAACGCGGGCACACCCGGTCGCCTTCAGGCGGCCGGGACCGTAATTCGCAGCGCAATCGAGGCTTGGCGGGTCAGCATGGCGGCAGTCTTAGCGGCAGGGGCGGTTGGTTTCAACTGCGCCGGCGCACTGATACGCATTCAACCCTTCCGCCGCAACCGCACGTAGATCGCACCTTCGCCGCCGTGGCGGAGGTGGGCGGAAGTATAGCTGATCACGAGGCTCGAGAGCTCGTGGCCGCCGAGCCAGCGCGGCACGTTGCGCTTCAGAACGCCGCGCTCGCGGGGCATCGCGTCGTAATCGTCGCGGGAAGTCCGGCCAGCGCCACCCTTGCCGGTGATCACGAGGACGGTGCGCAGGCCCTGGGCAGAGCAGCGACGTATGAAGCCGACGAGCGACGCGTGCGCGTCGTCCTGGGTCATGCCGTGAAGGTCGAGGCGGGCCTCGATCTCCTCGGTGCCTTTCGCGATGCGGCGGGCCTTGCGGCGTTCGAGCGGCAGTGGCTGTGGGGCAGGCGCCGGCTGCGGGGAAGATCGCTTGGGCGCTGGGGCTGGGCGCGGTGGAGGTGGAGGTGGCGACGGCCGCTGGCTCTTAGCTTGGGGTGTGGGCGCGCGTTGGATCTGGCGGCGGTGGTAGGCCTCGTAGTCCGCGGTCAGTGCCTCGAAGTCCGGCTCGACATCGCGGACGCGGGATTTGCCGTGCGTGGGGCCGATGCTGCGGGCGACGAATTGCCAGAGGTCCCGGTCCTCCTCGCTGAGAAGGCCGCCGCCACGCCGCTTCTTGCCATCGTCCTTTCGGCTCATGGCGATACCCTGCCGGAGACGGCGGCGCGGGGAAGCAGGACGTAAAAATCAACAGGATGCTTGGTGATGCCGGCGCGTTTGCCAGCAAGCGTTCCGGCGCCGAAATAGACGTCGCCCCGCTCCGGTCCGTGAATGGCCGAGCCGACATCGTGGGCCACCATCAGCCGTCGGAACGGCGCGCGTCGTCCCCAATGGCGCAGGCTCGGTGCATCGACGAAAACAGGCAGGCCGAGGGCGACGTGAGCTGTATCGACAGCCAAGCTACGTCCGGGCAAGAGCGGGGTTCCCAGCACGCCTTGCGCGCTGGCGTCGTCCGTCTCGCGGAAGAACACGTAGGAAGCGTTGTGCTGCATGAGCTTGCGGCCTCTTCCCTCGTCCGACAGCGCCCAAGCACCTAGCCGTTCCAGCGACATCGCCGCCGGCTCGATCTCGCCCCGGTCGACGAGAATGCGCCCGATCGAGGTATAGGGGTGGCCGTTCTTGCCGTCGTAGGTCAAGCCCACCATCATACCATCTGGCAAACGCACGCGCAGCGAGCCCTGGACCTGGGCGAAGAAGGCATCGACCGGGTCGGCGAGCCAGATCAGTTCGAGGCTTTGGCCTTCGAGGGCGCCGGCGTCGATCTCGGCCCTCGTCGGGTAGGGCACTAGGCCGTTCGCGGTCTGGCGCATGTGCGTGTATGCGACGCCGGGATTAGCCCGCTCGCTCTCGGCAACGACGTTCACCAGATCGGGTGGGCGTCGATGGAGAGGGACGCGAAACCGGTGGTCGGGTATCCGCGATCCTTCCACGATCGGCTCGTAGTAGCCGGTCAGCAGGCCGTGCGGCGCCGAATGCTCGACTGCGTGCGGCACGAAAAATCGCTCGAAGAAATGGCGCGCTTCCGCCTCTCTCACCGGCCGGTTGCTGCGTCGAAGCGCCTTGGCGCAGACCGCAGCAATGAGGTCGTCCGTTGTCGTGCGGGCAAGCGAGGATGGCACTCGCTCGTTGATCGAGCGGCACGACACCAGGAACGCGGCGAACGCCCTGGCGTGATCGTCGTCGTACCAGCCGGGAATGCTCTCGAAGGATGCCGGGACGAGCCGCGTGCCGGACATGGCCGAGCCCCCCATGCAGTCGCCCGGGACGAAGGCTCCTCAGCCGGCGGATTCGGTGGCAACGAGCTTCCAGTTCGGATTGCGGGAGCCGAGCTCGCGGGCGAAGCTCCAGATGTCGGTGACGTCGGTGATGCGCTGGGGATCGCCGGAGAGCACCTCGCCGGTGCGGCTGCGGGTAGCGGAGATCAACTGGCTCTCGAACCGGACCGCTACCGTCGCAACGCCGTTCTTGACCTCGGCGCCGACGAGGTCTGCCTTATTGATTCCGACGAAGCTCTGATCGATGGTCTCGCCTTTGCGCTCGCGCTCGGTGATCGCGGCATTGAAGCCGTCCATGACCTCCTTGCTCAGCAAATCCCGCAACATCTTGCGGTTGCCCTCTGCGAACGCGGTGACGATCATCTCATAGGCCGACTTGGCGCCCTCCATGAAGCCCGCCGGGTCGAAGGAGCTGTCGGCGCGCAACATAGCGAGCAAGCCCTGCTCGACGGCAGGATCGGCGGAGAAAGTTTTGACCTTGGCCTCGGCTTCAGCGATCGCAGCCTGATCGGCGGCGGAAAGCTGGGCTCCCGCAGCATCGTCGGCCGGTCGACGTGGAAGGGTCACGACCTTCGGGTTGGCCGCTGCCTGACGCTCGCGCTCCTGTCGGGCGCGCATCTGCTGGTCGATGCGGGTCTCGTCGTTCGAAGTGCGTTGTCCGAGCACGCTACGCAGCTTCCAGATCGCGACGATGGCCACCACCAGGGCGATCAGCGTGATAAGGTCGATCTTGCCGTCCATTGGTGCTTTCTCGAAGAATACCGACCAGGATAGAGAAGTCTATGTAGGTGCATTCGGAAGCTTGTGCCAGTGCGCGGCGTTGCATAAGCAGCGTCGAGCAGGCGGAATTGGTTTGCGTCGCGCGGCCGCCATCTGCGGGTAGCATATGCCGGCACAAACCCATGATAGCATGTATCTGATCGGATTACGCCTCCGCGGGGCAGGCTGCAATCACAATTCGCCGCAAGAGCGGTTAGGGAAAAATGCAAATCGGTCTCATCCTGCTGGTCTTGGCCTTCCCGCTGCTGGAGCTGGCGGTGATGATCAAGGTCGGTCAGTCGCTGGGGGTGTGGGGAACCATTCTAATTCTGATCGGCACGGGGGTGGTCGGCGGCCTGATCATTCAGGCGCAGGGGATCACGGCGGCGCAGCGGGCGGCGCAGTCGCTGCAGGAGGGGCGGCCGCCGCTGGAACCGGTGGTGGACAGCTTCATGTTGATGCTCGCCGGCTTCCTGCTCGCGGTCCCCGGCTTCATCAGCGACGCGATGGCGCTTCCTCTGCTCGTGCCGCCCACCCGACGCGCGATCGCCAGATGGGGGCTTTCGCGCCTGCTGGCCAGGGCCGAGGTACACGTGGAAACGCGGGAATGGCGCTCACCAGGGCCGGGAGGTGCGCCTGGCGACGAAGGCGGGCGCAGCGGTTCCGGCACGTCCGGCACGACGATCGACGGCGAGTGGGAGAGGGTGGACGATCCCAAGCAGCCGCCGTCGAAGCCGACTTCCGGTGACAGGCTGTCCGACGACAGGCGTCCGCGGAAATGACGACGGGGCAAGCGTTGCCCCGAGACCTGCAATCGTGATAGCGACGCGCCGAGACGTTCCCCCAAAATCGAGGACACCCACGCTCATGGCCGATAACCTACAGGGCAACGCGCAGACTGCAGACCTGCAGGTGCAGGCGCGCGTGGTGGCGCAGTACATCAAGGACTTCTCGTTCGAAAACCCGAACATCGAACGGCTGCTGCAGGGCCCCGGCGACGACCCGAACCTCAAGGTGGAGGTCAACGTCAACGCCAAGCCGGTAGCCGACAATCTGTTCGAGAGCGCGATCCACTTCACGGCCAAGGCCGAGAGCAAGGCGGGCGTGATTTACGAGGTGGAGTGCATCTATGCGGGATTGTTCCACATCGAGAACATGCCGCCCCCGTCGCTCGAGCCGTTCCTGCTCATTAATTGCCCGACGCTGATCTTCCCGTTCCTGCGGCGGCTGCTCGCCGACGTGACACGGGAAGGCGGCTTCCCGCCGCTGCTGCTCGATCCGATCGACTTCGCGCAGCTCTACATCCAGCGCCAACAGCAGATGGCTGGCGCCGCCGGCAACGACAACAAGGCCTGAGACGACCAAGCCTGAGACGACCAAGCCTGAGACGACCAAGCCTGAGAATTTGTGGTGTGAGCCCCCTCAGAGGCATGGCCCGACGCCGAAGCTCTGTTCTGCGAGTTGGGTTGAGCCGACCTACTCGTTCGGCTCGTCCAAGGCGTCGGACTGGGATGCTCCGACGCCTCGAAATCCTGTCGCCAGGACATAGAGTTCCGTCGATTCTTTGCGGCTGGCAGGCGGCTTGATGTGGCGGACGGTCTCGAAATCGCGCTTGAGGTCGGCGAGCAGTTCGCGCTCCGTCCCACCCTGGAACATCTTGCACAGGAAGGCGCCGCCGGGGGCCAGCACCTCGCGGGCGAACTGGACCGCGGTCTCGGCCAAGCCCATGATGCGCAAGTGGTCGGTGCCGGAGTGGCCGATCGTGGGGGCTGCCATGTCCGACAGGACGACATCGGCCTGGCCGTCACGCAAGAGTGCTTTGAGCTTGTCGGGCGCGCTATCGTCCAGGAAGTCGAGCTGGAGGATTGTGGCGCCTGGAATGCTGCCCATCTCGAGATAGTCGATACCGATGACCTGGCCGCGCCCCTCCAACGCCTTTACCCGCTCGACCGCCACCTGCGTCCACCCGCCCGGCGCCGCCCCCAGGTCCACGACGCGGTGGCCCGGCTTCAGCAGGCGCTGCCGGTCGTCGATCTCGATCAGCTTGAACGCCGCGCGCGAACGCAGGCCGTCGCGCTTGGCCGCGGCGACATAAGGATCGTTGAGCTGCCGCTCGAGCCACTTCTGCTGCGAGGTGGTGCGCTGTCGTGCCGTTTTCAGGCGCACTCTCATGTTGCGCTGGCCGCCGCTGGCGCCGGGTGATCCGCCGCCTCTGCCAGTCTTACTAGCCGAACCTGCCTTGCCGCCGCTTCCACCGCGTGGAGGCTTTGCCATCGTCGCCTCCTCAGTTCCCGTGTTGGCGCCGGCCGCCGCGCTCCTGGAAATGGCCATCATTGGCCATCAGCGTGGCCAGAATTCCCTCGCGCAAGCCTCGATCCGCCACACGCAAGCGTCGTGCCGGCCAGACGCGCAGCAGTGCCTCCAGAATAGCACAGCCGGCCAGCACGAGGTCGGCGCGCTCGCGGCCGATACACGGCTCGGCCACGCGCTGCTCGAAGGTGCGATGGAGAAGGCCGCTCGTCACGGCGCGAACGTCCGGGGTCGAAAGCCAGCAGCCGTCGACGCGGTTGCGATCGTAGCGCGGCAGGCCGAGCAGGATGCCAGCCACCGTGGTGACGGTGCCCGAGGTGCCGAGCAGGTGGACCCGTCCCTTGGCAATTTGATCGGCCATGCGGTGCTTGGCCTCGAACGGCTCGATCATCTGCATGACGTGGGCGACCATCGCCTCGAAGCTTTCCTCCGTGACGTTGCGGCCGTCGAACTTCTCGGCCATCGAGACGACGCCGATGGGCAGCGAGGTCCAGGCTGAGATGCAGGTATGCGCGTCCATGCGGTCGGCCAGGGAGCGGCGCCAGTGCCCGTGACGGCGCCTGAGATCGAGCCAGATCAGCTCCGATGAGCCGCCGCCGATATCGAACACCATCGCGTGATCGCAATCGACATCGATGAGCGATGCGCAACCGCAAACGGCGAGCTTGGCCTCGTCCTCGCGCGACAGGATCTCGATGTCGAGGCCCAGATCATCGCGGACGCGAGAGATGAACTGCGGTCCGTTGCTGGCGATGCGACAGGCTTCGGTTGCGACCAGCTTCGCGCTCGAAACCCGCTGGCGGTTGATCTTCGAGCCGCAGATCCGCAGCGCCTCGATCGCGCGCGACATCGCCTGCTCGGACAGCATTCCGGTCGCCGTCAGGCCTTCGCCCAGGCGGACGATCCGGGAAAAAGCGTCGATCACGTGGAATCCACGCCTCGTCGGACGGGCGATCAAAAGGCGGCAATTGTTCGTGCCGAGATCCAGGGCCGCGTAGACGGATGGCTCGGCATGGTGAGGTGACGTGAGAGAGGACTGGCGCGTAGATGCGCGCGGCTCCGAGCCAGCGTTCGAGCCAGCGTTCGAGCCGTGGCTCCCGTCCCCCCCATGACCGTCGCTGGCCCCTGCCCTTCCGGGAGGGCGGGATTCATCTCGCCCCTGCAAGCTCTTTCTCCGGCGCCTGGCATATCGCATCAAGCGCGTTCTCGGTTGACTTGCGAAAACAGTATCACGCCGCGTCCCCCAGCAAAAGTGCGACGATCATATTAGCTTTCGATACGTAAACGGCGGTACGTAAACGGCTTGTCCGCGGCTCGCGGGAGCGAATAGCCTGAAGCGCGGCCGCCTTGCTGGCGGCTGTTTGGGCGTTGCTGAGTATCAGGAGGCGACATGAAGCGACGAGACCTCATGATTTCGCTTGGAGCAGTTCTGGCTTCGTTGGCTGCAACATCCCTGCTGACGCCAGAGACGAAGGCGCAGAATTTCATGCAATCCTTCAAGAAAGGCGTTGCGCGTCGCAAACGAGTTGGAGGTCCGGGCGGCGGGGGGCCGCTGAGGCGTCGGCGAATGATGGCGCGGCTGCGACGTATGAGGATGCGGCGGCGCCGGATGGGACGCTTGGGCGGCGCGCGACAGCGGTAGGCGACAGGAGCCGGCTTCAGACTGGGGATGCTCAGGTGGGCCGGGCTGCCGCCATCAGGTAGTTCACGTCCGTGTCGGCCGACAGCGACCAGCGGTCGGCCAGCGGGTTGTAGAACATGCCCTCCAGACGGCCGGGCTCCAGCCCTGCCTCGCGGGCGAAGACTGCGAGCTCGTCAGGCGTGATGAAGCGGTTCCACTGGTGCGTGCCGACCGGCAGCCAGCGCAACACGTACTCAGCGCCCACGATCGCCAGCGCGAAAGACTTCATGGTGCGGTTGATGGTCGAGAGCACCATGATGCCGCCCGGCCTGACCACGGCCGCACAGCTCTTGATGAACTGGCCGACGTCGGGGACGTGCTCGACGACCTCCAGGCACACGACGGCATCGAAGGTCTCGCCAGCCGCGGCCAGATCCTCGACGGTGGCTATGCGGTAGTCGATGCCCAATCCCTGCGGCTCGGCGTGGGCGATGGCCGCCTTGATGTTGGCTTCCTTGGGCTCGATTCCGGTGACTTGTGCGCCCATGCGGGCGAGGGGCTCGGAGATGAGCCCGCCACCGCAGCCGATGTCGAGCACGCTGAGGCCGGCGAGAGGCTTCAGGCCGCCGTGGTCGAGGTGGAAGTGGGTGGTCAGGCGATCCCGCACGAACTGAAGGCGGACGGGCCCGATCTGATGCAGCGGGCGGAACTTACCTTTTGGGTTCCACCAATCGGCGGCAAGGGCGGCGAAGCGAGCGAGCTCGGACTCGTCGATCGTGGGGCGGGTGCCGCCCGGGCGGCTTGCCGGCTGGGAGAGCGGCTGGGATGTAGCTTGGGTGACCATGCTTCACAGATCGGTGCTGGGCGGCCTTAAGTCAATGTGACGCCCTCGACCGGTGCGGGCGGCAGCTTCAGACGACGAGATTGAAGGTGGTGGTCGTCTCCATGTCGTCGCCGGTCCAGGACTTCACGGCCGCTTCCAGCTTGCCGAGGTAGGTCGGCTTGCCGTCCTTCAGCACCATCGGCCGGTCGTGGCCGGGAAGGACGATGGTGCCCGGCTTCTTGCGCCAGTGGCTCCAGATCATGTCGATGGAGGCGGCGCTGACTTTCTTGTCGAAGGTCATGTCGGTGTCGCGGGACACCAGCTCGGCGCGGTTCTTGGCGGAATCGCCGGTGAAGATCAGGTCGTGCTCGGCGCCTTCGAGCACGAAGATCAGGCAACCTGGCGTGTGGCCGGGGGCGAGATAGGTCTTGAGATCGGGCCAGATGGCCTCGCCGTCGCCCACCAGCTGGCACTTGGACCATTTCGCCAGCTCGGCCACATAGAGCTCTGGAACGGAGTTCACGCCCCATTCTAGTTTCGTCGCCCAGGCCATCTCGGCGGCGCCGATATATATGCGTGCGTTCTGGAACATCATCCAGTTGACCGAGTGGTCGTGATGGCAATGGGTCAGCAGTAGGTCCGTCACGTCGGCGGGCTTCAGGCCGTGCTTGGCAAGCCCTTCGCGGATCATCGTGCGGTAGCCGAAGGGCCCGGTGTCGACTACGGCGATGCGGCCCTTGCCACGGATCAGCGTCAGCGTGCTCCAGCCCAGCCCACCATGACACACCGACTTGCCGGGATAGCCCTGCACGATGATCTCGATCTCGTAGTCGCCAATGCGCATTCTGATGCTTCCCAGTGGGTGATGCAGGTGTGCCCTGCGAGGGGCTGATCGGGGCGGTCTCGACGACGCGCCTACTCGGCTGCGTCCTTGACCGGCTGGGCCTTCGTGTCGGGCTCTACCTTCGATGCACCCGGCCACTCCAGATGGGAGATGTCGAACACGACGTTGTCGGGACCGCGGAACTTGATCTCCCAATGCGCGGTCTTCGGCATGTCCTCGGGCCGGGTGATATTGGGGGCGCCGAGCGCCTCCAGATGCGGTGTCCAGGCGGCGGGATCGTCGACCACGAAGCCGATGTGGTGCAGGCCTTGGTATTCGAGGCCCACGCCGGTCTGATCCTTGCCGAACTTCAAGATGGCGAGCGAGATGTGTCCGTCGGTCAACACCACGGTCGAGGGGCGCGGCGCGTCCTCGACGACGCCGGGCGGCAGATTGTGGCGGGCAACCTCGGTCATGCCGAAGGCCTTCATGTAGAAATCGGCGGTCTTGGAGGGGTTGTCGCTCGAGATGGCGATATGACGGATCTGGGCCATGATGCAGTCCTCGGCGAGATGGGGGCGAAGGCCGGAGTGTCGCAAGGTCGCGGCCCGAGGTCAAACTCTCTCCGACAACTCTCCCGACACTGCTGTCGCCGAATCCGAAGCAGCCGCTCGCCTCGCCGCAGTGGACGGGCCTGGATCGCCTTGCTACCAAAGGGCCGCACAACTTTTTCAGGGCTCATCCGTGCCGGCAAGTTGCGGTGGAGCCGACGTCGATCACCGAGAACCAAGTCAATCACCGAGAACCAAAGAGCGAGACCGCCATGGGAGAATTCGCGATCGGGCAGGGCGTAAAGCGCACCGAGGATCCGCGCCTGTTGCGCGGTGGCGGGCGCTACGTCGACGACATCACGCTGCCCAACACGGCCTACGGCGCAGTTCTGCGCGCGGCCTATGCCCATGCTCGCGTCAAATCGATCGATACCTCGGCTGCCGAGAAGGCGCCTGGCGTCATCGCCGTCCTGACCGACAAGGACTGGCAGGCGAGCGGTTGGGGCGACCTGCCGGGACCTGAAATGGCGCTCAAGCGTCGCGATGGCTCTGGTATGTACCGGCCCACCTATCCGGCGATGGCTCGCGGTATCGTGCGCTGGGTCGGCGATCCGGTCGCGTTCGTGATCGCAGAGACGGCGGCTCAGGCGGCCGATGCTACCGAGTTGATCGAGGTCGATTACGAGCCGCTGCAGGCGGTGATCGGCACGGAGGAGGCGATAGCGCCGGGTGCGCCGCTCGTGTGGCCCGACGCGCCCAACAACATCTGCTACGTCTGGCTCGGTGGCGACAAGGCTGCCGCCGATGCGGCTTTTGCGAAGGCCGATCGGGTCATCGCGTACAAGGCCGTGATCAACCGCGTGACCGCGGCGACGATGGAGCCACGTGCTGCCACGGCTTACTTCGATCCGGCTGCAGAGCGCTACACCGTCTACACGACGCTGCAGCGCGCATTCGTCTACCGCGCGCAGATCGCGGAGATGATCAAGGTGCCGGAAAGCATGATCCGCGTGGTGGCCACCGACATCGGCGGCAGCTTCGGCATGAAGTCGGCGCTGTTCAACGAGACGGCGCTGGCGATACTCGGCACGAAGGTTACGGGCCGTCCGGTCAAGTGGACGGCGACGCGCTCTGAATCGTTCCTGGGCGATGCGCAGGCACGCGACCACGTCTACGAGCTGGAGCTGGCCGTTGCGAACGATGGCAAGTTCCTCGGTCTGCGCGGCAAGAGCACGGTCAACGTCGGCGCCTATGTGCAGACCGGTGGCGAGACCTCGGCAATCGGCAACATCGGCACGCTGGCCGGCGTCTATGTGTTCCCGGCGATCCACGTCGATGTGACGACGGTGTTCTCCAACACGAACCCGCTCAGGCCTTATCGCGGCAACGGGCGCGGCGAAGCGGCGTATGCCATCGAGCGGCTCGTCGACCTGGCAGCGGACGAATTGAAGACCGATCCGGTAGAACTGCGCCGGATGAACATGATCGCGCCGGAGGCGATGCCCTACAAGACCGGCCTCGTGTTCACCTACGATGCCGGCGACTTCGTCGGCGCGATGGACGAGACGCTGAAGCTGGCGGACTACGCCGGCTTCGAGAAGCGGCGCGCGGAGGCGAAGGCGCGCGGCAAGCTCGCGGGCATCGGCGTGTCGTTCACGATCGAGCGCGCGGCTGCGGCCGGCTTGGAGGGCGCCGAGATCCGTTTCGATCGCGGCGGCTCGGTCACGCTGCTCACGGGCGCGATCAATCAGGGTCAGGGCCACGCGACGACCTTCACGCAGGTGCTCTGCGACCGGCTCGGCGTCGATCCGGGCGACGTGCACTACATCTCCGGCGACACCGACATGGTGAACTACGGCGAGGGCACGGGCGGCTCGCGCTCGGCGGCGCTGGCGGGTTCGGCGGTGCATCTGGCAGCAGCCAAGATCATCGACAAGGCCAAGAAGATCGCAGCCCACATGCTCGAGGTCGACGACGTCGAGCTGGAGGAGGGCGTGTTCAAGAGCCGCAAGACCAATCGCACCTTGTCGATGAAAGAGGTCGCGAAGGCGGCGTCTATGCCCGCCAAGCTGCCCAAGGACATGGAGCCGGGGCTCTACTCGAGCGCCGTCTACAACAATCCCCGGGAGAACTTTCCGAACGGCTGCCATATCTGCGAGCTGGAGATCGACGAGGAGTTGGGGCTCGTCGAGGTTACGAAGTATACGGTGGTCGACGATGTCGGCACCGTGATCAATCCGCTGCTGCTCAAGGGCCAGATCAAGGGCGGCGTGGCGCAGGGCCTCGGTCAGATCCTGCTGGAAGACATCAAGTTCGATCCCGAGAGCGGGCAGCTGCTCACCGGCTCGTTCATGGACTACGCGATGCCGCGGGCGCACCATTTCCCGCACATGGAGGTCAAGAGCCATCCGACCCCGACAAAGACGAACCCGCTGGGTGTGAAAGGGGCGGGGGAGGCCGGCTGCGTCGGCGCCATGCCGGCAGTCGGCAACGCGCTCGTCGATGCGCTTTCGGTCTATGGCGTGAAAGATGTCCCGATGCCTGCGACTGCTGATCGCCTGTGGAAGATCATCCGCGAGGCGAAGGGGGCAAGATCGTAGTGGACAAGAAACCTTGTACGCCATGGCACACCCGCTAGATGGATGCTTGGCCAAGATTGCTCGGGCTGACGAGCACATTCGTAATCTTGCACCTGAACTGGATGCCTTTGTAGCTGCGCACTACAAGGGCTACCGCCTTGTCGAGAATTTCCATATTGAGACAGGGAAATACGTCATAAGCGCCTGCGTCCGTAACTCCGATCCGGTGGTGATGGCGTAAGGGTCTGGGTTGGTTTGCGAATCAGCTATTTCTCTTGTCGAGGGCGGCTCACTCGGCAGGTGATGGGATGCGAAGCTTCGAGATCGTGCAGTCGGACACCGACACGACAACCTCGCA
>CAMAYR010000102.1 GCA_945862355.1 Devosia equisanguinis | reverse complement strand
CGTGTCGGTGTCCGACTGCACGATCTCGAAGCTTCGCATCCCATCACCTGCCGAGTGAGCCGCCCTCGACAAGAGAAATAGCTGATTCGCAAACCAACCCAGACCCTTACGCCATCACCACCGGATCGGAGTTACGGAAGCAGGTACTTGATATCATCCCATTCGAAATCATCCGGGCTATGCATTTGCGGGGCTGGCTCACCGTTACTGTAGCTATTGAGATAAGCACGAGACCGCTAACCGTGGGAGCGCAAATAAGAGCTGAAAGCGGTCGGAGGCCAACATGCTACAGCGAACTGTGATCAATGGTGCCGTCCTCGCCGTGTTGGCGTTTGGCGTCGCAACCAGTGCCCGTGCTGAGGAGACCAAAGTTCTCGCCGACGGCCCGCTCGCCGGGCCTCTGCGAAAGATTGCGGCCGAGTTTACGCGCGGCAGCGGCCACGCTATTACTTTCGTGTTCGGTCCCTCGCCTGAAATCGACAGGCGCATCGCCGGGGGCGAGACTGCTGACCTCGTCGTCATTCAGCCGAACTTTATTGCCGAACTCTCGAAGCATGGAAAGGTCGCCTCAGGCACGCACCCGATCATTGCCAACGTCGGCATCGGCATTGCGGTCAAAGCGTCTCAGCCAGCGCCCGACGTGTCAACCTCCGCTGCGCTACGGGCCGCTCTCCTCGCCGCCGACACGATCGTCTTCAACAACGTTGCTTCCGGAAATCGGTTTGCGATTGTGTTGGACAAGCTGCAGATCACAGCGGTCACGAACTCAAAGGTCGTGCGAGTGCCGCCATCGGAGACCTTCAAGCGCGCACTCCAAGGGGACGGTAAGACTATAGCTGTCGGGACTATTCCTCAGATCTTGACGGCGGAGGGATTGCAGTTGGCGGGGCCGCTTCCTGCGGAGCACGCCAGCTCCATCTCCTACGCAATCGCGCCCATGACACCTTCGAGCCGTGGAGTTGAAGCCGCGATGTTCATCTCATTCGTTCAATCCCCAAAAGCCAGGGCGATCTTCAAGGCAGCCGGTGTGGACTGAACTCTCCGCTCTGTTCCGCAGTGCAGTCGGAAGTATCGTTGATTTCGGACCAAGTCGAACGTCCGCACCTGTGGCCGCAAGCCGACGTCGGCGTGACGGTCGGGCTTGGGGGGATCTGCCTTGCCGGGGAGCCGAGCCTTTAGGGCTCGGCGTGGCGGAGCGCCCGGATCGCCATCAGCGGCGATCCTCGCGCCAGATGCCGAGTCTTTCCTGGGCGGCGCGGTCGGAGAACGTGAAGAAAATCGCGTCCTTGTCGGCGCGCAGGCTGCCCCAGGACCATGCCGGCCAGACACCGATGTCGCTCTCGCCCATCTTGAACGTCTTGCCGTCGATCTCGGCGGTGACCTCGCCTTCGATGACGATCAGCGTGCGGCCGTCGGTGGCGCGGTAGCCCTTGGTCTCGAAGCCCTTGGGCAGATGCGTCAGCCAGGTCGCGATCGTCGGCATCGCCCAGCCGCCGTCGAGCGGGTTGGCGTAGCGCAATGCGTGTCCGAGGTTGGGGTCCACCGTGTTGTTGGTGACCACGTCCATCAGCGCGGCACGGCTCCGGTCGTAGCGGTAATTGAAGATCGGCGAGGTCATGCCGAATGGCGAGTGAGCGGTCATCGGCACGAGGCCGGAGCCATACCGCGCGACGGATTCTTCGTCGTTTTTGACAAGCGACTGCTTCTTGTCGTTATGGTGCTCCATAAAGCCCGACTCGAAGAAGTTGATCATGTGCAGGTCGAGGCCATCGACCCAGATGATCGGCGTGTCGCTCTCCTGGCCGTGGTCGTGCCAGGCGCCATTGGGCGTGATCACGAAGTCGCCGCGACACATGATCGTGCGTTCGCCGGCTACCGTCGTGTAACCACCATTCGATTCCAGCACCAGGCGGAGCGCGGAGGCGGTGTGCTTGTGGGCCGGCGCGATCTCGCCGGGCATGACGAGCTGCACGCCGGCATACATCGAGCTCGTGATCCGGGACTGGCCGGCGAGCGCGGGGTTCTCGAGCACGAGCACGCGCCGCTCGGCCTCCTCGGCGGTGACGAGCCGGCCGGCCTCGATCAGCAGCGGGCGCACCTTGGAATAATGCCAGACATGGGGCACGGCCTTGGAGCGCGGCTCGGGCGGCACGAGGCCTTTGAGCACCTCCCAAAGCGGAGCGAGCGACTGGGGCGCGATGGTGTCGTAGTATTTCTGGCGGGTGGCGGCATCGCTGGTGGGCTGGGCGGTGGCCTGCATGGTCGGCTCCTGTGCTTGCGCGAATGAGCAACTTTGGCCTCATGCATATGGCCGACGCCGCACACGTGCAAGAAATTTGGCCGCGACCGGATCGGTCGCGGCCTCGAGGCGAGGAACGTGTCGCGTTACTGGATCGCTGCTCAGGCGACGGTGAGCTGCTGCAGAGAGATGAGTTCCTTGATGCCCTTGCGGGCAAGGTTCATCAACTCGTCGAAGCGCTCCTGGCTGAACGGCTCGCGCTCGGCAGTGCCCTGCACCTCGACGATGCCGCCATTGCCGGTCATCACGAAGTTGGCGTCGGCGTCGGCCTCGCTGTCCTCGGGATAGTCGAGGTCGAGGACGCAGGTGCCGTTGTAGATGCCGGCGGAGACGGCGGCGACTTGGTCGCGCAGTACGCCTTCCTTGATCATCGAGCGTGCCTCCATCCACTTCAGGCAGTCGTGGAGCGCGATCCACGAGCCGGTTATGGCCGCCGTCCTGGTGCCGCCGTCGGCCTGGATGACGTCGCAATCGATGGAGATCTGGCGCTCGCCGAGCTTGGGCAGGTCGACCACGGCCCGCAACGCGCGACCGATCAGGCGTTGGATCTCCTGGGTGCGGCCGGAGGGATGGCCGGAGGTGACCTCGCGGCGAGTGCGCTGGTTGGTGGCGCGCGGCAGCATACCGTACTCGGCGGTCACCCAGCCGCGGCCCTGGCCCTTCAGCCAAGGGGGCAGCCGTTCCTCGAGGCTCGCGGTGCAGAGCACGTGGGTGTTGCCGAACTTGATGAGGCAGGAGCCTTCGGCGTGGATGGAGAAGCCGCGCTCGAAGGAGACGCGACGAAGCTCGTCAGGCTTGCGTTTGGAGGGGCGCATGGGCTCCGCTTGTGATCGGGTTGAGGGGGAGTATGTACGGCCGGCAGGGCCGCAATGTCGCGCAACCTATGCCAGCGGTGGCGGCTGTTCAACCTCAGATGCTTGGTCTGCGCTGGTTGTCTGGTGCGTTGCCTATCACGCCCGGTCCGGGTTCCAGGTTCGCCCGCGCCACACGGCGTAGGCCAGAAGACAGCCGAACAGAACGAAACCTGCCGCAACGGCCACGAACAGCCACGTCAGCGACAGCCCGAGGGCGAGCACGACGATCCCGCCACCGCCGCCTGCCAGCGCCAGGCGCGCGGCACCCGCCGAGAACGGCGCGATCATGCTGCCCGTGCCCTGCGTCGCGAAATAAAGCGCCTGCCCGAAACCGAAGAAGGCGAAGAAGGGTCCTGCTATGGCCAGATAGTGCCTCGCGATCCTTGCCGCCTCGGCATCGGCGGTGAACAGGCCGATCCACAGATCGGGCCAGATCGCCACGACCAGACCGATGGTCCCGGTTATGACGAACACGGCGATACCACCCATCCAAGCGATCTGGCGCGCGCATGAGAAGTTCTTCGCGCCGCGGTTGACGCCCACCATCGCCGTCATCGCGCCGCCGACGCTGAAAGTGATCGGTATCAACAACAGCTCAAGCCGGCTGCCGAGACCGTAGCCGGCGAGCGCGGCCGTGCCATAGAGCCCGACGAGGCCCGTCACGATCACGATCGTCGCAATCGTCAGAAGTGCGTTGCCGCACGCGACGAAGCCGACTTTCAAGATGTCGAGAAAAATCGCAGCCTCGAGCTTCACGCCGACGAGCCGCAACCGGACGCCGCTGCGCCCCGACGCCAGATAGCCGAGCATCACGAGTGCGGCGATGCCGAACGACACGATCGCCGCCGCAGCCGGTCCCGCCACGCCGAGCCTGGGCATTCCGAGCCATCCAAACGTCAGCGCGCCCGACAACGCGATGTTGGCAAACGCCGTCAGTGTGAACACGACGCCGGGCACCGCCATGTTACCCGTTCCACGCAGGAGCGATGCCAGCGTGTTCGCCGCCCACACCACGATCGCCCCGCCGAACATGATGCGCGCGTAGTCGACCGCGCCTTCGAGCGCTGCATCCCGTCCGCCGAGCAGCGCGAACAGGGGCCGCGCGAATGCAGCAAACATGATTGTGAACAGCGCGGCCATGCCCGCCGCGATGACGAGCGCATGAACGGGCAGGCTTTCCGCCCGCGCCCGATCGCCAGCACCCAGCGCGCGCGCCATCGCCGAGGAGATGCCACCGCCCATCGCTCCTGCCGACATCATCGTCATCAGCGACTGGACAGGAAACACCAGTGCCAGCGCCGCGAGCGGGGCGACGCCCAGGAAACCGACGTACCAAGCGTCCGCCACCGCTACTCCCGTTTGAGCGGCGGCCACCACGAGATTGGGAGCGGCAAGGCGGGCGAGGGTCGTGCCGATCGGCGCCTCCAGCAGGCGTCGCGTGCGCGCCGACGTGGTCGTGGCGGCGGCCGTGCCTGATGTTGCAGTCGGCGGCGGAGCTGGCATGGTCTGTGCGGTCGGATTGTGGAGAGATCGCGAAGCTCGCATACACCGCCAGCGGCTGCAAGCATGGTCCTCGGCGCGTTTTTACGGCACGTTTCCGCTGTATGCCCGCTATTGCGCTTCACCCGATTTCTAGGCACCATTCGGCTTGGAAACGCCAACGACCGGGAGAGTGAAATGAAGTTTCAGCCGCCGACGCTGGAGCGCATCATGCGCTCCAAGACCTCCTCCGCGATGCCGTCCGACAAGACCTACGTCAACAACGAGACGCGCAATTACTTCCAGGCCATCGACAATATGATCAAGGTCTTCGACTTCCGGCCGGAGGACGAGGTCCTGTTTCTGACCGATCCGCTGCTCGACCGCCGCGTGATCGACGCGCTGCACGGCATCGCCCTGTCGCGTGGCTGCCGCCCGCGCGAGTACATGATGCCGACGACACAGCTCGCGCGCTGTCCCGAGGAGGCGAAGTCGACTATCGAGAAAGCCACGTTCGTCGTCTCGAGCTGGTTCTGCTCGGTCAACGATCCTTTGTTCAACAAGCTGCGCAAGGAGAAGGGGCAGCGCTGGGTGAAGATCACCTATTTCCGCGATCTCGACCTGCTGCACACCCCGCAGGGTCGTTTCCCTGTCGATCTCGTCGGCGAGATCATCCGTGCCACCGCGCGCATGTATCCGACGAGCGAGAACTTCGACATGACGTTCAAGTGCCCGCGCGGCTCCGATCTCGTCATCAAGTGGACGCCGGACATGGTCAAGGGCCTGCTCGCCAACAACCGCTGGCGCGGCCAGGACAAGGCGACGGAGGACGGCTGCTACGTCCACTTCATGCCGACCCACGGTCCCAACATCTACGATCTCAACTGCTTCGGCCGCGACCAGGGCAAGCGCAAAGCCGGCCAGAACGCGGAGATGGAGGGCGTGATCTACCCGCAGTGGGCCATCGGCTTCGATGAGCCTTTCCAGGAGAAGATCGGCCTCGAGTTCAAGAATGGCGTCGTCAAGAAAGTCCACGGAAAGACGCGGGAGGCCGACGTCATGCGGGACATGCTCGTCGGCGTGAACGCGGAGCTGCACGAGCTCGGCTGCGGTTTCAATCCGAAGTATCCACGCTTCAAGGCCTATCCCGCGGGATCGAACGCGCCGGGTGCGCTGCACTTCGGCACCGACAGCGACCAGCCGAGCGAGTACCTCAAGCGCAACGTGCCGCGCTGGGAGGAGCCGCATATCCACCAGGACAGCGTGATCTTCGACGCGACCGTCAAGGTCGGCGACCGCACGATGATCGACAACGGCTTCCTGATGGCGCTGCGCGATCCAAAGGTCGTCGAGGAGGCATCACGCTACGGCGACCCGGCCGAGCTGCTCGAGCAGTTCGTGGAGTAGGCCGCCCGATACAATCGCGGCCCGCAAAGCGAGCGGGCCGCGATCCGACGCTTGCGCGTTCTGCGCATTCCACCCGCAAGCGGCCAGCCGTCGAACCCCGCCGCAATCCGCCACTTTGATGGCCCTGCAGACGTGGCACGGCGAACCCGCTGATGTTTCTCCGTGGGCTCGGTGCTCTAGGCCCCGGCCTGTTCCCTCGCGCGCATTGCCATGCGCGCTCGGCGCCGGGGTGACGGATGCGTGGTGAGCGGTCGAGGCAGTTGACTGCTCTGGCTCAATCACGCCCCCCCGACGTCACCGGCGATGTCTGCGTTGACCAGCCAGCCGACCCGCACAAACACGCGATCCGCTGATGAGCCCGGAAGCAACTCTCAGACGTGCAACTGCTGGCCCAGGCGCCCGGCGAGGTCCTGCACGTATTGCCAGGCTACGCGGCCGGAGCGGGCGCCGCGCGTTGTCGACCATTCGAGCGCCTCGCCGCGAAGCTGGCCAGCGCTGGCCTTCAGCTTGAAGTGCTTTGCATAGGCCGACACCATCGCGAGGTAGTCGTCCTGGCTGCAATTGTGGAACCCGAGCCACAGCCCGAAGCGGTCCGACAGCGACACCTTCTCCTCGATCGCCTCGGCCGGGTTGATCGCCGTCGAGCGCTCGTTCTCGATCATGTCGCGCGGCATAAGATGGCGGCGGTTGGAGGTCGCGTAGAACAGGACGTTCGCGGGGCGGCCCTGAATGCCGCCCTCGAGCACGGCCTTCAGCGATTTGTAGCTCGTGTCGTCGCGATCGAAGGAGAGATCGTCGCAGAACACGATGAAACGGGCTGTCGAGGCCTGCAGGTATCCCAGACAGCGCGGCAGGCTCGAGATGTCCTCGCGATGGATCTCGACGAGTTTCAGCCCTTTGTGTCGGCGTGCGACCTCGGCGTGGGCTGCCTTGACGAGGGAGCTCTTGCCCATGCCGCGGGCGCCCCACAGCAGCGCGTTGTTAGCGGGAAGTCCGCGCGCGAAGCGCTCGGTGTTGGCGACCAGCTGATCGGCAGCACGATCGATGCTCTTGAGCAGGGACAGCGGCACGCGGTTGACGTGCGGCACGGCCTCGAAGCCCTCCGGCGCTGCGTGCCATACGAATGCATCGGCGATATCGAAGTCCGGCGCCTCGGGCGCGGCAGACGAAAGCCGCTCCAGCGCGGTTGCGATGCGGGCGAGAAGCTCGAGGTCGTTGGTCATCGGTGAGGGATCGCGCGTTGATGGGGGGGGGCGCCGGGTGCAGTGCACCACGATCTGGAGGCCAAGACGGGCCGCCACGATATAGACGACGCGGGCAGGCCAGTCACCCTCGCCGCGCTCACTCGCATCACGATCGCGCGGGGCTTGCGGGATCTGCGAGCTCGGATCATCCGCTTGCGCCCTTCGCGGCCGACACCGATACGCTTATGGTGCTCACTTCTGGATCACGCCGGAGGCTCGAGGTGGCGCCCCGTTTGTCTCTTGTCGGACATGCGCTTTCCTGCGTCCATTACTGCCATGTCGGGACTGCCCCACTCGAGGCGCGATGCTGAAGTCTGGCCCGCTACTGCTGCTGTCGATTTTGGCGGTTGCGATATTCCCGCCCTTGTCACGTGCCGAGGAAAAGCCGGCCAGCGCGTCTGCATGCTCGCTCGAGGCGGGCGAGGATCGCACAGTCACCAACGTTCTCGACGGCGAGACTTTGGCTGTGGACGGCGGCACGCAGGTGCGCCTGATCGGTGCCCTCGCGCCGCGCGCGTTCGATACGGCGGGGGATGTCGGCCATTGGCCGCTGGCCGAGCAGGCCCGCCTCGGCCTCGAGCAACTCGTCGCGGGCCGCGGCGTTCGCCTCGCCTTTGCCGGCCGCCGCGCCGACCGCTACGGACGGCTGCTCGCCCACGTGTTCGTTGGTGGTGACGACAACCGGGTTTGGGTGCAGGGGGAGATGCTGAAGCGGGGACTGGCCAGGGCCTACGGCCTTGAAGGCAGCACGCAGTGTCTGGCCGAGTTGATCGCGCACGAAGCCCTCGCGCGAAGTGAGAGGGCCGGCTTGTGGGCGGATACGATCTACGCAGTGCGCTCTGCCGATGATACGGCAGCGTTGCTTCGCCTAGCGGGTACTTTCCAGATCGTGGAAGGCCTAGTGGCCGGCGTGTCGAGCATTCGTGGCGCGACATACATCAATTTCGCCCATGATTGGAGAAAGGACTTCACGATCTTGATCCGTGCTGCAGGCAAGCGGCTGCCTGGCGCTGTCGGCACCCAAACTGATGCGCTCCAGGGGCGGCGTATCCGGGTCCGTGGTTGGATCGAGCGTCGCGGGGGGCCGATGATGGCGATCAATCATCCCGCCGAAATCCAGCTACTGGCCACTGACGAAGCCGCCGAACCCCGCAGGTCTATACGCCGGCGCAACCGCCGGGACTGACGACGCACTCACGACAAAGCCCGGTCGAGTGGATCGACCGGGCTTGTCTTCAATGCGGGGGCGGTGGCGTGCGCTCAAGCAGCCTTCGCGTCGGTCTCGCCGTCGCCATCAGCCTCGCTCTCGATCGGCTCCGTGACCTCCGCGGCCCGGCGTCCCTTGGCGCTCTTGGCGAGCACCTCGGTGATACGCTGAACTGCGCCGCGCTCGTCGATGCGGGACACCGCCGCGATCTCGCGCGCCATGCGGTCGAGCGCTGCCTCGTAGAGTTGACGCTCAGAGTAGGACTGCTCGGGCTGGCTCTCCGAGCGATAAAGGTCGCGCACCACCTCCGCGATCGAAACCAGATCGCCGGAATTGATCTTCGCCTCGTACTCCTGAGCACGACGGCTCCACATCGTCCGCTTTACCCGCGCGCGGCCCTTCAGGGTCTCCATCGCCTTGCTGACGATGCCATCCTCCGCGAGCTTGCGCATGCCGACCGTCTGCAACTTGCCGGACGGCACCTTCAGCGTCATCTTGTCTTTCTCGAACTGGATCACGAACAGTTCGAGAAGCATTCCCGCGATCTCCTGCTCCTCGATGCCGATGATGCGGCCGACACCGTGTGCGGGATAGACGATGCTCTCGTTGATCTTGAACCCATGCCGCGCGGTGACGGGCTTTTTGACGCCGTTCGCAGCCGCAGCACCAGCCATGGCGCCTGCAACCTGCTGCTGTCGCGCATCGACGGCCTTCTGAGCTAGATCGCGCGGCACTGCAGGCCCGCCAGAGCCGTTCGTCATGCCCTGTGCGGGATACGTCCGCATCGCGGGCTTGGGAAGCGCGGAGGGCATCGCACGAGCTGCAGCAGGGGTGCCAAACAACACCGGCCCGGAGCTAACCACGGACGCCGCCGCTTTCGCGGCGGTGGGCGCGGCTGCCGGGGCGTGGGCTGGCTTGGCTTGGGCAGTCGAGGCCATCGGCTTGGACGAAGCGACCGGCTTTGCCACCGCTGGCTTGGCTGTCGCTGTCGGTTGGGTCGCCGGCGCAGCGATTGCAGCCACTGGCGGCTTGGCCGCAGGAACGGCTGTCGACTTTACGGCCGCCTTGAGCGTGGGCTTACCGAGCGGCTGCTTTGCTGGCTGACTGGTAGAAGACTGGATTTTAGCAGGCTGGCTCTTAGCAGGCTGGCTCTTAGCAGGCTGGGGCTTCGCTGCTGCCGCAGCCTTGCTGTCGGCCTTGACTAGAGACTTCTGACTGCTTTTTTGCACTTGCTTTGCGACTTTGGCAGGAGTTGCATGAGACTTGGTCGTCGGCTTAGCCTGCGATGCGGCCTTGGTGACCGGCTTGCCCTTGACCGGCTTCTTCGACACGACCGTCCGGGTCTCCACCTTGCGCGCTGGCTTGGCCGCTGGCGCAGCTTGCGCTTTCGGCTTGCTCTTGGCTGGAGACTTGACGGGGACCTTGTTCTTTTGAGCCATTGCGCGTCTCACCCTTTGCGTCACACACGCTTGCATCACTCACACGCACACACCCGGTTGAGCGCATACGCACGGCAGCTCCCACCTGCACAGGAGCCGATCACGAGAAGACCGCCACGCCAATCGCAAGATTGGAGTGTCGGCGATGCTGGAGGAAAACAGCCACCCCTCATGACAACTTGACGTTGTCACGCTGCTTGTCATCGCATTTTCTGGTATAAAAAAAGCTTCCCCCAAGAGAGAGGGACGATTCTTTCGCTCCTGACGACGCCAGTCACTCGAGCAACCGACGTTCCACATTCGTTTCGTCCACGGCATCGAAGAAGACTGTATCACAATCTTCGTGGGAAATGAAGGGGCGGGGCACGACCGTATCTGCCGGGACCTTAATTTCGAACAGCACCCGGCCGCATGCAGTTGCCGTGCCGAGTGGATTTATTTCATGAAAAACAATTGAATACCTGATTTCTGGAGTCGGCGCGGAAAACCGGAATTAATCGTTGCTCAGGCAACGGAGTGGCGATGATTAGCTAGAAATATCAATTGGTTGCTGCTTCAATCGCCGTCGCCCGGCTTGTCCGAAAAATATGCCTCGAGCTTCCCTTTTTTGTCCTTGTAGTCGTCGGCGTCGAGTGGCGCGGCCTTCTTCGCTGTTATGTTAGGCCACTTCTCCGAGAACTCCCGATTGAGCCCAAGCCACTTCTCCAGACCGGGCTCGGTGTCGGGTTTGATCGCCTCGACCGGGCACTCCGGCTCGCAGACGCCGCAGTCGATGCACTCGTCGGGGTGGATGACCAGCATGTTCTCCCCCTCGTAGAAGCAATCCACGGGGCATACCTCGACGCAATCAGTGTACTTGCACTTGATGCAGCTGTCATTGACGATGTAGGTCATGTGCCGGCTCGCTGGCAGTGAGAATGAAGGAGTGTTCGACTTCTAGGGGGCATCGGTACGCCGCCGCACGACGGCAGGTTGTCGCAACGCCATACGCGGGATAGCTCCGATTCGCCGGCAGACTGAACCGTGCGGGGAGGTTACGTCAATCATCTCCCGTCAATCTGTCGAGCTGGCGCCGCTCCTTCTTGGTTGGACGGCCCTGGCCCGGCGCACGGACCCCGGAAGACGCCGTCAGCTCATCGAAGGCGTTCCGCGGCTCTGCGGGGGGGGTGAGATCCTCGTAGAGCGCGCGCGCTTCCGTGGCCGGGCCACGCCGATTGCCGGCCGCGACCATCTTCAGCACCCGCACGTGGCCGCGTACCGTGATGGTGACCACATCGCCCGGGCGGAGTGTCTGGCTCGGCTTGCCTGCCCGTTCCCGATTGATCCTGACCTTACCCTCGGTAACGAGGGCCGCCGCTTGTGTGCGGGACTTGATGACCCGCACGAACCAGAGCCACTTGTCGAGACGCTGGTTCTCTGGACGCTCCTTGTCGAGGCGCTCCTTGTCGAGGCGCTCGTTGTCGAGGTGCTCGTTATCGAGGTGCTGGGCGCCTTCGTGCAAGCCGCCGTCGGCTTTCACATCGTCGCTACGGCGGTTCCCGGCTGGCGTCATCGGCAGATCCGCCTCCTCGTCACGACGAAGCTAATACCCAAGGCCTGTTGCGACGAGCCCAATCAGGACGAACCCTGCGTCTGCTTCTCGAGCTCCGCCTTGAGCGCGATCAGCTTGGCGAACGGCGAATCCGGATCGACCGCCTGCCGCTCCCGCTTGCCTGGTCCTGCCGACCCGCGCAGAGCACCGCCCTGCGACTGGGGCCGGTCTCCCCGGTTGTCGCGGCCGCGACGCTCACCGCGATCTCCACCGCGATCCCCTCCGCGGTTGTCCTTTCCGGCATGCGGCGCGCCATGCCCCTGCTGCGGCTTGCCGCCGCCCCGGCGGTCGCCGTCGCGCCTGCCGCCGTCGCGTCTGTCGCCCTGTGGTCGATCCCCGTGTGGCCGGCGCTCGCCTTGCTGGCCGGTTCCCGCCTGGGTGACGGCCTGACCTGGGACTTGACCTGAACCTTGGCCCGCGCCCCGGGGTGAAGCTCCAGCTTCCGCGTTGGCGGCTCCGGCGACGGCTCCTGGCCGGCCATCCGGTCGTGGACCTCTGTTACGCTGATCGCCCTGCCGTCGGTCGCCACGTCCTTGGTGTTGACGCCCGCCCGGCCGGCGGTCGGGGCGATCGCCTCGGGACTGCCCCTGGCGTTCTTCCCTGCGGTGTCGTCGGGGCCGCCACACGTCTTCCATCTCGACGGGCTCGGCTTCTCCTGAAGATGCAGCGGTTGCCTCGGTGGAGGCCTCGGGCGCTGCCGGGGCGGCCTCCGCTGCAATCTCGGGCTCCCCGGACGACGGCTCGGACACTGCCGGCTCGACTGCCGCCAGAGACTTTTCGCTTTCGACTGCCGCGACGGCTTGCGCGGCCGCCTCGAAAGGTGCGGCGGCTGCTGGCTCGACTGGCGCTTCGCCAGCGGCAGTCTCCGGGCTGACGAGCACTTCAGTCGTATCGCTTTCGGCAGTATCCGAGCTCGCCGGCTCCGGGCTGCCAGCTTCCGCCGTCACTGTCTCGTCGACAGTGTGGCCGGCACCATCGGCCGATTGGCCCTGATCTGTTTCTGCTGCAACTACAGATGCGTTGTTCGGCGGTGCTGTCGGTTGCGGGGCCGGCTTGCGCTTGGGGCGTCGCTCCGCCCAGAAGCCGAGCGCCTTCAGCACCTGACCCAGCTCATCTCCCGAGCAGCCCAGGATGGAGAGCATCTCGGGCAGCACGACGAAACCGCCGTCGCCGGTCGCTCCGCGCGGCAGGTTGTCCTTGCCTCGGAACGCGATCATGGGACGGATCATGTCGGCGAGCCGCTCTATGATGTCCATCCGGACGGCACGCGGCCCGCAGAGATGATAGCCGAACGCGCGGTAGAACGCCTCCGGAACCACGGGGTTGGCGGGCACCGATGTGAGGCCGGGCCGCGGCGGCTCGGGCAGGGCGTCCAGATCGAGCCCGCTTGCCGTCCCGTGCTTGAGTATCCATAGCGTCAGCGCCAGCTCCGCTGGACCCGGCTTCATCATCTGCGGGAAGAACACGTTGAACGCGCCGAACCTGACGCCATACTTGCGCAGCTGCGCCCGTGAAGGCTGATCGAGCGATTTCAGCTCGTCGGCGACCATCTCGCGCTTGAGATTACCGAGGTTCTCCACCAGCCGAAACGCGATGCCGCGCGCCAGGCCCTGGATGTCCTCGGCCTTGGCGATCTCCGCCAGCGCTTGCGCCTTTTCCCCGATCGACTCGGCGATCCAGGACTGCAGGCGCTCCTGCACCTTGTCGCGATCGGGTGCCGGCAGGTGCTCGTCGCAGATCACCGTGACCTGCGGCTTCAGGCCTTCCTCGCCCGCCTCGAGCTTTCCGATCTCCTGGTCGCGCCAGATGATCCGACCATTGCGCGTCAGCTTGAATGCGTCGTTCTTGGCGCTCGCCACGCGCCTGACACGCATGGCGAGTTCCTTGGCCAGAACCTGCGTGGCGGCATTGCGCGCGGCCTTGCCGTTGATGCCATCCGACTGGCTGGAATCGGGAATGAATCGGAAGCCTTTGAGCCGGCCGACGAAGTGGCTTTCCACATGGATCGCGCCATCCTCGCCGATGTCCGCTGCCAGTTCCTCTTTCGCGCGCAGTCCCTTCATCAGCGCGCTGGTGCGCCGGTCGACGAATCTCTGGGTGAGTTGCTCGTGCAGGGCGTCCGACAGTGAGTCCTCGATCTGCCGCGTACGGGCCTGCCAATGGGCAGGGTCCTTGAGCCAGCTCGTGCGGTTGGACACGAACGTCCACGTGCGGATATGTGCAATGCGCGTCGCCAGCGTGTCCATGTCACCATCGGTGCGGTCGGACTGGTCGACCTGCTTGGCGAACCAGTCCTCCGGAATGCGCTCGTCCCCGGTGCGCAGGAACTTGAAGACGGTGGATGCCAGCTCGGCATGGCTCTGCGAGGAGATCTTGCGGTAGTCCGGGATCTGGCACACGTCCCACAACAGCGTGACCGAGGCCGAGCCTCGCACGAGGTCCGTCACCTCCCGGTCCATACTGAGCGTCTCGAGGGCCTCCACGTCGTCGGCCATCCGCGCCCGTACCAGCCGCTGCTCGGTGGGCAGCTGCCGGAGGCTTTCGCGCAATCCATGTAGCGAGTTGAAGTCCAGTGTCCGGGCCCGCCATTGCAGCATTCGCACGGGATCGAACGTGTGCGATTCGAGCCTGTCCACCACGTCCTGCTCGAATGGCTCCACATCGCCGGTCACACCGAACGTGCCGTCGTTCATGTGCCGCCCGGCGCGTCCCGCGATCTGGGCCAGCTCGGCTGGCATCAGCTGGCGGAAATTGTAGCCGTCGAACTTCCGCGTCGAGGCGAACGCGACGTGGTTGACGTCGAGATTGAGCCCCATGCCGATCGCGTCGGTGGCGACCAGATAGTCGACGTCGCCCGATTGATAGAGCGCGACCTGGGCATTGCGGGTGCGCGGGCTGAGCGCGCCCATGACCACGGCCGCGCCGCCTTGTTGCCGTCGGATCAGCTCCGCGATCTGATAGACGTCGTTGGCCGAGAACGCGACCACGGCCGTCCGTCCGGGAAGACGCGTGATCTTCTTCTGACCTGTGTAGGTGAGCTTCGAGAGCCGGGGCCTGGTAATGAAATTGGCGCCGGCAACGAGATCGGCGATGCAGTCCCGCATCGTTTGCGCGCCGAGCAGGAGCGTCTCGAGGCGACCCCGCGAATGCAGCAAGCGGTCTGTGAAGACATGACCGCGCTCGGGATCTGCGGCGAGCTGGATCTCGTCGATCGCGAGGAAGTCCACGTCCACCTCGCGTGGCATGGCTTCCACCGTACAGACCCAGTAGCGCGCGCCTTCGGGCAGGATCTTTTCCTCGCCGGTGACGAGCGCGACGCGGTCCGCACCGATCCGGGCGGCGATGCGATCGTAGACCTCGCGTGCCAGAAGGCGCAGCGGCAGGCCGATCATACCCGTCTCGTGACCGAGCATCCGCTCGATGGCGAGGTGCGTCTTGCCCGTATTGGTCGGGCCGAGCACGGCCGTGACATTGCGGATGCGAGTCTCTACGTCGAAGCCCATGAGGCGGGTTCTCCAGGAAATGCGTGCCCTGGCATTGCAGACAGCGGCAGTTAGATCAAGAGATAAGGCAGTGGCAGCTTGGGATTAGGCTGCGGCGGTCTTGGCTGACAGAGGGCAACTCGGTGCCGCCGTGTCCTGCGCAGCCCTCGCCGAAACGATCATCGCTCCGCCGCCGTTAGACAGGCCGGCCAGCCCCAGACACAATCCATATCCTCAGTGCGTCAGGGCGATGACGCGATTACCAGGCAGGGTTATATCCACTTTCTGCGCGGTAAGGACGGCATTGCCAAGCGGGGTCGGCAGCAGCACCCGATAGGGCACGAGCACGCCCGCGCTGGGCACCGCGCGCAGCGCGACCTCGATCCCTTCGGCTTTGACCGCGGCTTGCGTCTCCCGGTTCAGCTTGTGGCCGGCAACGGGGGTGTACTTCACGCGGCAGACGTAGGCTGTCACTGGATGCCCGGTGGGTTTGGCCTCCTGCACCCTCTCCGTCCGCAGCGGGGAGAACGCGATGTCGAAACGCTGCTTGCCCTCGAAGACGGCGATCCGCCTGTCGCAGGGCTCACCGGCGCCCCGTCGCGATAAAACGATCAGCGCGGTCAGCGGATCGAACACGGACCGAAGATGCTCCGGCTTCAAGGGCACCGCGTCGGGCGAAGGCGTGTGCGGGGGAGTGAGCGCGACCGACTTCACCGCCGCGCCGGTGTAGGCGATGCGCACCGCGCCGGCCTTTTTATTGACCTTCCAGTCATAGGCGTAGGCCGCCGGTTGGATGGCCTCGCCGACGATGCGACCGCTACTGGTGAAGTTGCCGTTGTACTTGAAGAGCCCGAACCCCCAGGACAACGCGCCGTGGCCGTTCAGTGTGTATACGCCGCCGGTGACAGCCGAGCCGAAGTGGAAAGTGGCGAGCTCGAGCCCCGCCATTCGCAACTTGTAGACCGCCGCGACTTTCGATCCATCGCCCTGAGCGTGAGCTGCCTGCGCGTGCGCCACGGCTGCGGCGAGGACGAGGCCGGCAGTGGCCAACGCCTTGAGCAGATCTGTTCCATTCTCTCGCATGAGTGCCCCTTGAAGCGATGCGCAGGCCGAGGCCTCGCCGCCGGCTTCACCCCCTCCATAACCCCGCGTCCGGCCTATGCGGGCAATTGGACGACACTGTGGCCTCGGCGGTCGGCCGCGCGGGGCCGGCTGTGGTCAGCATCGCCGGTCGACTGCCTCGGCGAAGCCCGGCTCATAACACCGGATGAGCAGGCTTTGCCTCTATCCCGCGAATGTCGTCATTCACATCATTCGAAATGCGCTCCCGCGGTCTCGGCAGCGAATTGCTAACCACAGCGCGGCAGGCTCAGCCCGTCCGTATCCCGCATAGGTTGCAGCCATGAAAAAAACAACTGAAGATTACGTTCGCTCCGTCTGGACAAGCGTCAGCCGCCCAGCGATAGCATTCGGCCTCGCTATGCTGGTCGGCGTCTGGTGGGGCGCCTTCGTCCTGATTGGCGTCGAGCGCGCTGCGAACCGCCACGCCATCGAAAGCGACACCTCCAACCTCGGTCGTGTCTTCGAGCACAACGTGATCCGCTCGCTCCGCGAAATCGACAAAACGCTGCTCTACGTCCGGCAGACATTCATCAACGCGCCAGGCTCGGTCGACTGGTCCGCCCTCATTCGCGAGGCTTACACGCCAAGCGACATCACGTTCCAACTCGCCGTCATCGACGCCAACGGCCGGCTCGTCGCATCCGATCGCGGGCCGCAGCCTCCCAAGCCGATCGATCTTTCAGACCGGGAGCACTTTCGGGTTCACGCGGAACGTCCCAGCGATGGGCTGTTCATCTCCAAGCCCGTGCTCGGCCGCGTATCCAAGCAGTGGTCGGTTCAGGTGACGCGGCGGATCACCGCGCCCAACGGCTCCTTCGCGGGCGTGATCGTGGCCTCTCTCGATCCCGAGCACTTCGCGTCGTTCTATCGCTCCATCGAACTCGGCGCCGGCGGCTCGGTCTCGCTGGTCGGCATGGACGGCGTCGTGCGCGCCAGCGGTGGGGCTGCCGTCTATCCACTGGGCAGCCTCCTCGACCAGCCTGCCATCGTCGACAAGCTGCACAAGCTGCGTGCGACGACGATCCATTATCGGGATCAGGCAAGGCATGTCGACAGGATCGCCTCCATGCGATGGGTCGATGGATATCCCCTTGCCGTCATCG
>CAMAYR010000101.1 GCA_945862355.1 Devosia equisanguinis | reverse complement strand
GCCAGCGTCGCAGTGCCAGCCGCCGGGGCGTGTCGCCCCCGCGAAGTGCGAAGCCTGCGCGCTTTCGCCCTTCTGCCACCGGCCACCCCGATCCAGCCACTTGCAAAGCAGCCAGCCGAACGGTGCGCAAAGTCACCGATTCAGGTTCTGGAGAACATCCGGCCCGAGATGCGCCAGTACTTCTTCGAAGGCGATAAGGACGGCATGCCGTTCCCGCGCGACAAACGGGCCATCGTCTACCAGCGTGCGAAGCGAGAGCTGGAGGCGCGCCCCTTCGGCACGCAGTACGACGTGTACCAGACCAACTACGAATGGCTGCACCACTCGATTGCAACAAAGCACGTCGATCCTTTAGCCCTTCGCATACAGATCGGCGGACCGCACTGCACCGCGCCCTATCTGGCCTCGCTGCTCAACATATCGGCCATGAGCTATGGGTCTTTGTCGGCAAACGCGGTTCGTGCGCTCAACAAGGGCGCCAAAATCGGCGGCTTCGCGCACGACACCGGCGAAGGCGGCTTCAGCCCGTACCACGAGGAGAACGGCGGCGACATCATCTGGGAGATCGGCTCGGGCTACTTCGGCGCGCGCGACGCCGAGGGCCGCTTCTCCCCCGAGCGCTTCGCCGCGACCGCCGCCAAGCCGCAGATCAAGATGGTCGAGCTCAAGTTGTCCCAGGGGGCCAAGCCCGGTCACGGCGGCGTATTGCCAGCCGCGAAGGTGACGCCCGAGATCGCACGCATCCGCGGCGTCGTGGCCGGTAAGGACTGCATCTCGCCAGCCCGCCACAGCGCCTTCGACACCCCCATCGAGCTCATTCAATTCATCGACCGGATGCGCAAGCTGTCGGGCGGCAAGCCGGCAGGCTTCAAGCTGTGCATCGGTCACACTTGGGAGTTCCTCGCCATCGTCAAGGCGATGCTGGAAACCGACATCACGCCGGACTTCATCGTCGTCGACGGCAAGGAAGGCGGCACCGGCGCAGCCCCGCTGGAGTTCATGGACCACCTCGGCATGCCGATGCAGGATGGCTTGGCGTTCGTACATGCGGCCCTCGTCGGAGCAAACCTTCGCGATCGCATCAGGATCGGCGCGGCGGGCAAGATCGTGTCGGGTTTCGACATGGCCCGCGCTCTGGCCCTGGGCGCGGACTGGTGCAATTCAGCCCGCGGATTCATGTTCGCGGTCGGCTGTATCCAGGCACAGCAGTGCCACACCGGTCATTGCCCGACTGGCGTGACGAGCCAGGACCCTTGGCGCAATCGCGCCGTGGTGGTGGCCGACAAATCCCAGCGAGTAGCAGCTTTTCATGGCCAGACCATCCATGCGCTCGCAGAGCTGGTTGGAGCAGCCGGCATGGCGAGCCCGTCCGACTTGCGTCCCTATCATTTCATGCGGCGCGCCGGACCCGATCGCGTTCTCAGCCTGGCCGATCTCTATCGCGGCCTCGCCCCAGGCGAGTTGCTCGCGGGGACGGATCATCCGCAATTCAAGCACGCCTGGGCAATGGCGCGCGCGGATACGTTCGATGTGCCCGGCGAGGCGACGATGAAAGCCGCAGCCCTCGTCTCGCACTGACGGACAAAGGGCGGTCAGCAAATGACCGCCCTTTGCGAAGATTGCAGAGACCTTGGGCCGATCAATAACGATACTGATCGCCCTTGAAGGGGCCCTTCTGGCCGACGCCGATGTAGTCGGCCTGCTCCTTCGACAGCACTGTCAGCGTCGCCCCGACCTTGGCGAGGTGCAGCATCGCGACCTTCTCGTCGAGGTGCTTGGGCAGCACATAGACCTTCTTCTCGTACTTGCCGGTGTTGCCGAACAACTCGATCTGCGCCAGCGTCTGGTTGGTGAAGCTCGCCGACATCACGAACGAGGGATGGCCCATCGCGTTGCCCAGGTTCACGAGACGCCCTTGGCTCAGCAGGATGATGCGGTTGCCGCCGGCGAACTCGATCTCGTCGACTTGATCCTTGATGTTGGTCCACTTGAAGTTCTTGAGACCGCCGACCTGGATCTCGTTGTCGAAGTGGCCGATGTTGCACACGATGGCGCGATCCTTCATCGCCTTCATGTGATCGACGGTGATGATGTCTTTGTTGCCCGTCGCGGTGACGAAAATGTCGGCGCGCGGCAGCGCCTGCTCCATCGTGACGACCTCGTAGCCCTCCATCGCCGCCTGCAACGCGCAGATCGGATCGACCTCGGAGACGAGCACGCGGCAGCCGGCCTGCCGCAAGGAGGCAGCCGAACCCTTGCCGACGTCGCCGTAGCCCGCAACCATCGCGACCTTGCCCGACATCATCACGTCGGTCCCGCGGCGGATGCCGTCGACGAGCGACTCGCGGCAGCCGTAGAGGTTGTCGAACTTAGACTTCGTGACCGAGTCGTTGACGTTGATGCACGGGAACAGCAGCGTGCCGTTCTTCTCGCGCTCGTAGAGGCGGTGAACGCCCGTCGTCGTCTCCTCCGACACGCCCTTGATCGAGGCGGCGAGCTTGGCGAACCAGCCCGGCTTCTCCTTCAGCATGCGCTTGACGAGCGCGAACAGGATCTCCTCCTCCTCGCCGTCGGGCTTCTCGAGCTGCGCGAGCACTTTCGCATCGCCCTTCTCGGCATAATAACCGAGATGGACGAGAAGCGTGGCATCGCCGCCGTCGTCGAGGATCATGTTCGGCACGCCGCCGTCGCTCCACTCCAGGATCTTGCGCGTGTACTCCCAGTAGTCGGTCAAACTCTCGCCCTTGACCGCGAACACCGGAATGCCGGCCTTGGCGATCGCCGCTGCCGCATGGTCCTGTGTCGAGTAGATGTTGCAGGAGGCCCAGCGGATATCCGCGCCGAGCGCCGCCAGCGTCTCGATGAGCACCGCCGTCTGGATGGTCATGTGCAGGCTGCCGGCGATGCGCGCGCCCTTCAACGGCTTCGATTTGCCGTACTCTGCCCGCGTGGCCATCAGGCCCGGCATCTCGCTCTCGGCGATGTTGAGTTCCTTGCGGCCGAAGTCGGCCAGCGCGATGTCCTTCACGACGTAGTCTTGCGACTTCGACATTGTGATCCTCTGAGGCAAGAAAAGCGGCTCCGCCCGCGTGAATGGGCCTGTGAGACGAGGAGGCCGGGCCGGGAGTGGTCTCGCGGCGCTTCTATAGCGGTCTGCCGGTACCCGCGCAAGAGGACATAAAGAAATGCTTATGTCTTCATTTGCGTCTCGGGAAATGCGACGTTCGTTCTGGCCCCCGAATTGCTGGGCGAGGACGTGCGGGGAAGAGGACGCAGTACGGCAGCCCTGAGCAGTGGGGATCTGACGACACCTGACTACCCGACAACTCCGCCATCCCGGCAGCTTCAATTCGTCGGCGGCCCGCCTTCGCGGGCCGTGATGTCGAGGGGTTGACGCATCGAGGTCCGCGCGAAGGTGTCGGGGTAATCAAGACCGCGTTTGGAGAGCTGCAGAGATGAATGATGGATAAACATCCGATCGCTAATTTTATTCTAATTGCGCACGCAATATTATTCGAAATTAAACTGAAATAAAATCGCCTAAAATTGTTTTTTTCAATAGGTTATTAATTTCCTTGTCTCAATTATCAGTAATCGAATTGTAGGAGTACGCACGTGTTTCGAATTGTGCGCAAGACAACGTCCTTCGGCATCCTCTCCAGCCTCGGGCAGGACCGTTCAGGCAACGTGATGATGATCTTCGGCCTGTCCGCTTTCGCCCTGTTCGGCACGATCGGCGGCGCCATCGACTATGCCCGCTGGTTCAATGCCCGCAACAAGGTGCAGATGGCGATGGACAGCGCATCTCTCGCCGGCGGACGCAAGCTCCAGGTGACGCCGGTCGATGGCGCGACCGAAGCGATTTCGGTTGCGACACAGTATTTCAATCAGATGAAACCGACCGACCTGTCCGGCGGTACGCCCATTTTTACGGTCGTGGAGAGCGGAACCGTGGTTCGCGGGCATATCGATTTCGCCATCCCGACCCCGTTTCTGGCCATGTTCGGCTACGGCAGCCTCGGCAGCCGCGTGGTGTCCGAGACCGTCGCTGCTATCGGTGGCAACGCGGGCACCAGCCTAGAGATCGCCCTTATGCTCGACACCACAGGATCCATGGAAGGCCAGAAGATCCAGGATCTGAAGGACGCCGCCAAAGACCTCGTCGACATCGTCGTTTGGCAGGATCAATCCGGCTACACGTCGAAGGTGGCACTGGCACCCTTTTCCCAGCGCGTGAACGTGGGCGACTACCTCGATCGCGTGACCGACGTTCAAACGACCCGCACCTTCGGTACTGATACGCTGAGAGGGATCACCTGCGTCACCGAGCGAACAGGCGCCAACGCCTTCACCGATGAGAAACCCACAGGCGGCGACATGATCCCCGCCCACAGCGCCGACAACGGAAATACGGCCAAGGCCAATCCCGCCAACTACAGCACTTCCGGAGCATGCAGGACCAGCGGCTATTCTCCGACGGATATTCCCAGTATCGTGCCGCTGACCAACGAAAAGCAGGCGCTGAAGGATGCCATCGACGTCCTGCCGGCTGCCGGCTCGACCGCCGGTGCTCTCGGCACGGCCTGGGCTTGGTATCTGTTGTCGCCGAAGTGGAGCAGCATATGGACGGGCGACGGCAGCCCAGCGGCCTATAGCGAGTTGACCACGCTAGGACCAAGCGGCCAGCCCAGACTGCAGAAGGTAGCCGTTCTGATGAGCGACGGCGTCTACAATACCATCCGGGGCCAGAGCTATGGCAACGCCTCGCCGGAGGCTACGACCATCTCGCAGAACTCCGTCACGCTGTGCACCAACATGAAAGCAGCCGGCATCAAGGTCTATACAGTCGGCTTCCAGCTCGGCGACAACCAACTGGCGAAGGACACGCTGAAAGCTTGCGCCTCGCGCGAACAGAGCGATCCAGCCGAAGCGCCGAGCTACTTTTTCAATGCATCCTCGGGCGACGAGCTGCGCGGCGCCTTCCGTCAGATTGCGCTGACGCTCTCGAGCCTGCGGATACGGAAGTAGAAACCATTTGAGGGCGGCCTGGCATCAGTGGCTCGCGCCGCCCTTCATGCCTCATCCACCATCTCCTCGCCGAACCCAGCGACCACCAGAGCCACCAGCGCCTCGAGCGCCTTAGTCGCATCCGGACCGGTCGCCGAGAGGTGGATTTCGGTGCCTGGACCGGCCGCCAGCATCATCAGCCCCATGATCGACGTACCGCCGACCGTGTTGCCGTCGCGCGTCACGATCACCTCGGCATCGAAGGATTCCGCGCACTTCACGAACTTCGCCGAGGCGCGCGCGTGCAGCCCCTTGCGATTGCGGATGACGACCCTGGCCTCCGGATGCGAATGATCCTGCATCGGCGCCCACTCCCGCTGCGCATGCCAAAAATGTGTAGCCTGCCCCGCCTTGGCTGCGGCGGCGTTTTGGACAGGCCTAGCTTTCTCCGGAGAGGACCTGGCTTGCTACACTGATGTACTTTCGCCCGGATTCCTTGGCCAGATCAACCGCCTTGACCAATGGGGCCTCGGCCCGCACGCTGGCTAGCTTGACCAGCATCGGCAGATTGACGCCGGCAATCACCTCTACATTGGCCTCGTCCATCACAGAGATGGCTAGATTCGACGGTGTACCGCCGAACATATCGGTCAGAATGACGACGCCGCTTCCAGTGTCGGCCTTGCGGACCGCTGCCAGAATATCGTTGCGGCGCAACTCCATGTCGTCATCTGGACCAATGGCGATCGTCTCGAGCTGGTTCTGCGAACCAACCACATGCTCCAGCGCAGCACGGAATTCCACAGCCAGTCCGCCGTGCGTCACGATGACGATACCGATCATGGAACCGACCTATTTGTCCCCAAGCCCCCGCATGGTGTGGCAATTGTTTGCCGCAATCGCAAGAACTTCGAAAGAAATAAAGTTGAACAGCTGACAATTGCGGAAACTGCCACCCCGCCGGCCCCCCGTCCGAATGGCGGCAGCCCGCGATCAGTCATGACCCGATGACACACCTTGGCCGGCCAGTGCCAGCATCAGTTTGAGCGGTGCCGAAGCTTCGAATGGTGCCAGCGCCATCGCAGCCACGCGACACCCGCACACCATCACGCTCCTGCCTGGCTCCGGCATCCGCTCGACGGCCTCGGGCGCCACGAGATCCACCACCAGGGCGAGCGTAGCGGAACGAGTAAATGGCTGCCTGATCAAGCCGATGCCTCTTACTTCCAGGAGACCCTCGAGGGGCTTCGGGCATGTCACGACGACCTTGCCCCCGGACACCTCGGCATTCACGCGATCGTCTGCGACCAGCACCGGCCGCCCCCCGATGAAATCGCCCGGCGCCAACGCGAGAACCCGCAACGCCAGATCGGACTTGCCCGCCCCCGACGGTCCCCGGATCAAAGCCGCCCTGCCATCGACCTCGATCGCTGTTCCATGCAGGTTGCCGCAGCTCTGATCGCCCATCCAGCCACGCTCCCCTCAGGTACGCCAACCCAGCATCGCCGGCTTGCCAGGCTTGCCTGCGGAGGCAGCCGGCAGGCGCACCGTGAAGCGAACGCCCCTGCGTTCCCCGTCCACGACCCCATTGTCTGACCGATCTGGATTTCGATTGTCGGCCCATATACGGCCCCCGTGGGCCTTCACGATTTCACGCGTGATGGAGAGGCCCAGGCCGGAATTGTTGCCGCGACTGGTCGTTGCCGTTGGCCTGTAGGTATAGAAGCGCTCGAACACCTTCTCCAGTTTGTCGGGCGCGATGCCCGGTCCCTCGTCCTCGACCGAGAACTCGACCATGTCGCCGTCACGAAGCACGACCACCCGCACCAGACTGTCCTCCGGAGAGAACGAAAGCGCGTTGTCGATGAGATTGGTCGCAACCTGTTCCAGCCGGCCGTCCTGGCCGAGCACGATAAGACCGCCGCCGGTAACCCGGCGCACTTCGAGCTCCACCGACTTGCCGCTGCCGCTCGTCATGTCGCGGAACGTATCGACCACATTTGTAAGTACTTCCGTCAGATCGACCGGCTCGCGCTGCTGCAGCGCCAACTCCGCGTCGAGCCTGGAGGCGTTCGACACGTCGCTGATCAGCTTATTGAGCCGCTTCAGCTCGGCACGGATCTGCCCGACCAATTGATCACGCTCCTCGTCCGTGCGGGCGTAGGCCAGGGATTGCGCGGTGGCGTTCGCTGCCGTCAGCGGATTTTTCAACTCATGGGCGACGTCGGCCGCGAATTTCTCGCTGGCCTCGATGCGCCGGTGAAGGGAAGCCGTCATGGCCTTGAACGCTGCGGCCAGCCGCGCCACCTCGTCGCTTCTGTCGGCGAAGTCCGGCAGTCTCTGTCGCGCATTGATGTCGTGGCTCACAGCCTCGGCTGCCGCAGACAGGTTGTGGATCGGTCCAGCCACCGAGTATGCGATCAGCATCGATACGAGGAAACTCGTGGCGAGAGCGAGACCGGCGAGCTTGATGATCGCGTTGCGCTCTTTGTTCAACACCTTCTCGATGTCGCCAGGATCTGTGGACAACAGCAGCACGCCGTGGATCTGGCGTGCGCGCATTACCGGCGCGGCATACGAGACGATCTGCTGGCCTTCCTCGTTGAGCAGCAGCATCGGTGTGCCGGCGCCGTTCATGGCGCTACGCACTGGCGGATAGTAGTTGCCGTTAGCCCGGTCGAGCTCTCGCAGCACCGGCAGGTCGGATGCGAACAGATACGCCGTCATTCGCGTCCACAGGTTCTTCGTGCGCGGTTTGTCCGGCACGGCATCGTTCTTCTTCGGCTCGCCCAGCTTGCCATTGGAAAGGAAGTCCTGGGTATCGACGACGAGCCGCCCCTCGCGGTCGTAAACGCGTGCCCGAATGTCCGGCTGGATCAATCGTCGCAGTATCGGCGCGACCTTCTCCGGCCCGATCGAGAAAGCCAGCGCGGCAAAGCCGTCGTCGCGGAAGTTGTCGAGCGGGGGAACAAGATCCGGCGGCGATTCGGGATCGATGGCGATACGCTGTCCGTCCGGCGTTGCGCTCGCCGCTATCGCCTGCGCGATGATCTCGCCCTGCGCGGTCAAGCTGTCGAGCCGGGCATCGACGAGCCAGTCTTTGTACTGGTTGAGATAAAGATACCCGCCGATCAGGATCATCAGTCCCACAGCGTTGGACAGGACGATGCGCCGGGCGAGCGTGCGTGAAAACCAGCGTACCACCGGCAGTCGCATCAGCCCGTTGCCGACATGCGTGCTGACTTTGGCGACAATCGGAACGAACTTGCCCCACGTCGACCGTGCGGATTGGGCAAGCGTCCGCCCCCAGGTCGTCGCATCTCCGACGATGCGCTGTCGCTCGCCGTCGAACGCCATCTTCCCTATAGCCTCGCGTTGCGCCAAACTCACGCCGCAGTAGCGGTGCGGCCCGCAATTGCCAACCGCGTCTTCACAAGAGCCAACAAGAACCAGCGAAGCCACTGAGCGGAAAAACCTCAAGCGATATTCTCAGCATTCCACCGGGCTCAGCATTCGGCCGGGACGGCGATGTCCCCCCGGCGATGGCACCAGAGCGCACGGTCCGAGCCGGACTGCAGGGCGGACCGTTCGCTCGATGGCAAAATCAGCCAGCCTCTTTGAAGCGATAGCCGACGCCGTAGAGCGTCTCTATCACGTCGAAGTTGTCGTCGACATGCTTGAACTTCTTGCGCAGCCGTTTGATGTGACTGTCGATCGTGCGGTCATCGACATAGACCTGATCGTCGTAGGCCGCATCCATCAGCGCATCGCGCGTCTTGACCACGCCCGGGCGCGTCGCGAGCGCCTGCAGGATCAGGAATTCCGTCACCGTCAGCGTCACGGCCTTGTTGTCCCAATGACAGGTGTGACGCTCCGGATCAAGCCGCAGCTTGCCGCGCTCGACGACCGCCCGGGCCGCCTCCGGTGTCGACGGTGCATCCTTTGCGCCCATCCGGCGCAGCACCGCTTTGACGCGTTCCACCACGAGGCGCAGCGAGAACGGCTTGGCAATGTAGTCGTCAGCGCCCATTTTAAGTCCGAACAGCTCGTCGATCTCCTCGTCCTTCGAAGTGAGGAAGATCACTGGCATGTCCGACTGTTGACGCAGGCGCCGGAGCAGCTCCATCCCGTCCATGCGGGGCATCTTGATGTCGAAGACGCCCAGGTCCGCCGGATCCTCGCTCAGCGCCTCCAGCGCGGCCATTCCGTCCGAGTATGTCCGAACCTTGTAGCCTTCCGCCTCGAGTGCGGTGCGGAGCGACTTCAGAATGTTCTGCTCGTCGTCCACAAGCACGATCGTGCTTTTTTCCTTCATGGAGTAGTCCCCTCGCCGGCCACACAAAATCGCCGCGTCTGAGGTTTCATCACGCGAGAAATGTGGCAACATTACTCTCGTCGGGCTCGGCTGAATGGCCAGTGAATGGTCTTTAGATGGCCCCAGCCCCTGACAGTCAGGCGCTTCAGCCTCGAGCAGGATGGTAACAACGTTAGCATGTGAAGCCGCGCGACGCACATGGTAACTGGTCATGAAAGCTGGTGATGACATGAGTGAGGTCGAGCCGACGCCCGATCATGCGCCGAGCGGCCATAGCGACGCCAGGCGGGAGGCCGCAACTCTGGCGCGAGCGCTCGTGCGAACCGCCTGGAAAGGCGCCTTGGCCACTGTTTCACGAGGGAGCGGTACTCCTTAAGCGTCGCTCGTGGCTATCGCCACGGGGGCGGACGGCTCTCCGCTTTTGCTGCTTTCGGGCTTGGCCGAGCACACGCGCAACATTGCTTCCGATGATCGGGCAAGCGTTCTGATCGACGGAACGGCCGCGGGACCTGCCGCGCTCACCGGCCCCCGCGTAACTCTCGTCGGACGCATCGAGCGCGCATCGGGCTCGACCGCCCGTAACCGCTATCTCGCACGCCATCCTGATGCCGCGGGCTTCATCGACTTCGCCGATTTCGATCTCTTCGCGCTCCGCATCGAGTGGGCGCACCTCGTCGCGGGCTTCGGCCGCATCGTTCGCTTGAGTGCATCGGAGGTGACACTGCCCACCGACGAGGCGCAGGCCCTGCTGCTATCTGAGCAGAGCATTCTCGATCACATGAACGCCGATCATTCCGACGCCATCAACCTGATCGCGTCCGCCGCTGCCGTCTCCGACAAAGGTGATTCGCCAGCAGACGGCGACGTCGGGGGTGACGCTGCATGGCGTATGATCGGATGCGACCCCGAAGGCATCGACCTCGCCGCAGGGCAGCGCGGGCTTCGCGTATCGTTTTCGCACCGCGTCATGACGCCGGACGCAGTGCGGCAATCTCTCGTCGAGATGGTGCGTGAGGCTAGAGCAAATGCAGCGAGCAGTTGAATTATTTCCCCAACGTTCATCGTGTTGCGATGCGGTATAATTCCTGCGCGGAACGGGCCGGAATTTATTCGTCTTCCGACGCTGATGCGACGTGGTCGGATGGCCCTTAACCCGTTTTCCAAACGCGACGATTCGACCGTGACTTTCCCCTTGCCTTGACAAGGCCCTACTGGTTTCTATGCGGCCTTCGCTGGACGGTCGAATGCGCCGCCCCGCGGTATGGGCAAGCGAACCTTGATCGACTGTTCGAGGCGAGCACGCGGAGGTGCGACAGCCGCACGTCTACGGATCATCTGATTGCCTGAACACAGCGTTCCCGTGATGCAGCGTTCCCAATAACGCGACGTTCCCGTGCCCCCAATTGCCTTCAACCTTGGAACAGCGATGAGCACCGAATCCTTCCCGCTGAGCGCGGCCGGCAAAGTCCACATGAACAACTCCCCGGTTCAGCTGATCGAGAGCTCGATCCGCCGCGGCGAGGCACGGTTCGCTTCCACCGGCGCGCTGATGGCCGTGACCGGCGAGCACACGGGCCGCTCCGTGAAGGACAAATTCACTGTTCGCGACGAGGTTACCGAAAGCAAGGTCTGGTGGGACAACAACAACGCGATGTCCCGCGCCCACTTCGAGGTTCTACTCGAGGACTTCAAGGCACACGCCAAGAGCCTCGATCTGTACGTCCAGGATCTTCACGTCGGCGCCGATCCCACATATCGCTATAACACCCGCATCATTTGCGAGTACGCTTGGCACGCCGCGTTCATTCGCCATCTGCTGCGCCGCCCGACGCCCGACCAGCTCGATGGCTACCAGCCGCAAGTCACGATCGTGAACTTGCCGAGCTTCCGCGCCGATCCCAAGCGCCACGGTTGCCGCACAGGCACGGTGATCGCCGTCGACTTCAAGCGCAACCTGATCCTGATCGGCGGCACGTCCTATGCCGGCGAAACGAAGAAATCGGCGTTCACATTCATGAACTGGGCGCTTCCCGCCCGCGGCGTGCTGCCTATGCACTGCTCCGCCAACTACGGCAAGAACGGCGATAGCGCGCTCTTCTTCGGCCTTTCAGGCACCGGCAAGACCACGCTTTCAGCCGATCCCAAGCGCACGCTTGTCGGCGATGACGAGCACGGCTGGTCGCCCAGCGGCATCTTCAACTTCGAGGGCGGCTGCTACGCCAAGTGCGTGAACCTGCGCGAGGAGAGCGAGCCGCTGATCTGGGCCGCAACGAACCGCTTCGGCGCGATCCTGGAAAACGTCGTGCTGAAGGGCGCCGACGCGGAGCCTGACTACGACGACCAGTCGCTCACCGAGAACACGCGCTCGGCCTATCCCGCAGAATGGATCCCCGACACCGACGTGTCCGGTCTCGCGGGTCAGCCCAAGAACCTCGTGATGCTGACGGCCGATGCATTCGGCGTCATGCCGCCGATCGCGAAGCTGAACCCCAGCCAGGCGATGTATCACTTCCTGTCGGGCTACACCGCGAAGGTCGCCGGCACGGAGAAGGGCATGAACGCTCCGGTGGAGGCTACGTTCTCCACTTGCTTCGGCCATCCTTTCCTGCCGCTTCACCCGAGCGTCTACGGCAACATGCTGAAGGACCTGATCGCCAAGCACAACGTCGACTGCTGGCTGGTTAATACCGGCTGGACTGGCGGCAAGTTCGGCGTCGGCAGCCGGATGCCGATCAAAGCAACTCGCGCTCTGCTCGATGCGGCGCTGGCGGGCGAGCTCAAGAACATGCCAATGCGCACCGATCCCTATTTTGGGTTCCAGGTTCCGACTGCCGTACCCGGCGTCGATCCCAAGTTGCTCAACCCGCGTGAGACATGGGCCGACCCGTCCGGGTTCGATGCGCTCTCGCGGCAGTTGGTCAGCGACTTCCACAAGAACTTCGAGTCGTTCTCGCCGCACGTCGACAACGACGTTCGCAACGCCGCGCCGCAGTTCAAGCAGGCCGCCGAGTAGGCGTGGGCCCGGCACCTCCCGGCCGGCCTCCGTCAAAAAAAACCGCCGTGACCAATGGCGGGCGCACCAATCGAAGGGCTGGACCTCGCGGGGTTCGGCCCTTTCTCGTAAGGTTCGCCTTGGAGGCCAGTCTGCATCCCGTCGGTGACGGAACGGCCATTCGGGGCAATCGACGAGGCAGCCGCCTGGCTCAACGAATGCCAGATAAGCGAATCCGACCGTCTGAAGATCCGCCGCACCAACTCACGCGACCTGTTCGGCCTGCGGGATGTGTTGGGTACCCAGGCATGAAGTGCGGTGGTCCGACGTGGAGCTCCCCAGGGCGTGTAAGGCAGGCCAAAGCAAAGACGCTGGATCGCCCGAGGCGCATGGAGACTTCCGCTCAGAGATCATCATTGCAGGTCTCAGGCATTGCAGGTCTCAGGCATTGCCGGGCCAGTTTTTGCACCCATCTCGGCAAAATGCAGAGATTTTTAACAAAATATCTGGCGGTCCAGCTCGGCGTCGTTAACCGGGACTTATTGCTTGCAGCATAGCTTATTGCAGAATCGTTCGCCCAAAGATCGTCTGCGAGTCCATGCTACACAACACAGGCATCGGAAGAACTAATTCTCTGATCAGCGAGTATTCCTCGCTGCTCGGTGACGCCGTGCTTCGGCATCGGACGCGTGCAGCGGAGCATTCCGCACGCTTCGAGGCCGAGGTGGCGAGCCGGGTAAAGTCCGAGTTCATCGCCAATATGAGCCATGAGCTGCGGACCCCACTCAACACCGTCTTCGGATTCTCCAAGCTCCTGTCGGAGCATGGCCGTCGCCAGTTGAAGGACGAGGAGATCGTCGAGTACGCCACGCTGATTCACGATTCGGCAGGGCATCTGCTCGCGGTGATCAACGACATCCTCGACATCTCGAAGATCCAAAGTGGCAAATACACTCTGGACTCCAGAGAGATCGCCGTCGACGAGGTGCTTCACATGGCAATTGCCTCTCTCGAACTGATGGCAGCCGAGTCCGGCGTCCTTGTCGAGGCGGAAATCGTCGCCGATCTCCCCCTGATCCGCGGCGATAGCGTCAAGCTGCGCCAGGTTTTCACCAATCTCATCGGCAACGCGATCAAGTTCACGCGCGCTGGCGGCACCGTTACGGTGCACGGTCAGCGCCTGGCAGACGGCGGCGCGCTGATCGAGATCATCGATACCGGCATCGGCATGAGCGAGGAGGAGATCAAGATCGCTCTCACCCCGTTCGGCCAGGTCGACAGCTCGCGAGCGCGCTGGCGGGACGGCACGGGCCTCGGACTGCCCATCTCGAAGTCTCTGATCGAGTTGCACAGCGGCAAGCTCGGCATTGTGAGCGAGAAGGATCTGGGCACTACGGTTTCCGTGTTGCTGCCATCGCGGCACACGGTGACCGCGCTGAACCAGGTGGAGCAGACGCTGCAGGATCACCGCCTCGACCGGCTCGAGCGGGCGGCGTATTGAAGGACGGGATGTTATGCAACAGACAGTCGTGAATGGCGTGGGTGGAACGCCAGGCGGTAAACGGTTGGACCGTTCGATCGGACGCATCGTCTCCGTGACGGGCTCCAAGGCCATCGTGCTGCTGGACGGTCAGAGCGATGCAAAAGCTGTTGCAATCGGTGGCAGGCCCGAGATGGGAACACTGCTCGCCATCGAGCAGACCAACACCGTTGTTCTCGCTATCGTATCCGCGTTGAGCGTGCCCGTACCGGCCCAACGCGACGGCAAAAGCGAGATCTGGATCGCCGAGTTGGGCCTCGTCGGTGAGCTGTGGCTCTCCAAAGGCAACCAGCTCGGCTCTTTAAACCGTGGCGTGACGGTCTATCCCGCTCTCGGCGACCGCGTCCGCGTCGCCTCCAAGGATGAGCTCCAGCTCGCATTCTGCGGTGACGGCAAGGCTTCGGTCCGCGTCGGCAGCATCCGCCAGGACGCGACTATTCCCGCGATGGTCAAAGTCGACGATCTGCTCGGCAAGCACTTCGCCATTCTCGGCACCACCGGCACCGGGAAGTCTTGCACGACCGCCCTGATCCTGCGCTCGATTCTGCAGGCCAACCCTGCCGCCCATATCGTTCTTCTCGATCCCCACAACGAGTACGCGACAGCATTTCCCGAGTGGGGCGAGGTCATCAATCCGCGCAATATGCAGCTGCCGTTCTGGCTCTTGACGTTCGAGGAGATCGTCGAGGTTCTAATCGGCGAGCAGGGCAATCGCCATGCCGAGATCGAGATTCTCCAAGAGCTGATCCCACTCTGCAAGAGCCGCTATGCCGCCGGCACGACGGGCCGCAAGGACGCCAGCGTACGCCGCGGTGTTCTCGATCCCGGTCGGTTCACGGTCGACACGCCCGTGCCCTACCGCATCTCCGACCTCACCAGCCTCATCGACGAGAGGATGGGCAAACTCGAAAACAAGAAGGACCTGCAGCCCTACCGCGTCCTTCGCTCGCGCGTCGACGCCATCAGCCAGGACGCCCGCTACGGCTTCATGTTCGGTTCGCTGACCGTCTACGACGGCATGGCTCAGATTCTCGGGCGCATGTTCCGCGTACCGGTCAACGACAAGCCGATCACCATTCTCGAGCTGACCGGCATCCCCAGCGAGATCGTCAACGTGGTCGTCTCGGTGCTGTGCCGCATGACCTTCGATTTCGCACTCTGGAGCGAGGGCAAGGTGCCCGTTACGCTGGTCTGCGAAGAGGCCCATCGGTACGTGCCGGCCAACTCTCAGATGGGCTTCGAACCGGCCAAGCGCGCCATCGCCAAGATCGCCAAGGAAGGACGCAAATACGGCGCATCACTGTGTATCGTGACACAGCGCCCCGCCGAGATCGATCCGACGATCCTGTCCCAGTGCAACACCGTGTTCGCACTGCGCATGTCGAACGATCGCGACCAGGCCATTGTTCAGTCCGCCGTCTCCGACACCGGCTCGGGCCTGCTCGAGTTCCTGCCCGCACTCGGCCAAAGAGAGGCCATCGCGTTCGGCGACGGCGTCGCACTGCCGGTTCGCATCAAGTTCGACGAGCTCAAGAAGGAGTGCCTGCCGCGCAGTTCCTCCGCGCGGTTCTCGGAGGCCTGGCAGGCATCCGTCGGCGACGAGAACTTCCTCGAGCATGTCGTGGAGCGTTGGCGCAATGCCGGGCTGGGCGCTGGCGACGGCGGTCAGAACATGGCCATGTTCGCCGAGGCTATGGGCTTGGCGCCGGTCGAGGAGGAGGTGCGTCCGACGGTTCAAGTTGAATCCCGCGCGGGCTTCCGCGATCCCAACGAGATGCGGCCGGCGATGCCGCGCCCGCAGCCGATGCAGCAAGCCGCAGCGCCGGGGGCGCCGCAACCTGCTGCCATGCCGAGGCCGGCGATGCCCGAGCAGAGCGCTGCCGCTGCAGCTCGGATGGATCCAGCTACGCGGCCGCAGTCCGGCCAGCCCGGTGGCCTCATCCGACGACCGCCGTCGGCCGCGCCGCAAGCGCAGCCTCCGGTAGCACGCGCACCCGATCCAGCCGCCCCGGCGGGCGCTGGCAACGGCGCGTTCCGAAATTTGCGCGATCGGCTGACCCAGCGTCGCTGACGACGGCTTTTGTCCGCAATCCGATTTGCTGAATCCGAGCCCAGAGCCCGGCCGTCGCAGCGCGCCGGACTGTCACATTAACCTTTGTGCGGATTATTCCGATAGTTGGTTGGCAGCTCTGAAATTACCGTAGTTGTTCGTTACGATGCTTACGCGATGCGACCTGCGGCTGTCCGTGCTACTGGGTTCGACATCCGCCGTTCCGCTCAGCGCTGCGACGCGCGCTTGCATTTCAGCGCGACTTCGTAGCCGCATAGCCGGAGGATCTGGCCGCGAAGTTGGTGAGTGAGGTTTTCATGACTGCCATCTATCCCGTCATTCTTTCCGGCGGCTCCGGCACACGGCTTTGGCCCCTGTCGCGGTCGATGTACCCGAAGCAGTTCATCCGCTTCTTCAATAACCAGTCCAGAAGTTTTCTCGGATCGACACTGCAGCGGCTCGCGACCAGCAGCGACTTCGAGAAGCCGCTGCTCATGTGCAACAACGACCACCGCTTCCTGGTCAAGGAGGAGGTAGAGGCCTCCGGCCTTCAAGCCCGCGCGCTGATCCTGGAGCCGGTGGCCCGCAACACGGCCGCAGCCCTGGCTGTAGCTGCATTGCACATCGCCCAGGAGAACCCATCCGGTGTCATGGTGGTGATGCCCTCCGACCATGTCATCAAGGACGATGCCCGTTTCGAGGAGGCCGTGCGGCGGGCCGCGACCGTCGCGGCGACCGGCCGCCTCGTGCTGTTCGGCATCAAGCCTAACGAGCCGCATACCGGCTACGGCTACATTCGCCAGGGCGCCAAGCTCGACGGCTTCGCCGGCGCAGCCTACGCCGTGCAGGCTTTCGTCGAGAAGCCCGACCTCGAGACCGCAGAGCAGTATCTCGCCGACGGCGGGTACCTCTGGAATAGCGGCATCTTCGTCCTGCACGTTCGCACCTTCATCGACGAGTTGAGCCGCCTGGAGCCGAACGTCATGCAGGCCGCCCGCAGCGGCCTTGCTATGGCGGAAGAGGATCTGGGCTTCCTGCGCCTCGATAAAGCGAGCTTCGCCACATCGCCGTCGATCTCCATCGACTACGCCGTGATGGAGAAGACAGACCTCGCCGCGATGTTGCCGATCGACGTCGGTTGGAACGACATCGGTTCCTGGGGCTCATTGTGGGACATCGCCCCGCACGACAAGGACGGAAACTTCGTCAACGGCGATGCTGTGCTCCTAGATACACGCGACAGCTACATCCACGCCGAGCGCGGTCTCGTGGCCACCATCGGCGTCGACAACCTGATCATCGTCGACACCCCCGATGCCTTGCTCGTTGCGGACAAATCGCGCTCTCAGGAGGTGTCTACGATCGTCAGCCGCCTCAAGCAGTCGAACCG
>CAMAYR010000100.1 GCA_945862355.1 Devosia equisanguinis | reverse complement strand
ATGCTGCAGCCACTCAACGACTTGATCATAGGCCCGGTCGGCCTGAGATTGAGCATCGGCCATGGCAGTCCCCATCGCGAATCAGAGGGACCTGCATAGATTCAGCAATCTCTCGCCTTGTCACTCACGGACTCATGCGATTGCCCTGGCAAGAACTATGGTCACCCTCCCCGAATCAATTTCGGAGAGATAGAATCATAGCCCGCCCCAAACCGGAATCGCAGCCGCGCAACACGAGTCGATCAACTGATTGCTCGGTATATGCAGATCATGCCCGACGCGCCGGACCAGATCCGCGCCGCCGACCTCGACAGCGAGCAGGTCGCCACTGTAGGGTTAAGACCGGAAATCAAATCTTAGCGTTTCCATATACTTGAAAAGGAGGCACAGAATAAGACGGCATCGCGAGCTGTCGCGGCGCGTGCGCAAGACGGTCGAGTTGCTGTCCGATTATCTTCGAGGTTCGGTGTTCGGTCTCGCTCGGAATCCGCAGCAGATCGCCTGTATAGTCAGGGGAGCCGCTCTAGCAACCAGGACCTAGCAGGATAGCTGATGAGCACGGCGCGGTGCGGACCGTGATGCACGAAGAACGAGCCCGCCGCGACTGCGGACGCGCCTGCTGAAACCGCCGCAGCGAAATCATCAATTGAGCGGGCGCCGCCGCAGGCCACGACCGGCACACCGACTGTGCCTGCGACGGCGGCGACGAGCTTCAGATCGTACCCCTGGCGCGTACCGTCGCGATCGATTGCGGTGAGCAGGATTTCGCCGGCGCCGGCCTCGGTCATCTGCCTGGCAAGCACGACCGGATCCTGGCCTGTGGCATTGGCGCCGCTCGACGTCGCTACCTGCCAACCGCCTAGCATGCGGCTCTTCACGTCGATAGCGGCCACAATCGCCTGCGCGCCGTAGCGGGCGGACAACTGCGAGACCAGCGCCGGACGCATCACACCGGCCGTGCCGACCACCACCTTCTCCACCCCGGTATCGAACAACCGCGCCGCATCGTCGGTGCTGGTGATACCGCCGCCGAAGCCGATCGGCATGAACGCCTCCTCGACGATGTCCTTGGCCGCCTCGAAATCGGGCCCGCGGCCAGCCGGGGTCGCCGCGATGTCAAGTACGAACAGTTCGTCGACCTCTTTATCGTTGAAAATGCGCATCGCGTTTATCGGGTCGCCGACGTAGGTCGGCTGACGGAACCTCGTCGTTTTCACGAGCCGGCCGTCCCGCAGCAGTAGGCAGGGGATCACGCGCGTACGCATCAGACGGCGAGCTCCGCGAAAGAACGCATAAGTGCCATACCAAAGCGATGGCTCTTCTCAGGATGGAACTGGCAGCCGAACACAGCACCGCGCTCCACTGCCGCTGTGAACGTGGCCTCGCCGCGCACGATGGCAACAACATCCTCCAGATCGTCGCAGACGAGATGATACGAGTGCACGAAGTAGAAGCGGCGTTCCTCCTCGGACGTAGGAAACAGCCGGCACGGCCGGACCACGTCCACGGATGACCAGCCCATGTGTGGGATCTTCGCTAGGCCGCCCTCGCGTGCCGGCTTGAAGCGCACGCAGCGGCCGCGCACGAGGCCTAGGCCGGGCAGCTCCCCCTCCTCGCTCCCCTGCGACAGCAGTTGCATCCCGAGGCAGATGCCGAGCAGCGCCGCGCCGTTGCTGATCACGGCATTGCGGATCGGAGCAACGAGACCGCGCGCATCAAGGCTCGTCATGCCGGCATCGAACGCACCGACGCCGGGAAGAATGAGCTTACGCGCTGCTCCGACCTCGCCCGGATCCCTGCTAAAGACGGCCGCTATGCCGAGCCGGTCCAGCAGGTTCATGATCGAGCCGCCATTGCCGAGCCCGTAATCGATGACGACAATCATGGCAGCACGCCTTCAGTTTGCGGCATCAGCGCAGTGCCACGCGCCTCACGCCGTGACCTCGAAGCGGTCGAGCCAAGCTCCAAACGAGATCATCCGCCAGTACTGGGTACCATAATGGCGCCGGCCTGCAGCGATATCGTCGATCATGGCGCGCGCTGGCGGCGTAAACCACTCGCTGCCGCGCTCCAGCGCTCGCATTGCGGCCGCCCGGAAAGTTGCCGCCATGGGGCCGCGCATCCAGCTCTCCTCTGGCGTCACGAAGCCCATTTTGTCGCGGCGGCTGGCGATCGCCGGCGGCAGCAGGTCGGCCAGCGCGCGGCGCAGTATTACCTTACTTACGCCGTCAGCAAGCTTGAAGCGCAAATGCAGCTGCAGGGTCAGCTCGACCAGACGCACGTCGAGAAACGGCGCCCGACTCTCGATCGAATGCGCCATCGAGTTGCGATCGTTCCAACGCAGCTGCATCGGCAGGCTGATGGCGGAGATCTGGGCCCTAGACAACCCGCCGATGCCGATTGCAACTCGAAAGGGATCCCGCGGCTCGGCGCCCAGTCGCCGCAGATCGAGCCAGTCGGGCGCAGGCGTCGTTCGGCCCGCCCAGCGCCGCAGCGCATGCCGCACGGCGCCGGGCGCAACATCGTCGACGAGTAGCGCAGCGATCTGCGCCGGGCCGACATTGCCCCGCCGCCTAAGCGCTTGCACCTCTCGCACGAACGATCGGATCTGCCCGTTCCGCAGCAATTGTCCCAGCAACGGCCCTGCGAAGTCGCGGTAGCCTGCCAGAATCTCGTCACCGCCGTGGCCGTCGAGCGTCACCTTAACGTCGGTCGTCGCCACGGTCTCGAAAACTTTCCACTCCGCAAACACACTAGTCGATCCGAACGGCTCGTCCATATGCCAGGCGAGATCGCCGAGGCGGCTGATGAGATCCTCCGGCTCCGGCCAGACGCAGTGGTGCAGAACGCCCGTGCGCTCGACAACGGCGTCCATGAATGTGCCCTCGTCAAAGCGCGGATCGTGCGCACGCGCCGAGAAGGCATTGCGTCTGGCGTTCGGCGAGCCGGCCGACAGTGCATCGACGGCGCACACGATGGAGGAGGAATCAAGGCCGCCGGACAATGCGGTTCCGACCGGCACATCGGATCTGAGCCGGACGCGGACCGCGTCCATGAAAGCTTCGCGCCAGCGCCGCTCGATTTCGTGATCGTCGCCGTCAATGAGGCCGTCGGGCGGCAGCGCGTACCATTTCCGCATCGCCGGGCGCGGACGCGCTGCTGCAAGGTCCAGATCCACGATATGGCCCGCAGGAACCGGCCTAACGTCTGCGAACAGCGACGCTCCGCCATGATCCGTCAGCCCCCAAACCAGGTAGTCGGCCGCGGCTTGGCCGTCGAGCCGGGCGCGCCAGCCCGGCAGCACGGTTAGCTGCTTGATCTCCGACACTAATGCGATGACGCCGTCGGGCGCCGTCCAAAGGTAGAGTGGCTTGACCCCGAAGCGGTCACGCGCCGCCAGCAAGCGCCCCGCCTGCCGATCGACCAGCACGAAAGCGAACATGCCGTTGAAGCGGGAGAGACAGGCCTCCCCCCACTGCCGATAGGCCGCGATCAGCACCTCGGTATCGGTGCCGGTCGAGAACGCATGGCCGAGCGCCGCCAGTTCGACCCGCAATTCGACGAAATTGTAGATCTCGCCATTGTATGTGACCCAGATCCGCCCATCCGCGCTCGGCATCGGCTGGTGGCCGGCAGCGCTGGTATCGAGGATCGACAGTCTGCGGTGGCCGAGCGCTATCCTGGCCGGACGTGTCCCTGCAGTCGCATCGTCAGCCGTCTCCGTCTTGCGGACGTCCGCCGGGGTATCCGGGCCCGACAGGCGCCACACCGCCGCGTGATCGATGAGCGCGAAGCCCTCGCCGTCAGGACCACGGTGGCGGATCACGTCGCACATCGCGCGGATGGCATGCGATAGTGCAGGTGATCCGCTTCGATCCGGACTAATCAGGGCTGCGATGCCGCACATCGAGGATGTTATACCCTTTAGGATCGCTGCCGGACGGGCCGCGCTGGCACGCCGACCACCGTGGCGCCGGGAGGCACCGGTTTGATTACGGCGGCACCGGCACCGACTGTGGCCTCGGGGCCGATCTTGATGCCCTGGATTACCGCCGCACCGGTCCCCACAAAGGCACCGCGCCCGACAGTGACGTTACCGGCCAGCGTTGCGCCCGGAGCGACGAACGCGAATGCCTCCACCACGCAGTCGTGGTCGATCGAGGCGCGGGTATTGATGACGGCGTGGGCACCGATGCGCGAGCCGCAATTGATCACGGTGCCCGCGGCAACAAATGCACCTGGTCCGATGTCCACGTCAGCCGCGATCGTGCTGGCCGGATGCACCACGGCACTGAACATCATACCGGGACAGCGCGCCGCGCACGCCTCTACCATCCGCTCGCGTAAGCGGTTGCTGCCGACACCGACGATGGCGCTGAGCTCAGGCATCGCGACAACCAAGCTCGGTAGCTTATCGTCGTTGCCCAGCACCTTCAGCCCGTCGACAAAACTGCCTCGGGGAAGCGTCGCGTCTAGCAACCCGATTAGCAGGAAGCGCCCGGAAAGCCGGGCCGCATCTGCAATTACGCGGCTGTGGCCGGATGCGCCGAGAATGATGAGCGATTGAGTCATAGTTCAGGTCGCCGGGTTGAACAGCACGCGGCCGTTGTGGGCGTCGGCCACGACGAGCTGCGAGCCGAGGATCTGCGCATCATATGGTTTCTGCAATACTAACCCGGCCTCCGCCGCGAGAAAAGTCCCTGCGGCATCGTACCAGACCACCTCGTTGTTGCCCCAATCCGTGACGACAAACCGACCGTCGGGCGCGGCGCCGACGGCAACCGGCGTGCTGAGCCAGCGCTGCTCGCCCGCGGCGGCAGCCGCCGGCGCGTCTTCGCACCAGCGCTCGCAGCCAGAACCCAGCCACGCACGCCACTTGAACTTTTCGTCGAAGAGCTGCAGGCGATGATTCCAGGTGTCAGCCACCACGTAGCTGCCGTCGGCGAGCTTGGTCGTCATGTGCGGGCGGTCAAAGGCGCCAGGTGCAGATGACGCTGCGAACCCGGACACCGGCACCAATCCGTCGAGTGCCCCGCCGCCCAGTGCGCCGAGCGCATTGCCCGAGGCATCGGCGACCCACACACAGTTCAACCGGAACTCGGTGATAAGGAGATTGTCTGACCGATCGAGCCGCGCCGTTGCCGGCCCCTCGAGTGCCCTGCCGCCGATAGTGGTGCGGGTCTCTCGGTGTCGGCCGTCGGCATCGAACTGATGCAGGCCTGGGGAGTAGTAGGTCGCAATCCAGAACGCACCTGCCCCAGAGATGGAAACTGAATGCGGACCATTGAGGCGCCGCGGCGTTCTCGGCTGAGCCCGCGCTGCCGTGCCACGCGCAATCGTGGCCGTCTGCGTCCAGCCCGAGCCGTCGTCTGCCAGCCACGACACTTGCGCAAGATCCGGCGACAACCGCGCCACCCCGTGCACGTCCATGTCGCACACATAAAAGTATCCGACTGCATCGCTCGCGAGCCCAAACGGACGACCGAAGCCGCTCAACTGTGCCGATGCACCCGCTCGTGTCAGGGCGAGCGCAGGCCATGTCCCGTCCGGATGGGCCATCAGGCTCAGACGCCGAAAATGGAATTGATTAGCCGCATGGTGCGCAGGCTCTCCTGCACATCGACCGCCATACTGGGCTCGCCACGCACGCCCGCGATGACGGCCTCGGCTTGGCGCAAGAAGCCCGCCTTGTAGCTCTTGTCCACCCCGTCGGGCTCGACCGGGTTCTGCACGCGCTCGCCGGCGTTCTGGAAGGTGGCGCGCTCCAGGGGCTGCATTACCCAGCGGCGCCCGGGCGTCGATACCGCGCAAGCCCACGGCCCGGGGCCCTGCCAGATCCCCTCGTAGAGCGCAGAATCGCCGCTGTCGAAGGTAATGTGGGCCAGCACGATCTCCGTCTTGCCACCGAGCCACGGCATCACCCGGTTGACTTCGACTGGCTCGCCGCGCGCCAGTGTCATGATGAGATCGATGATGTGGATCGAGTTGGCGTACATGAACTTCTCGACCACCGTCTCGGGATGGTGGTAGCGCCGCGCCTCGGCAAAGCTCTGCTGGTCCTGGACATGAACGAAGCGGGTCCCGCCGCGCGCGTCGAGATCGGCGCGTACCGCCACCGTGCTGGAATAGAACCGACGGTTGAAGCCGACCATCACCGGCCGCTTGCATGCCTTGGCAGCGGCGGCAATATTCTCCGCATCGGCAAGATCGTAACCGGCGGGCTTCTCCAGGAGAACAGCCCAGTCCTGGTCGAAGCAGGCTTTGGAGACGGCGTTGGCGGCAAGCTCAGGCACAGTGACGACGACGAGATCAGCACCAGTGCGCGCCTTGAGCGACGCGATATCGTCGCAAACCTCGGGGATTGCGAACTCCGCAGCCAACGTTTCCGCGCGCGCACGCGTCCGCGAATGGATGCCGGCAACGCGCACATCGGGCAGCGCAGCGAATGCCCGCGCATGCTCGCGAGCCATCGAGCCCGCACCGACGATTGCAACCGAAACTGGGCTCATGACTGTTCCTGCCCGGCGCGTGCCCCTACTGTGCCTCTCGGCCCGGACCTAGCAGCGCAGAACTCCTCGATCAAGGCCACGATCCTTTCGACTGAGCAGCCGTCGAGTGTACCCCAGCGCTGCGCGTCGGTCTCGGAACGTTGCTTCCAGTTCAAATATTCATCGCCATGGCGCCGCAGCTCAATGAGTGCCGCCTCGAACGCGTCGATGGAGGACACGTTGGCGACACCGGCTACTGTCTTGAAATCATCGTAGTCGTAGCCAAACACATCGTAGTTGATGGTCGGCACGCCGCAGGAGATGGCCCAACGAATCGTGGCGGAGCCGAACGCGATGTAGGCGTCGCTGAGCGCCACCAGCCGCGCTGTATCGATCATGCTTACGAGGAAACCATGGTTGGCAAGCATGCTGCCCATCTCTGGATAATTGGGATGTGGTCGCACCACAACTTCGTAGTCCGCCGCGACCTCTCGAACCCCAGCTGCCAGCCGATCGCAGAAGGCGCGCATGTCGGTGAAATCGAACCGCGGACAGGACGTCGATTGGTCAGGACAACCGCCGATGACCAGAATTGGGCGCGCGGTCTCTATGCCGAGCGCAGCGCGCAGCTTTGCGATCTCTGCTTCCTTGGCATTGATATAGGACGCCAACGTATCGTCATAAACCGCGCCGACCACGCGCATCTTGTCGGCGGGAATGCCGGCCGCGCTGTAATAGTCCCGCATTGCCTCGTTCTCCACGGCGATGACATCGGCATAGCCACTGTTCATCATCCAGGGATCGGGAGGCGCGGTCCGTGTCAGCTCCTGACCAACTATGTGCGGCGCCGGCAGCCTGACTAGGGCCACGCCGTCACGCCGCATCACCCACCTCGGAAACAAAGTTCCCACAATGGCGTTCGCGAATCGCGACAGCTGATAGCTTCCGTTTCCGCGCAAGCTTTGGAACGCTTCCGACTGATTTGCGATGGTATATGGAATTATGACCGACGGCAGATTGTGTTGGTGCCCGGCGCGGACGACAAGCGGTGTTACTAGTCCGACCACATCCTCGGGCAATACAATTGCATCGAGATTCAAGTGAGCGATAGTTGCGTCAATTGCCTTTAGTGTCCTGACGAACGTCACCGGCAACCAGATCTGACGTGCTATTGCTAAAGGGAATCTTATCAACGTGTGTCTGTGCCTAAATAAAAAGCGCGGCGCGTATTTGCGATAGGAGCTTACCCTTATCAATTTCGGTACGCTAGCGGCGGCGTCTTGCTCTTCTGCATTATCAAAGTTGGACGGCAGCGGAAATGCAGATCTCGCAGTCAGCTCAAACATGAAAGCATCGGCGATCTCGCCGGCCTCCTTGAGTCGGTGCATATCCTCTAATACAGGCAACTCGTCTGGCCTGGGTGCACCGGAAATGTAGTAGACGATGATCATATCGTAGCCGCACCGGGAAAGCGCGATGGCGCAGCGCTTCATTTCCACGTAATCGGACGGGCGCTGAGCAACCAACATAATGCGCTTGCTGCGCGGCTGATCAGGCATCGGCAATGATCTCCTCGACCGTTGCTCCATCAAAAGTATAGACCAGCGAGGCATGCTCGCGCACGCTGCGAGACATTCGTGTGTATGTCTCCACGTCATCCAGTCGAACCAGATGGGCAAGCAGAGATGGCGCATCGTCGCAATCCAAAAGCGCGTCACGAATCTCGCCGGTGCCGAATGTGTCACAAAATCCTTCCGGCGCGCTGCCGCCACGAAGGGACAACACCGGTATTCCCAGCGCGACGGCTTCCAACAGCATGAGCGACGTGTAGCCGGCAACAACGTCGACCTTGAGCATCTCGGCGAATGCGTCGCGCTCGTTGCCGACGATCTCGCATGTATCCGGATGGAGACGGGCCAGAGCGGCATAGGCCTCCGTGTGTTGGCGCTCCAGCGGATGAACCTTGACGCGCAGCCGGAACTGCGGCTTGCGCGAGTAACCGCAGCCTGATGCCTGGGCTTCTAGTGCCGTGCCGAATAGCTTAAGAGCCGCTTCGCGCACATAAGGCTGGGTTGGAAACAGCACTATGAGCGGCCGATCTGGGCGACGCTGGTATGTGTCTGCCCGCTCTTGTCGATAGGGGCCCAGCACCGGGTTGATCGCCTCAACGATCTCACCGGGGCGCCAGTAACCTGCCACCGCCAGTTGACGCGCCCAGAACGGCCCGAAAACGACCACGCGGTCCGGGATTGGCATGAAATTCGCGACGTCCCGGTGCGCAGCCGTCCAAGAGTAATCGGGTTCATCAGTGCTAAACATGCCATGCTGCACCTCGGTGACCCGAGCGCCGACAGCCTTGCCCGCCGCCACCTCAGCCACCTTGCCGTCCCAGTCCAGAACTACCACCGAGCGCACCTTCGATGCCTCGAAAAGCCGGCGGAGAAACCAGAACCGCACGCGGAACCTGGCCAGTTGGTCGGCCGCTGCCGAATACAGTTGTCGCCGTGCCACTTCAGGAAACGAGCCCTCCACTGCCTCGACGAGGCGGCCGGCAACTTTCGCTAATGACGGCATCGCGCGCACGGCCTTCGCCGCCGCGGCCACTACGGCTCCGACGCCCAGATCATCAAGGGTACCATGCCGCCGGCGATGGGCGGCGCGCTGGCCCCACACGTAGTGGAAGCGCAACAGCGGACGTACCCGCTCAATGGCGGCAATGTCACCCAAGTGCGGATGAATCAGCCGTCCATCCGGCATCTCGACCGAACGTGGCTCGTAGAATAGGCCTAAGTCGGCCGCAACCGGCCGCGTGAGGTGCGACGCCACTTGCCGAATGCCTGAAGCGATGCGGCGCACCGCATCGTCCGCCTGTACACGAGAACGGGAGCTGTCACCCGAGGGTTCCAAGCATAGAAGCCAAAGTCGCTCTTTCACAATCGGCCAAGCGAGCCAGCCCTCGAACGTCGTCGACAACAATGCCGGATGGCTGTCTAGCGCCACAAAGCGAGCATTGACTTCCGCGTGGCTCAGCATGGCGTCAAGGCATAGTCCATGGCAATGCTTTGCATGTCATCTCACTGGCATGGTTGGGGTCGCCTAAGCTTGGCGAAAATCCCATCGATCAAGCGGCTGCAGGACAGTGCGGGGTCTGCCAGCTGCGATCGCGCCCTGCTCCAAACCTGATTTCGGAAGCCGGGATCGAATGATGTCTCCAGCACCTCGCCTAGCGAGGTCCGCTCATAAACCGGGACCACAAGCTTGCTGGCGTGGATCGGTAGCGCCTCAAGATCGACGCGCTCGCGGCAGTAGGCGACGATTTCCGGATCGAACAACATCGACACCGGCACCAGCAACGGCGCAGGCGAATAAAAGTTCTGGAAAGATGCGTCGTAGGTGCAGTTGGAGAACAGGCTACAGACCACGTCACATGCGGCAAGGCAGTCGTCGACGGGGCCTTCGTTGGCCGCGACCGTGCGGAATCGACTCTGCGCAAATAGCCGTGCGGTGGACTGGAAGTGATCAGACGTCTCGCGCGGGTGCATGCGCAGCAAGACTGTGACTTTGCGCGGCATACGTTCCACCGCCTCGATGAGGGCGGCGACCGTGCGGTGATAACCTGCCATGTGCTGCAGCGCCTGGCCGAAGTAGCCAATAACGTCGGCATGCTGGTCAATTCCGAGCGACCGCCGCTTAGCCTGCCTGATCGCCACGAAATCGCGCGTGGCATAGGCCGAGTGCCGCGCCGAACCGACGATCACGCTTTCGACGCCGAAGCGAACGGCGTTGCGCCTTTGAGCGGTCTCGTCGAGCACGAAGTACAGATCTGCGCCGCGACCAAAAAAGGCGTTCCGCTCACCCCAAAAGTCTTGGAGCAGGAAGGTCGGCACACGCGCCTCAGCGAGCACCGCCTCGTCAATGCCACCGTCGAACGGCGTCGACAGCCCGACGAGCACGGCGTCGGTTGGTGCTTCGGCCAGCAGCCGACGGGCGCAGGCCAGCAAATCGGCGGCCGCCGTCGAGCCTGTTTCCCTCGCTGGTGGCAACTCGATGCGTCGGTGGGCGATCCCCATGCGTGTCAGGAACTCAGATGCCGGCATCTGCGCCGCGACGCGGACCTCGAAGCGGCTATCGCGAGCAAGCGCCCGGATTACCTCGGCCAGATGCGCGGCGCCGGCCATGTCCCGCATCGTGATCAACAGGCCAGGCTTCATCGGAACACTGCCTCTAGCGTCGCTGCGCGACTACTCGCCATCTGCTCAAGGTCGAAGAACTTTCGCCACTCGGCCTCTGAGATGCGTACCCCCGCCCGCTCCGCGTCCGCCAACAGGCTGAGCGAGCGCAAGGCTCGCGATCTGAGCACGTTCGTCGGTGACATTCCACTGCCTTGACGTGCCGGCGAACCATAGTTGTCGACGAGCACGCGACCGAGCCGTAGAGCCTCGTCCTCGTTGGCGACCTGAGCCAGCACGAAGCGCTCGACGGCAAGGCAAAGCTCGGCTATCGGCGGGTGCATCGAGTGCGGCACGTCCTCGAAATCGAGCAGCACAGGCGTGTCGGCCGCCATCAGCACGTTGCCGGGGTTGAGGTCGCCGTGCAGCGGCTGCCAGTGAGCGCCGGCGTCGACGAAATCGAGCTCCGGCTCGGCTGCCAATCGGGCCAGGCGCGCATGATCGGGGCCGGCGGCGAGGCGGCCCTCGGCCAACGCAGCGCGGGTTGCCTGCAGTCGATCGAGGCGCGCGCGGGTTGCCGCTCGCCAGGCTTCGACGTCCGGGTGCGAAGACAATGCTTCGTGCAGCGTTCTGAGCGAGCGTCCGAGAGCAGCGAGGTCGCCGGCCTCGGCTGCCACGCGCCGGCCGTCGACATAGGGCATCGCGACCAGCAGCGCGCCGTCCGGCAGCAGCAGTGGAAAGCCAGCCAGCGCGGTGGCGACTGAAACGCCCCGCGCATCGAGCCAGCGGGCGAGCGCTTCCGCCATCTGCAGCAGCGCGCGCCGGTCCGCTCCCGCCTTCTTCAGAAACAGCGGCAGCGCGCCGTCGCGCTCCAGCCGGTAGAGGCCGGCCGATGCGCCGCTGCCCGGCACCTGCGCGAGCAGCCGGCCATCGAGACCGGCCACCTGCACGATCCTCGCGTCGGCGGGATCGGCCGGCTGCCAGCGCGGCAGGCCCGGGCTGAGCCCGGCCCAGGTCGGCTCCCTAGCGTGTGTGCTGGTGGACATCGGACCATTGCAGCGGACGCCCGGCCGGTACGGCCGCAGCGATGTGCCACCCATCCACGGTGTCCCACTGCTGCACGGGAATGCCGATGCAAGGCCATGCGAACCGAATGGTATCAAGCGAGACCGCATCCCCCGGCGCAAGATCGCACTTCGCCACTAAACACGCGCGCTGCGAGGTCCCGATCACACCTTCAATGGCGATGCGCTTGTCGCGGGCCGGCCGCCCCATCGCCTGCCAGCAGTCGTTGACCGTCCGCAGCACGCGGGCGAGGTCGCGCATGTCCATGGTGTGGGAGATGTCGATGTCGAGATCGTCAGGGGCAACGTGCACGCCCTTCTCGATCACCGTGGCGCCGAGCGCGATCGACATGTAGAGCATTTCCAGGCCGACGTGGTGGTCGGAAATACCGACCGGCAGTCCGAACGCCTGATTGTAGGTCTGCATGATGCGCAGGTTGTGCGCCTGAGGCAGCGCCGGATGCCCGTCGGGGCGGTGCTCGACGACGAGGTCCTCGCAGCCGGCTGCGCGCGCGATGTCAACAGCGGTACCGACCTCCGCGAGCGCGGCGCGGCCGGTATCGAGGATGAGCGGCAGGCCGCGGGCGGCGCAGGCGCGCGCGGTGTGACGCAGCAGCGGCACGTGCACGAGATTGGCCGAGGCGATCTTCAGCGCCGCGGTGCCGACGTCGACGGCGAAGTCGGTGCCCTTGAAGTCGTAGACCGAGACGACGAACGGCACGCCGGCCGCGGTGCATTGCTTCAGCAGCGCCTCATAGTGCGCCAGCGGCACCACCTTGCGCTCGATCAGCGCGCGGTAGTTCTCCTGGCGCACGCGGCCGTCCTTCGATGCGTAGGTCTCCAGCGTGTCGCCGGGCAGGCAGACGTCGACGTCGTGCAGGATCTCGGTCTTCAGGACCATCGGCTGTTGCGGCACGGTGGCGCCGATGGCGATGATGTCGGCAATCATCTTCGAGGCGAGGCCCATGTCCTGGCCGAAGAAACCGCCGATCTCGGCAAGGAACACCGGCGGCCGATCCGGCGCCAGCGAGAAGCCGCCGAGCGCGAACGCGCGGGTCATGGGGGGGCTCCTTTCCTTCTGGGAGTGCGCGCGGCAACGAGGCGATCGATCTCGGCGAAGATGCGCTCGGTGCATTTGCCGTCGAGTATGCCCCAGTCGTCGGCGACCTCGATCTGTGCTGCGGCGACGCGCGCGAATTCAGCCTCGGACGATACCAGCTCGGTCAGCTTGGACTTGAAGTCGGCGAACGTTGCCGCGTTGATGAAGCCGGGGGCTTCGTCGAAGGTTTTCAGCCCCAGAGCATAGGCGTCGTAGTTCACCACCGGTTTGCCGGCCGCCAGCGCCCAGCGAATGGTGCTCGAGAAATACGTCACGAACACATCATGCCTGGGGATCAACTCGAGCAGATAATCGGTCGCCAGGTGCACCCCGAGGTCTCGCAGCATCACAGCTGTGTCTTCCGAGCACGCAGGATGCAGCGATACAGTGACCCTGCAATCGGGCAGCGCGCTCATCATGGAAAAAACGGCCCGTGTCATCTCCTCGTAGGTCGGGAACTCGTTCTTCCCCGGGTACGTTGCGTGATAGCTTGCCGGCCACGAGACCAGTATCCGCGTCACCTCGCGCTCGATCCGCTTCGGAGCCCGCAATGCCGCAGTCGCGGCGAGATCGTCAGCCAGTGCGCGCACCATCACGTCGCAGTAGGGGGAGCCGGTCTCCCGCAGCTTCTGCGTCGGAATTCCCTCGCGCAGATACTGTCGGAGACCAACTTTGGTATCGACGCACAATATGTCGCTCAATCCGCCGTGGATGATCCACGCATCGCGCAGGGTGATACCGAGGGACTCCATCGCAAGGATCAGCTCCGGCGGGAACATGACCGCACCGGCAAACCTACCCTGCTTGACCCATTGTGGTGCCACTCGGCGCATCAACACCGCATTGCGCCCGATGGGCAGGATCAATGTGCCGTCTTCTTCCTTGCGGGCAAGATTGGCCTCGATCTCGTATATCGAGCCGAAACCGAAAGGCACATCGATGATTGGAATGCCAAGCTGCCGCGCGCCTGTAATGATGGCGAGTTCCGCACTGATCCCGTCCTCACTGCACACGAGCGCGCTCGCACGAATATCAGCCAGCAGTTGGCGCGCTGCCACCAGCCGTCTCGCCTGCAACAGTCTATGCCGGACCGCAGTCTTGCGAAGTAGCGTGAGCGGCAGCACCAGAGTTACTGACAGTTCGCGCATGCTACGACGATGGCCCAGCGCCGGCGTCGAATTGCGCAGGGCCTCGACGTCGACTGCTGTCTCGAAAGCGAACGCGCTTATCCCTAGGCGGCTGGCGTCGGCATCCACCTCGGCGAAGAAGGAGCCCGAGGCACCGGTGAACAGCATCGCGACCTGCCGTCCGCCAGCGACGGCCGCCTCGATCAGCAAGCGCTGCATTCGGTACGAGGATGCACTGCCAAATACGTAGACGATCACCGGGAAAAACAGGCTCCTGGCTGGAAGCTACGCGATCTTCGCGGGCTTATTCCAGAGTATCGCGTGGTCAACGAGCGCCTCGTTCAGCGGTTCCGGCTTGACCTTGCTGCTGGCGCGGATGCAGTTGCCGCAGACCGTGCCATCGAGCTTGTTCTCGATATGCCGCCGCCGCAGCGCCTGGAAGCGCTCGCTGTGCCACGCTTCCATGATCGGCATCTCGTTGAGATCCTCGATGGCAAGCAGATTCTCATAGTCGTTACAGCAAGCCTTCAGGTAGCCCTCGCGACTGATGTGGGCCTTGTTGAATGGCAGGTGGCAGTCGCGATATGGCGGATCGGGAAACTCCGGCATATGGCCGGATTGATTGGAGGCCTCATAGTAGACGATCTCGTCGACGTAGTCGGAAAGAACGGTCTTCAACTCCTCGAATGTTGCATTCGTGTGCGGCATGCCGACAAATGACACGCCGAGGTAGACGGATTGGAGGACGTTCTTGCGATAGGCACTGACGAACTTGATGTTGGCGACCACCCGGTCGAAGTCGTCGCGGCCGTGCACCTGCTTGTAGACCTCCCGGTTGCCGCCGTTGACGGAGAACTTGATCGAGTTCAGGCCCGCATCCAGCACGCGCTTGAACTTGTCCTCGTCAGCGAGTGCGCCGTTGCTCGAGATGTAGATGTACTCGTAGCCAATCTCCCGGCAGTAGCGGATATACTCGTCGATCCACTTGCACGTCAGTGGCTCGGCGCCGGCGAACAGGCCGATCTCGCGCGCGCCGCAGGTGTAGGCCTCTGTCACGACGCGTTTGAACAGATCGCGATCCATGTGGCGCTTGGGACGCTGCATCTGTGTGTAGGCGCAGAACGAGCAGGTGTGGTTGCAGATGTTCGAGGTTTCGACCTGGATCTGCCGGGGAAACGGCGGTGCCTCGACGGTCTTTGCCTCGGAGATCATCCTGAGCAGGCGCTTGCCGATGTGGCTGCCCTGGTCGTCGGCGTTCGCGAAGATGTTGGTTAGATTGGCTTCAACGACTTTCTTCTTGGTGGTCATCGATCCCCCTTCGTCTCGACGCGGCACGACCGTGTCACCAGCGACATGGCAGGTGCGGTCGGGTCATGCAGTGGTCTTGCTTGTCCATTGCGACGTCAAGCGCGCATCAAAACCTTGTCCTTGATCTCGTCGATCTTGCTGTAAGCCTTTTCACCGCGCCACCACTGCCTGGAGTACTTCTTGACACGCTCGTACTTGGCGTAAGGGCCGGAATGGCCACGCAGGATCCTGCGCTCCTTGCCTGCCTCGACGGGGCGGGCGCGGTGCGACGTGTCTGTGTCGAACACGATCAACGTGCCGGCCGGGGCCGTGATCTCGACAACCTCCTCATCCTGTTCCGGGGAGCGGGAGTTGCTCATCCCCTGGTAGCGGCTGTCGCTCATGCTCAGGCTTGTCAGCTGATTGTCCTCGAAGATTCTCCTGAATGCCTCCCTGTTCGCGACCGCGCTGCCGGGAACAATCCCGAAGGGTGCGTTGCCCTGTCCGACATCATCGACGTAGAACATGAATTTCAAATTCCACAGCTTGTCGAAATGGGTCGGTGCCACAGGTGAATCGGGAACGCGCTCGTGAGTGGCATAAATCTCCTGGTTGGGAAGACAGGGCGTGCCGATATATCGATGCGCAAACGATACCAAGTCGTACCGATCGAAGAGTTCGGCAATCGCCTTGTATTTCTTCTTGAACGTCTCGTTGTTGGTCAGGGATGCGGCCCGGCCTGCCGGGTAGGTCAGCTTGTAGACGTAGGCCTCGTCGTTGTCTTCCAGGACCGCGCTGAACTCGCGTTGCAGCGCTGGAAGTGCCGCGCCCGTTACGAATTGCGGCAGGACGGCTGCGCCGAATTTCCGCGTCGTGGTCTCGATCGCCTCGGGATCGAAGCCACCCGGCATCGTGAAGTCGGCCAAAGTTACCGAATGCGTCGCCATGGACAAGCCCTTCTCTTTACGATCAAAACGAAACCCATGAGCAGATCGGCACGCGTGCTGCAGTTGTCGCTGACGATTAGAGCGACACGGCGGCCGGTAAAGGAGCCTTTGTAAGTATCCCCCGGCAAAGCCGGGGGGGATCCCGCTTACGTTAGGGGTACGACATCCTCCGGTCAACGATCATGAACTCATGGTCGACCAGCAGCTTTAGCCCGTTGGTCAGTTGACGCGGGTTCTCTCCGACGGAAATCGTCCAGGTGCGAATAGGATCGGCGCGCGGTGCGATGTCGATGCCGATGCGGAACGGCTCGATCTGCAGCTTGCCGCCGCGCGCGGCGACAAGCTCGGCGATTGTGTCGACGCTGAAGGTGTTCCAACCCGTCTCCCAGCCGCCCAGCCTGCTGTCGATGCGTTTGCGGTGGCGGATCATGGCGTCGACACCGAACTGGTTGAGCGGCGACAGCACGACGATCAGGCCGTCCGGTTTCGCCACACGGAACAGGTTGTCCCAGAACGCCTCGATCTGGGTCTCGTCGAAGATCGACATGCAGCCTATCGCGCACACGAGATCGAAGCCGGCGTCGAGCTCGGACGGCAGCGCCAGCGCCGAGGCCCGCACGAAACGCGCCTGCGGCAAGAGCCGCCGCCCGGTCTCAAGCAGCTCCGGCGTGACATCGACCCCGACGAAGCTGCCGCCTTCGATCTGCGTCGACAGGAAGCCAAGCAGCTCGCCGGTCGCGCAGCCGACGTCGAGCACCTTCAGGCCGCTCATCGCGCGCTTCTTGGCGATGATGCCGGCCAGCTGCTTGAAGCTCTCCTTCGGCTCCGCGCTCCAGCCCTCGGCGATGTAGTGGGCGTGGTTGCGGTAGACAGCCTTGCCCCCGGTGCTGCTTTCGGTGCTGCTCCCCGCCTTGCTCATTGGCCCCCTCCTGCCTTGCTCATCAGCATCTCGGCCAGCTTCAGGTCGAGCGGCTCGTCGATGTCGATGCTGAGCGCGCGGTCCATCTCGTAGGCCGCACAGGGCCGCCGGTAAAGCCGGCCGTGGGCGAGAAAGTCGGCTACGCCGACGACGTAAATCGCGCCGTTCTGGCGGTATGCACGCACCAGGTCCTGGCGCCGTGCCT
>CAMAYR010000099.1 GCA_945862355.1 Devosia equisanguinis | reverse complement strand
CGCAACTCGGCCTGGCCGAGATCGGGGAGAATGGCGGCGATGCGCTCGCTCGTCTCGTCGGGATCGATCACCAGCACCGGGTCGGCATGCAGCGCGTAGGCAGTGAGGTCGGTTGCCAGCAGGCGGCCCTTTCGATCGACGATGTCGGGCCGGGCGAACGCGCGCACCATCGGCTCGACGAGATGAGCCTTGGGTACATTGCTCGCACCGGGCGTGGAGACCGCCAGGTGCAGCACGCGGGCGCCGATCGCGACAAAGGCCAGCGCCATCACCAGCGCGATCAGGCGCACGGGGTCGATGCGCCGGCGAGGGGAGGTCGCGCGAGGCAGTTCGAGCCCTGTCGCAGCGCGGGCCATCTGCTCTTCATCTCGACTTGACGATGGGTTCGACTGGACCACCACTGGTCAAGACGGAAAGGGGCACATGCTCGCCGGCTGCGGGGACTCTCATGCCGATCGCCTTTGCGGCAGGTTCGATCCGGCTCGCGCGCGCCAGATAAGCGTGCTCGGCCTTCAGTACGGCAATGTCGTTCTCGAGGCGGTCGCGGTGGCGCTCCCTGGCCTGCACCTGCACTTCCAGGCGGCGCGTCACGGCGCTCTCCGCGTAAAGTGTGTAGGCCGACGCCAGTGTCAGCGCGGAGGCGAAAACGGTCGCTGGAATGCGCATCGCGTTTCCTTTCACGGGAACATTCCCGGCAGCTTCACCGGTGGCGCAGCACCGAGGGAAGCTCCTTTTGGTCGCCATCGCCCCAAGCCGCCGCATCCGTCCGCTCGGCCCACCGCAGCCGCGCCGAACGTGCCCGCGGGTTGGCCGCAGTCTCCGCCTCTCCAGGACTTAGCGATTTGGAGTTAACCAATCGGAAACTCGGCTCCCGTTTCGGCTCGCCACCCGGCAAATGGCGCGAGGTGCCTGCGGTGCGACCGCCGCGCTCGGCCAGGAAGCGCTTGACGATACGATCCTCCAGCGAATGGAACGTCACGACGACAAGCCGGCCGCCGGGCCCGAGCAGGGCCTCCGCCGCCTCTAGCCCGCGAGCGAGTTCGCCCAACTCGTCGTTCACCCAGATGCGCAATGCCTGAAAGGTGCGTGTGGCGGCGTGCTTGCCGTCCGGCCGGCGCGTACCGGGAACAGAGGCCACGAGGCTTGCCAGCTCACCAGTCGAGGCCAACGGGCGCTCGGCGCGCCGTCGCACGATGGCTGCTGCGATGGCGCGCGAGCGGCGCTCCTCGCCGAGTTGGAAGAGGATGTCGGCGAGCAGGGCTTCCGGCGCGCTGTTCACGACCTCGGCAGCCGATGGACCAGCGCCTTCGGAGAGTTCGCCGTCGGCTTGCCCCATGCGCATGTCGAGCGGACCGTCCGCCTGGAACGAGAAACCGCGCTCGGCACGATCGATCTGCATCGAGGAGACGCCGAGATCGAACACGATGCCGTCGGGGCGGGGGTGATCGAGTGCCACGCGCTCCATGTCGCCGAAGCGCGAGCTGGCGATGGTCAGGCGGCCTGCGTAGGCCTCGCATAACGACGCTGCGGCGGCGATAGCGCTCGGATCGCGGTCGAGGCCGAGCACGCAGCATCGCGCCGCATCGAGAATGGCCCGGGAGTAGCCGCCCGCACCGAACGTCGCGTCGACATAGAACCCGCCGTCGCGGGGAGAAAGCGCCGCCAGCACCTCGGCCAGCATGACGGGGATGTGGGGCAAGCTGCCGCGCGCGGTCGGATCGGCCTCAGAGGGCTGCTCGTTGCTCATGACCGTACGAATTGCACGGCTGACCAGCCTAGTTCAACCGCTCAGATGCGCGCTGAGACACCGGCTCGGGCCCACTCTTATGCCTGGCTGCCGCCGCTGCCCTCTCCACCTTCCCGCCCGCCACCTGCAAAAAGGCGGCGATGCTGGTGGACCTTGGCGCGGGCGGCCTCCCGGCGCTCGGCGAAGCGCTCGGGCGACCACAGCTGAAACTTGTCGCCAAGGCCGACAAACGTGACCTGGGCGCCGATACTGGCGTGGGCGCGAAGCGGCTCAGGAAGGACGATGCGTCCGTCCCCGTCGATGGCGAGCACCTGGACGTCGCCGTAAAGCGCGACAGACAATTCGTCCCGCTCGTCAGAATAGTCCGGCAGGCCTGCGAGAAGCCGGTCGATTTTCTGCGCAAGTCTCTCGCCGCCAGCATCGAGAGCTGGAGCATCGAGCGAGGGGTAGCAGTAGATGCCGGCGCCGGACTTGGCCTCGAGCTGGCCACCGTAGCCGTCGCGCTCGAGAACGGCGCGAAAGGAAGCGGGAACCGAGACACGCCCCTTGGCGTCGATCTTGTTCGTGAAGGTCGAGACAAAGCGATCCATCCTCTTGTTGCCTTCTACGGCAAACCAGCAACGGACCGCCCTGACGCGGTCTCGATGCAGTGAGCCGGAACGCCCGATGCACGCTTCACTCGCAAACTCACTCCCTCACTCGCCTTCGCCGCTCTGCTTCGCTGCAGGCCCAGCGCCGAAACCAAACTGTTCGCATCTGAAAAAGACGGGGCGCGTGGCGGTCGCCTTGGCTGCAACCCCCGCCGGTTTCAACCGGCGCCCTGCCACGTCCCCGAACCCATGATGCGGCATGGGCAGAACTGGGATTGCATGGGATTTTATGGGAGTCAATGGCTCATGACGGACCGTCGGTGTGGATAATCGGCTCGACCTTGCTTTTCTCAAAAGCTGTGGCTGGCGCGGAGGGGGTCGTGAAACGACTAGACTTCGCGCTTGGTCCGGCGCGCTCGACTGCGCTCGCGGCCCTTGGCGACGCGCCGCGTGGCCAAGGGCGACCGATTGGCCTAGAATTGCCTTGGAGAGTTTCCGCGCGGCGAGCGCACTGGCAGGCCGACGCGGCAACGTCCGCTGGCCCTGTGAAACGGGAGAGAGATGATGAGCAAGATCTACAAAGTCCTGATCATGGGCGCGTCCTACGGATCATTGCTCGGCGCGAAGTTGGCGCTGGCGGGTCATTCCGTGAAGCTCGTCTGCCTGCCGGCGGAGGTCGAACTCATCAACAAGGAAGGCGCCATCGTCCGGATGCCGGTGAAGGGGCGCGAGGGACTTGTCGAGATCAACACGACCAAGCTGCCGGGCTCACTCACGGCAGCGGGGCCAGCCGACGTGGACCCGGCAGCCTACGATCTCGTCGCGCTCGCGATGCAGGAGCCGCAATACCGCACGCCGGGCGCGCGCGAGTTGACCGAGAAGGTCGCCCGCTCGCGCGTGCCTTGCATGTCGATCATGAATATGCCGCCGCTGGCGTTTCTCGAGCGGATCGCAACGATCGACACCGCCGCGATCCGCCAGTGCTTCGCCGATCCCACCATTTGGGACAGTTTCGAGCCCGGACTGATGACGCTGTGCAGCCCCGATCCGCAGGCGTTCCGGCCACCGGAAGAGAAGATCAACGTTCTGCAGGTGCGCCTGCCGACCAACTTCAAGGCGGCCCGCTTCGAGAAGCCCGAGCATACGCAGATCCTCTCGGACCTGGAGAGGGACATCGAAGCCGCGCGGTTCGAGGTCGGCGGCGAACGGATCGAGCTGCCGGTCAAGCTCAAGGCGCACGTATCGCTGTTCGTGCCGCTCGCCAAGTGGTGCATGCTGCTCGCCGGCAACTACCGCTGCATCGAGCCCAACTCGGTGCGCACGATCAAGGAGGCGGTGCATTCCGACCTCTCCGCCTCGCGGGCCGTCTACGACTACGTGTTCGATCTCTGCGTCAAGCTCGGAGCCGATGCCAAGGATCTCGTGCCGTTCGACAAGTATGCCCAGGCCGCACTATCGCTTGGCGCCCCGTCGTCGGCCGCGCGCGCGATCCAGGCCGGTGCGCCCAACATCGAGCGCGTGGACTTGCTCGTGAAGCTGCTCGGCGCCCAGCACGGCATGCATCTCGATGTCATCGACAAGACCGTCGAGCTGGTCGAGACGCGGCTGGCGGAAAACCGCAAGAAGGCATCGTGAGGTAACCGCTGGCGGGAAGTCCTGGTGGTCGAGGGATCGCAGGAGCCTACCAGCGTCCGTGGCACTTCATACCGTAGATCGCCACGTCGACGGCGCGGACGTAGTCGCCAGCGCGGCGCCTCCGCGGTCCCGTGATGATGATCGTCTCGCCGGTGGAGGCCAGATGGATGCCTAGCGCGCCATCGGGTGGCGTCTCCGGAAGCGCCTCGAAGCCCGGCACCGCGGACAGCGCCGTACGCACCCGGCCCCATCGCTGCAGCGTATCGAAGCCCGGCGGCAGCGCCGGCAGCAGGACCAGAAGCTTGTGCGCCAGACGACGCCGCGCGATGGCCTCGAGCTCGAAAGCGTCTACATCGGCATTGCCGGCCACGAGCACCGTGATCACGGACTGCTCCATCAGGCGAGCAACCTCAGCCTGCGGGTCGGCCTCGCCAAACGCTGGAGCCGTTCGAGCCCACTGCTCCACATCGACCACCGGGCCGTACCAGGCGAGGGCCGGTGCGACATCGCTCTCGACCATGCCGGGCCAGACTTCGCGGCGGGTGGAGGCGAGAATGACGGCGGGGCGTCGCCGGTCGACTTTGCCGTCGTCGTCTCTTACGGCCGGACGCAGCTCGCGGCGCCCGGCGCGCACCAGCGCTCCACTCGGCAATTGCATCAGGAGGCCGATCCCGAACGGGCCCAAGACGAGGTCCCTGAACTCGGGTCGGCGAAGACTGAACAGGCCGAAAGCGGTCAATGCGAGACCGCACCAGCCCAGCACATGGCCGAGCGCCATCAGCATTCTGCCTTGGCGGGGAGAGCGACCGGTGTGGGCGGCGACCTCCTCGGCGAGCCCGTCGCCATACTGCTCGGCGGCCTTGATGACCGCCTGCAGCCGACGGCCATAGACAGGCACGCTTCGCCAGCGGTCGAGCCACGCCGGGCGGGAAATATGGACTACGGCAGGCATTCGGTCCTCGCGGGCAAAGTGCGCAAGCACGATTGTTCCTCATGATGGCCAGAAGGATATACGTACCACGTCCGGTGCCCCAGCAGAGAAACAACGCTCACGCACCGATGACGTGCATGACATGCGCGTGCATCGGCTTGCCCGCCTCGCCCAGCTCATCCAGCACATTGAAGTGGTGGAAGCCCGGCGCCGCCACCTCGGCCACCTCGGCGCCGCGGGCGCGCCAGGCATCCGTCAGCTCGCGGGTGTTACGCATGAATTCCTCGCCTTCCTCGCCACCGACCGTTGTGGCGATTGCGACATGCGCCATCGGCGCAAGGCGCATTGGGGACAGCTCCGCGATGTCCTGGAGCGAGATACGCAACTCCATGTCGACCTTCACCAGCCGCAGCGGCTCGAGATCGTAAAGCCCGCTCACGCAGGTGGCGCTCTTGAGGAGATCGTCAGGACCGCCGAGAGCTGCGAAATCCGTGGTCGCCATCATGGCAGCGAGGTGTCCGCCGGCCGAATGCCCCGCGACGTGAATGCGTGCCGGGTCGATACCGTGGCCCGCGCCGTCCTTGGCCAGATACAACAGCGCATTTCTGATCGACCGCACGATGTCGCCGATGCGCACCTCCGGACACAGCGGGTAGCCGATGGAGGCGAAGGCGACGCCGGCCTCGGTGAACGCCGGCGCCATCCACGCGAACTCGTCCTTGGACCGCTGCTTCCAGTAGCCGCCGTGAATGAAGGCGAGCAGCGGCGCGCCAGACCGGCCGGCGTGGAATATGTCGATGCGCTCGCGAGGGTGCGAGCCATAGGCAACGTCGAGATCGGCTCGCGCCGTGCCACGAACACGCCCAGACAGGGCATCGATCCGCGCCGTCCGGGCATCTCGGAACGCCGTGAGCTCCGGGCTTCGGGCTGCGCCGTCGTACTGCAACTCGAGCGCGGCCTGATCGTAGTGACGGAAGACCTTCATAGTGCGCCTCGCCTTGCTGCTACTGGAGGGCTCGATCGCGAAGCCCTCCCCCGCGCGGCCTGATCCGTCCCGGACAATAGAGCCTGCCCGACCGGCCGGAAGCAAGGGAAGCCATTGCCCGACCATGAGAACAAGCGCTTCCCTCCAGTAGAAACCCCTTCAATTTCATGCCATTAATCTGTCATGATCGCGCAATGTCAGGCCGCTACGACATCCCCAGCGCCTCAGCGCTACGCCTGCGGGGTGTCCGCCACTATTGGATGCGGCAGCGCGTCAACCAAGTTATGGAGATACCAGTGAAAAACCGGGCTCTACTGCTCGCGGCCACGGCCGTCGGCACGTTCGCTCTCGCCGCGCCGGCCCTGGCGCAGCGCGACCAGATCCGCATCGTCGGCTCCTCGACCGTCTATCCGTTCACGACCGCTGTCGCCGAGCAGTTCGGCAAGTCGGGTGGCGGCAAGACACCTGTCGTCGAGTCCACCGGCACCGGCGGCGGCATGAAGCTGTTCTGCGCCGGCGTCGGCCCGACGCATCCCGACCTCACCAACGCCTCGCGGGCGATGAAGAAGGGTGAGTTCGAGCAGTGCCAGAAGAACGGCGTCAAGGACATCGTTGAGATCAAGGTCGGTATCGACGGCCTGACAATCGCTCAGTCGAAGGCTGGTCCTTCGATCAAGCTCTCGATGGAGCAGGTGTTCTACGCCCTCGCCGAGCAGGTGCCCGGCAAGGACGGCAAGCTGATCCCGAACCCGAACAAGAACTGGTCGGACGTGGACAAGTCGCTGCCGAACATCAAGATAGAGGTTCTGGGTCCCCCGCCGACCTCCGGCACGCGTGACAGCTTCCACGAGCTGTTCCTCGAGGCCGCTGCCGGCAAGATCCCGGCCCTCGCCGAGCTGAAGAAAAAGGACGGCAAGGCATTCGACAAGGTGTGGAAGTCGATCCGCAAGGACGGCGCCTACGTCGAGGCTGGAGAGAACGACAACGTGATCGTCCAGAAGCTCGAGGCCAACAAGAGCGCCTTCGGTATCTTCGGCTACTCGTTCCTCGACGAGAACTCCGCCAAGTTGCGCGGCGTCGCCATCGACGGCGTCGAGCCGAACTACGACAACATTGCCGGCGGCAAGTATAAGGGCGCTCGTCCGCTCTTCATCTATGTGAAGAAGCAGCACGTTGGGGTAATCCCGGGCATCGACAAGTTCGCCGCCGAGTACGTCTCCGCGAAGGCCATGTCGAAGGACGGCTACCTTGCACGCAAGGGTCTCGTCACTCTGCCCAAGGCAGAGGCCGACAAGATTGCTGCCAACGTCAAGGCTATGAAGACGCTGACTGCAGCCGACGTTAAGTAAGCTCTGAGTTGTACACTTGGTGGAGGTCGGCCGTCCTCGCGACGTGCCGGCCTCCTTCCACGGCAGTTAAGCGCACTTGGCGGCGCAGGGGGCGGCATGGCGGGCATCTACTTCTCGACAATGGCGCTCATGGTCGTCATCGCCTTCTTCCTGGCGCGCTCGCGAGCGGCCGGTGTCGCCTCGACGACCGGCGCCAACCTAGGTGCAATGCATTCCCTGCCATCCTATCACGGGCTGCTAGCGGCGAGTGCAGCCCTGGTGCCGATGATCCTGCTTTACGCGATAGGGTCTCCGCTGCTGCAGCGGTGGCTGGAGGCCGGCGCGCTCTCGTTCTTTCCCGCAGACGTGGCAACCGACGCTTTGAAGCGCAGTGCCACCCTCCGCGACATCTTTAACCTGTCGGCCGGACAGCACTCTGGAAACGTCAGCTCGGAGTTGCAGAAGGCCGTCGACTTCTACAACGGCAGCGGCCAATTCTACGGATGGGTTCTCTGCGGCGTCGGGGTACTCGTCGGGCTGGTTTGCGCCGGCCTCGTACTGGGACGCATCAGCCTGGAGTTTCGCGCCCGCAATCAGTTCGAGCGACTGGTGCTGCTGGTTCTGCTTCTCTGCGCGGTCGTGGCCGTATTGACGACGATCGGCATCGTCTTCTCGGTGGCCTTCGAGACGTGGCGCTTCTTCTTCGATCCGGCACTGAAGGGACGTCCCTCCGTCACGGACTTCCTGTTCGGCACGGAGTGGAACCCGCAGGCTGCCATGCGCGCCGATCAGGGCGAGATCCGTACGGCATTCGGTTTCATCCCGCTACTGACCGGTACGCTGCTGATCACCTTCATCGCCATCTGCGTCGCCGGACCGCTTGGCCTCTACTCGGCGATCTACCTGTCGGAATATGCCACGCCCCAGTTCCGCGCTTGGGCCAAGCCGATCCTGGAGATCCTGGCCGGTGTGCCGACGGTGGTGCTCGGGTTCTTCGCGGCGCTGACTGTCGCGCCGCTGATACGGGGCTGGGGCGAGAGCCTCGGGCTCAACGTAGCATCCGAGAGCGCCCTCGCGGCCGGCCTCGTGATGGGCATGATGATCATTCCGTTCGTATCCTCGCTGAGCGACGACGTCATCAACGCCGTGCCGCAATCGCTGCGTGACGGCGCCTACGCATTGGGCTCCACGAAGTCGGAAACCATCAAGCAGGTGATCCTGCCAGCAGCACTCCCCGGTATCGTGTCGGCCTTCATGCTCGCGATCAGCCGCGCCATCGGCGAGACGATGATCGTGGTGATGGCTGCGGGGCTTGCGGCGAAGCTTACAGCGAACCCGCTCGACGCGGTCACGACGATTACCGTCCAGATCAAGACAATTCTCGTCGGCGACCAGGAGTTCGACAGCGCCAAGACGCTGGCGGCATTCGCGCTCGGTTTCGTACTATTCTTCGTGACGCTCGTTCTCAACGTGATCGCTTTGCACGTGGTTCAGAAGTACAGGGAACAGTATGACTGATACGACAGCATCCGGCGGCGATCTTTTGCGTTCGAGGATCGATTTCGCCAGCGACGAGGCTAAGCGCCGCATTCGCCGGCGATACCGCGCCGAGACACGCTTCAAATCCTACGGCATCTTCGCCATCGCCTTGACCGCGGTATTCCTGGTGCTGCTTTTCAGCAGCATCTTGACCACGGGCATCCCCGCGTTCTGGCAACACAAGGCCACTCTCGACGTCACCTTGAAGGCCGACGTGATCGACCCGGATGGCAAGAAGTCACAGGAGGCCATCCGTGGCGCCGACTATTTCCCGTTACTTCGGGACGCGCTGCTCGATGCCGTTCCCGGCATCGAGGGGCGCTCTGCACAGCGCAAGCTCACACAGTTGCTCAGCACCGGCGCCACCGACGATGTTCGCAATCGCCTGCTGGCTGATCCTGGGCTGATCGGCCAAAAGCTGAAGCTGCCGCTGTTGCTGTCCGACGATGCGGACCTCTACTACAAGACGCCAGCCACGCCCATCGTGTCGCGGCCAGCCAGAGGCACGGCGACCCCGAGCGGCACCAATGGCGAGATCACCATCCTGACATCGGCCAACGACTTCCAGGACGATGTGCTGATCATCAAGGGCGCCTTGGCCCAACGGGCACAGGCACTGCTGACGGAAGCAGCGCGGCTGGAGCGCGTCGATGCAGCCAACCAGGCTGACCGGATCAAGGAGATGCTGGCCGAAGCAGCATCGCTCCGGGCCCGCGTGGCCCAATCCCGCGTAGACGAAACTCTCGACGACAAGGTGCCGAGCACGCTGCTGGCCATCAATGGCGGTCTCGTGAAGATTACAAGGCTGAACGACAGCCGTATTTCCGGCGACGTGCTATTGCCTCTCAAGAGCGGCGGCGAGGCGGCGCCCGGCAGTTGGCGGATCGTGTCCTACACGACGCCAGAAGCGAACCGGAAGGTGTCGGACCTCGAGGTCGCCATCCTCGAGAAGCTGCGCGCGGACGGAAAGGTCGAGCGCGGCTTCAACTGGCTGTTCTTCACGGCGGGCGACAGCCGTGAACCCGAGCTCGCCGGCATTCGCGGCGCGCTGTTCGGCTCCATTCTGACCTTGCTGGTGACACTCGTTCTGTGCGTGCCGATCGGTGTGCTCGCCGCCGTCTACCTCGAGGAGTTCGCGCCGAAGAACCGGCTCACCTATCTCATCGAGGTCAACATCAACAACCTCGCGGCGGTCCCCTCCATCGTGTTCGGCCTGCTGGGCCTCGCCGTGTTCCTCAACTTCTTTGGTCTGGCGCGATCAATCCCCCTTGTCGGAGGCTTGGTCCTGGCACTTCTCGTCCTGCCGACGATCATCATCGCTTCGCGCGCGGCATTGAAGGCCGTGCCGCCATCCATCAAGGAGGCGGCGCTCGGCGTTGGCGCCTCCCATCAGCAAGCCGTATTCCATCATGTTCTGCCACTTGCCATGCCTGGCATCATGACCGGTACGATCATCGGCATGGCGCACGCTCTCGGCGAGACGGCGCCACTATTGATGATAGGCATGGTGGCGTTCATCGTCGACGTACCGACCAGCATACATCAAGCAGCAACCGTGCTTCCCGTTCAGATCTTCCTCTGGGCGGACCTACCGGAGGTCGCCTTCAAGGCGAAGACGGCGGCCGCGATCATCGTACTGATGGCATTCCTGTTCCTGATGAATGGTCTGGCGATCTGGTTGAGACGCAAATTCGAGCGGCGCTGGTGAGGCGCATTCCAGTGATCGGCTCAGCGGAGAGGTAGCATGCACGGAAAAGTTGAAGATCTCAGCGTCGCCAAGGTCGATGCAGGGCTGAAGGTCATCGCTCGCGGCGTGAACGTCTACTACGGCGACAAGCACGCCATCGACAATCTGGATATCGACATACCGGACCGGGCGGTGACCTCGTTCATCGGACCATCCGGTTGCGGCAAGTCGACCTTCCTGCGGTGCATCAACCGCATGAACGACACGATTCCGATCTGTCGCGTCACGGGCAAGATCGAGATCGACGGGCGCGACATCTACGATCGCGCGCTGGATGTCGTGCAGTTGCGAGCGCGCGTCGGCATGGTGTTCCAGAAACCCAATCCTTTTCCGAAATCGATCTATGAGAACGTCGCCTATGGGCCGCGCATCCACGGCCTCGCCAGATCGAAGGCAGACCTCGACGCCGTCGTTCAGTCGAGCCTCGAGAAGGCGAGCTTGTGGAAGGAGGTCAAGGACCGGCTCGACGACAGCGGCACGGGACTTTCGGGCGGCCAGCAGCAGCGGCTGTGCATCGCGCGCGCCATCGCCGTCAGCCCGGAGGTGATCCTGATGGACGAGCCGTGCTCCGCGCTCGATCCGATCGCCACTGCGCGTATCGAGGAGCTGATCGACAGCCTGCGGGAACACTTCTGCATCATCATCGTCACGCATTCGATGCAGCAGGCCGCACGTGTCTCCCAGCGCACCGCGTTCTTCCATCTTGGATCGCTCGTCGAGGAAGGTGCCACGACCGATATCTTCACGACGCCGAAGGACCAGCGGACGCAGGACTACATCACCGGCCGCTTCGGTTGATTCATGCCGGAAAACCAAATGCTCGACCCTTCGTCGGGCATTTGGCTCGGAGGTGTGCGCGCGCAGGGTTGGTGTCGCGTCTGCGCGCAAGCAAAAGTGTGATAACGGCCCACCGAAGGATTGCCTCGAGTATCGAGGCGGTGAGCCGGCATCACTGCGGGCTCAACCGATCTGGCGCGGTCGGGGGGCTGCGGCTGCGGAGTGGATCGTCGCTACGGGTCCTGCTGCCGGCGCGGGCACCGTCGGCGACAGTGCCGCCCCCGACACCGTGGTGTTGGCCCATCCATAGGCCAGCATCGTGATGAGAGCGCTGGCGGCGAAGTAATATGCTCCCGGCAGAACCCGCGCGTCGGTGTAGCCGCTCGAGTTCACGTAAAAAATCATCAACGCCAGAACCATCACGTCGGTCATCGAATAGCGACCGAGCCATTCCATCGTCGCGATCGAGCGGTGGCGGAAGTCAGATGGAAGGTCGGGCGAGGTCAATAGCGTCAGCAGATAGAATAGTTTGAGAAACGGGAACAGGATCGAAAAGACGAACAAAACCCCGCACAGGAAGTATTCCTGGTTCGAATACAGCGCCCAGATGATCGTGGCGATGGAGTGCTCGTTCTTCCAGACGAAAACCGTGGTGAAGCGCACCACCGGCAGTATCACGCCCAGCGCAAAGAATACCGTCGCCAGAATAATGAAGAAACAGAGGATGAAGTTTCGGAACGGCCAGCGGCGCTTGGTACGTCCGGCGCCTGGCGTCAGCGGTTGGGGCGCATTCGGATGGGATTCAGCCGAGATGGCATCGATCGCGCGCGGCATGGCAACGACGGCTGGCGGTGAGGACGAGACGCTTTCCTCGCCCCGCAGCCAGGCGTAGGCCAGGATCATGAGCAGCACGCCAGCCGTGAAGAAATAAACGCCCCATAGGCTCGCCGCGTCGTAGAGGCCCTGGCTCTTGATGAAAAAGATCGTCAGCGCCAGCACCAGGACGTCGTGCATCGACCACTTGCCGAGCCATTCGAGAGCGCGAAGCTGAGGTCTCAACCGCACGAGATCCTGGTGCGGCAGTGTCGAGCACAGCAGAAGATAGAGCAGCTTCACAACCGGGAAGATGATCGAAAAGACGAGAATAGTGCCCCCGAGGAAGATCTGGCCGTCCTTGATCAGGACCTGGACGGTCGAGAGGAGGGAGTGCTCGGTGGTCCAGAATACGTACTTGGTGAGCCGGATGATCGGCAGCGTGATCCCGAGGGCCAGGCAGACGCTGGCAGCAGTTATGGCAAGGCTCAACAGGAAGCGCCTGCCACCGAGCTTCACGGGCATGCAATGCGCCCCCACACTTTCCGACGCCCAACCATGGGATGCGGCGGCCCGCGCCACATGCTCCATACGAGCATGGCTTTGCCTTCAATGCTGGGCAACACTGTGGCGGAGAGAATATGGCGGAGAGAATATGGTGCCGAGAATGTGGTGCCGAGAATGTGGTGCCGAGAATGTGGCGACGGGTGAGAAGGCGAGGAGCGCGCGGTGACTGAGCCGCGCGCGTCCTTCAGCAGACCTCCGAGCCGGCGTTGTGCTTGATACCCTTCTCGGTGAGCATCTCCTGCAGCTCGCCGGCCTCGTACATCTCCCGAACGATGTCGCAGCCGCCGACGAACTCGCCCTTGACGTAGAGCTGGGGGATGGTCGGCCAATTCGAGTAGGCCTTGACGCCATCGCGCACGGCAGCGTCGTCCAGGACGTTTATGTCCTTGTACTCCACGCCGAGCAACTCGGTGAGAATGTAGTCGACCTGCTGGGAGAAGCCGCACTGGGGCATTCCCTTCCGGCCTTTCATGAAGAGCACGATGTCATTGTTATTGACCGTCTTGCCGATCCAGTCATTCACGTCCTGGGTGCTCATCTAACTGATCCTTGTCACTGATCCTCGACGGGCGGCCCGCCGGGCGGATCATCGCGCGGTGTGTGGCCAGTAGATCGCTTGTGATGTGGGAACACCCACCCGATTGTCAATCCTTGGCAGCCGTGGTGAGTGCCAGGGCGTGCAGCACGCCGCCCATCCTGCCCTCGAGGGCAGCATAGACCATCTGATGCTGCTGCACGCGGCTCTTGCCCTTGAACTCGCGGGCGAGGACGTGCGCGGCGTAGTGGTCGCCGTCTCCGGCCAGATCGCGGATCGTGACCTCGGCATCCGGGAAGCTGGCTTTGATCAGCGTCTCGATCTCGTGGGCGTCCATCGCCATCAGTGCATACTCCGTGTTAACCCGCAGCGGCCGCTCTCGCCGCTACCGGCCCAACTTACACCTAATCCATTGAAACCATTGGCGACCCCGATAGGATTTGAACCTACGACCCTCAGATTAGGAATCTGATGCTCTATCCGGCTGAGCTACGGGGTCTTGCCATTGGCCGGATCACATCTAACCCAACCGACCGGTGCTTTGCCAGTCAGTTGTGAGCGTCGGTTGTGAGAGCCTGCGCCCGCAGGACCGCGCCTGGTTCAAAAATCGAGGTCGGCGTAGTGGGGCGGCGGCGCCATGCCGGGGATCCGGTCGGCCAGCAGGGGCCTGAACGATGGCCGCGATTTCAACCGGCTGTACCAGGCCTTGGCCGCTGGATGGTTCTGCCAGGGCACTTCCCCCAAGTAGTCGGCACATGACAGGTGGGAGGCTGCGGCGAGATCTGCGAAGCTCGGCGCCTCGCCCGCGAGCCAGCGGCGCTGCTCGGACAGGAAGTCGATATAGGCCAGGTGCTGGCGCATGTTGGCGCGGACCGCCCGCAGCACGGACGGGTCTGGTGCCGGTCCTGCCGTGGTGCCCAGTGAGGCCAGCCGCGAAACTTGCGGATGCACCTTCTGCGCCATCAACTCGCGCGATACCTCACGGTCGAGCTTGCGGTGAAACCAATCGACGAGCCGGCGCACCTCCGCGCGCTCATCTCGCGTGCCGGGGAACATGCGGATACGACGCCGCTCCTGGCCGGCCTCGCCCAACTCATTCTCGGCCAGGTACTCCACGATCGAGTATACGCCACACAGCAGCGCCTCGCCCTGGATCTCGAGAACCGGCAACTCGCCCGCCGGATTGAGCGTCAGGAAGCTCGCCGGCCATTCCCATGCGCGCTCCTCCACCATCTCGAAGGCGATATCCAGCTCGCCGAGCGCGAGCCGTATCGAGCGCGACAGTGGGCACAGCCGGAAGTGTGTCAACCTCGTCATCGCACCCGCGTCGTCAGAGAAACCGTTTCCATGTAGTCTACAATGGATGGACGGGACTTTTTTCCAAGCCCAGCCTTAGCGCCAACCTCATGACCGCACCATGGATACTCTCGACTTGATGCGTACCTTCGTTGCCGTTGCCGACACGCAGAGCTTCACCGGCGCCGGGCGTCGGCTCGGCCGCTCGAAAGCGCTTATCTCCAAGCACGTCGGCGAGCTGGAGGGGCGGCTCGGCGTCCGCCTCATCAATCGAACGACACGCAGCGTGCAGGTGACCGAGATCGGCCGCGCCTACTACGAGCGCGTGCGGACGCTGATAGCGGACTTCGAGACACTGGAGGAGACGATCAAGGCGGAGTCGGGGCAACCGCGCGGTAGACTGCGCATCACGGCGCCCCAGACGCTCGGCGAGATGGAGCTGATGGAGATGCTGAACGCCTTTCGCGCGCGATTTCCCGCGCTCGACGTCGACATCTTCCTGGCCGATCGCATCGTCGACATGATCGGCGAGGGGTTCGACGTCGCCCTGCGTGTCACAACGCTGCAGGACAGCACCCTGATCGCGCGCAAGCTATGCGATGTCCGCCTGCTGTTGTGTGCGGCGCCTGCTTATCTTAAGCGGGCCGGGGTGCCGACGAAGCCACAGGATCTGCTTGGCTATGCATGCATCGTCGACACCAATATCAGGTGGCGCGACGCGTGGCGCTTCGGCTCGCCGGAAAAGGAAGTGGTGGTGCGCGTGGAGCCCTGCCTCACGGTGAACAGCGCAACCGCAGTTCATCGCGCCCTGAGGAAGGGCATGGGCATCGGCTTCATTCCCGAGTTCGCCGTTGCGCGAGATCTGCGCGAGGGCAAGCTGGTGACCGTTCTGGAACCCCTGACGCGGCATCAGCTCGGCGTGTTTCTGGTCTATCCGCACCGGATGCATCTGTCGGCCAAGGTGCGTGCCTTCATCGACTTCACCGTGGACTGATACGAACCGGATCCGCCGTGGCTGAATGCGTGACGCCGTTTCGATCGCCCGTCGTCGGTGTCGGTGTCGGTGTCGGTGTCGGTGTCGGTGTCGGTGTCGGTGTCGGTGTCGCGTGAAAATTGCGCTCAGTATGGGCGAAGATGGAAAGCCTTTTCGGAAAGGATGATTCGCTCCGAAATAGGGCACACGCCGGACGCGCCGCTGAAATTTTCCAGCCCGTTGCTGATCCGCTACACTTTCTCATGAAGCTGTCATATGGGCGCGCGATGGTGCGAACACTGAGATGGTCGGAGCACCTTCCACACACCGACACTCTCGAACCGCTTCAAGAATGACTGCCGCGGCCACGACGCGTTCACTTATTTGTTTGTCGTGGTCCTGGCGGTCGATTGGATCGGGCGCGCGGCACGCCTGGCAGCGCGCTCGTAGACGACCAGCCCTGTGTTGCCCACCGGTGCCCCCGCACCCGGTGACGACATGGTGCTGGCGCGCGTTCAGCCCCCGAAACCGGCACAAACGAATGCTGCGCGGCCGAACCACGTAGGGCCAAGCTCCGAGTTCGCGAGCGGCATTATTCGTCCAGCTTGCCGTAGCGATCGGACACGTACATCTCGACGGGAACCGGCTCGCGCAGATAGTCGGGATTGTGGACGCGAGCGGGAAGCAAGACTTCCGGGTGCTCGATGTCGCCGTAGGGGATCTGATTCAGCAGATGGTCGATGCAGTTGATGCGTGCCTTGCGCTTGTCGTTCGCAGCCACGATCCACCAGGGCGCCTCGGGTATATGTGTGCGCTCCAGCATCTCCTCCTTCGCCTTGGTGTAGGCCTCCCAGCGGCGGCGCGACTCCAGATCCATCGGCGAGAGCTTCCACTGCTTCAGAGGATCATGAATGCGCGCCATGAATCGCAGATGCTGCTCGTCGTCACTGATCGAGAACCAGTACTTCACGAGCTTGATGCCCGATCGCGCCAGCATCCGCTCGAACTCCGGCACCGAGCGGAAGAAATCCTGCACGTCTTCCTCGCTGCAGAACTTCATCACGCGCTCGACGCCGGCTGGATTGTACCAGCTGCGGTCGAACAATACGATCTCGCCGCCGGCCGGCAGATGGGGGACGTAGCGCTGGAAATACCACTGCGAGCGCTCGCGCTCGTTGGGTGCGGGAAGGGCCACGACGCGGCAGACACGCGGATTGAGACGCTGGGTGATGCGCTTGATGATGCCGCCCTTGCCGGCCGCGTCGCGCCCCTCGAAAATGACGACGAGCTTGAGCTTCTTTGCGACCACCCAATCCTGCAACTTGATCAGCTCGTGCTGGAGGCGGAACAGCTCCTTGAAGTAGAGCTGCTGGTCGAGCGCCTGCGTACCCGAAGCCTCGATGATCTCGCAGCGAACCTCAGAAAGCCGCTCCTCGTCGAACTCGAGCTCGAGCTCCTCGTCCAGCCCATCCTCGACCTCGCGGCGCACGCGCTCTCGCTGCGCCTCGCTGGCCTTCGCGGAACTCGGCCCTGATGTCCTCGGTGTCCTTGGTGTCTTGGTCGTCACGTCGGTCCCCGAAATGCCGTTGCTGCCAATCGTCCAATCCCGTCGCGATCAGGTCGCGACACCGAGCACGCGCTCGCCAAGCCACGGTTAGCGCGCACTTCAGTCGAATCACCCTGATTGGGGCCTGAATTCAAGTTGAAGTATATCCTGCTTCCGTAACTCCGATCCGGTGGTGATGGCGTAAGGGTCTGGGTTGGTTTGCGAATCAGCTATTTCTCTTGTCGAGGGCGGCTCACTCGGCAGGTGATGGGATGCGAAGCTTCGAGATCGTGCAGTCGGACACCGACACG
>CAMAYR010000098.1 GCA_945862355.1 Devosia equisanguinis | reverse complement strand
TGTCGGTGTCCGACTGCACGATCTCGAAGCTTCGCATCCCATCACCTGCCGAGTGAGCCGCCCTCGACAAGAGAAATAGCTGATTCGCAAACCAACCCAGACCCTTACGCCATCACCACCGGATCGGAGTTACGGAAGCAGGTTCTAGTCAAGTGATTAAAACGGCGACGAAGTTCACCGCCTGTCCGAAAACCGGTCGCGCGCCGTAAGGCGCTGGGTCGGAATGTTGACCGCGTCGTCGCCATAGATCTCGTGATGCAGGAAGGCGAGTTCGGCGTCGGCGGCAGGCTCCGGCACATCCTTCCACCAAGCCTTCGTCGTGCCGTGGCTGCCATCGGACCAGCGATAGCCGCGAGCCTTGAGAGTATCCTTGTGATCGAACGGCGCGCCCTCGGCCCAGATCCGAATGGTCGCGATGCGAGCGGAATCGAGAAGCGTTTTTAGCGGCGGCTCGGTCGCTGGCGGCAGCGGCCGCGCCAGGATCTCGAGGACGGCCCGGCAATCCTCGAGCGCGCGATGGCCGTCGTGGAACAATCGGTAGTCGCTGAGCAGATAACCGAGCCTGGTGCCGGCGTGCCCGCGCCCTCGCCAATCGACCTCGTTGCTGGAACACGCCCAGTGTTTGCCGGAAAACGAACCCCAGGACCGCTCGCAAAGCGGCCGGTCGAAGCCGGCATTGTGCGCAATGATGAGGACGGCGTCGGCGATGAACTCATCGACCTGGGCAGCGTCGATGCTCTTACCTGCGACCATGTCTGCGGTGATCCTGGTCAGCCGGGTGATCTCGGCCGGAATCGGAATACTCGGCTGTCGCAGCGCGCTAAACGTATCCACTACCCTATAAATGCGTCCATCTAAGCCGTAGCTGAACTTCAGCATGCCAAGTTCGATGATCTCGTCGCTGGCCTGATCGAGCCCGGTCGTCTCGACGTCGAGAATGATCGCCACCTTCTTCGTCGCGCCGTTGTCTTCTGCAAGTTCCTCGCGAGTTTTCAGGCGTCGCAGAACGCGATAGTCGCCGCTCGCGTCCAGTGCGGCCGCTGCGGCTTCCAGATCGGACACCATTCGCGGCTCCTTTGTCTCGTGATGCGCCGGATCACGCTGTCAGATCAACGAGGGACACAAAAGATCGGGGGCCGCACGGTCCGTATCGTTCACGATCGCTGCTGTCCACCACCGTCACGTCCGATCTCGTAGCACCCAGTCCTTCCCCAGCACTTGCTCCACCTCCCATCCGAAGGCGCGGAAAATTGCCGGCCGGGTGACGTAGCGCTCGATAACGTCGGGGATCGCATAGTGGGCCTCGGTGTCGACCAGGATGGCGCGGCCATACTCATCCTCGTCGGGCTGGCGTGCCGCGACGTCGACGCGCAATGTCGAGTGGCCGACGTTGCGGGTGGCGACGAGACCCTTGGATTCGAACTCCGTGGCAATCCTGGCGGCCACCGCATCATCAGCTCCACCAGAACCGTCGCCGTCAACATTGGTTTCGCCAAGACTGTTCAGACACTGATGCATCTCGTCCTCGCGACCGGTCGAGGCCGCAGCGGCATAACGGAGATACTGTTTCAGGGTATTTGCCCCGATGTTGTAGTCGTTGGTGATGCGGCTGTGCAGGATCGATGTCACGATCGCGATATGGTGCTTGGCGCGTGAAAAGATCACGTTGAGCCGCTTCTCGCCGCCGGCTTGGTTGATCGGTCCGAAGTTCATGCGCATCTTACCGTCCGGCCCCGGCGCATAGCCGACGCTGACGATGATGATGTCGCGTTCGTCGCCCTGCACGCTCTCCAGGTTCTTGACGAACAGCCCCGAGAACTGGCCGTCGATCTCGCGCTCGCGCTCATCCTCGACAAGATTCGCAAATGTCTTATCGTTCGCAGCCAACGCCTCCATCGCCGCCTCGATCGCCTGCGCCTGCGGTTGCGAGAACGCGACCACGCCGATGCTCTTGCCCGTCTTCTTTTTCAGCAGCGAGCGGACCAGCTCGGCGACGTATTCCCCTTCGGCCTCGTTCTGCTGGTTGCGAAACACACCCGCGTCGACCCGGTGCATGCTGACCGGCCGACCGAGCAGGCTATCCGCTACCCTGGCTTGCGCGCGCTTTGCAATCGGCAGTTCGCCGACGACGATCTCGGCCTCGGCCTTCAATGGCCTGCGGCCGGGCACGGTGTTGAGCTCACCGCTGTAGAACGCCCGGTTGCAGAAACTGATCAGGCTTTCGTGGCGGCTGCGATAGTGCCAGGTGAGCTTGGTCGATGCCAGCGTGTTCGCGGCTTTGGTGAGCAGGCTATCGGCGCTGACCGCATAAGCCAGATAGTCTGGCAGCGGCTCATCGCCGTCGCCGCCCGAAGCAAAAAAGCTCGTTGGCGGCAGCTGCATCTCATCGCCGACGATGATGGTCTGGCGGGCGCGGTACAGCGAGGGTACCGCATCTTCGAGCGGGATCTGACTAGCCTCGTCGAAAATTACTGCATCGAACAGATCGTCGATGAAGGGCAGCGTATCGGCGACGCTCAACGGGCTCATCATCCAGATCGGCTTCAAATCGCGCAGGACGGAGCCGGACTCGGCCGTCAGAAGCTCGCGCAGCGACTTCGACGGCCGCGTCAATCCGAACTGGTGCTCGAGAAGACGGCAGCCGTCGCGATAAGCCGCATGCCGGGCCGAACCGGTCGCGCCGCGCCCCGTCGCCTGAACCATAGCCATGTTCTCGCGGAACCTCGCGCGGCAGGTTTCGATGGCATGCCGGCCGTTCAGCGTACGCAGCTCGATAAGCGCCTTATCCAGACGGCTCGTCAGCGTTTTGAGGCGTTCGCCGTCGAAGCGCGCTATATCGGGCGCCCTCTTGTAGGACCGGGCAATGCCTTCGAGCAGCGTCGCTGTTTCGAGTTCCTCGAGCCCCAATCCCAGATGGCGCCAGGCTTCCGCGACGTCGGGCGTTCGTGCCTCGAGCTCAGTCAGCCGAGGCAGCAGCTCACCGACGGTCTCCATATTGCTTTGCAGGCCACCGAGATATGCATCGAGCGCAGCCGGTGTCACACGACCGTAGTCCTCGAGGATCTGATCGAGGCGCTCGGCAGCCCGCTCGAGATTCTGGCATTCATTGGCGAGCCCAAGAACGATGCGCGTGGCGGCCGTCGGGTCGGCAACGCAGCGGTCGACCAAGGCGCGCTCAGGTGCCGAGAGATCGTGAGCGCTATTCGTGACGCGAGCCAGAAGATCACTGAGCGCGCCAAGATCGGTGAAGCCGTACGCCGAGGCGGTCACTTTGATGTCGTTCTCGTGGGCGACGCGCGCCGCATGCTCGGCCGCCAACTGCTCGAGAACGTGGACATGGCTCAGTACATCGCCGCGATGGCACTCCTTGATGCGGCGCCTGAGCCCTCGCCAGTCGCTATGGAAGAACGACAACAACCGCCCCTCGCGCCGGCGCGAAATCTGAAGTGCGATCTCGGTCTCCTGTGCTGAGAGCCGTGTGATCCAATGGGTGGCGGCCCTCTCCTGCCCGTCGAGCTCGGTGCCACGGCGAGACAATCGCTCGTATGACTCCTCGAAACGCGCGCGCTCCGGATGGTGGCGGTCGAGTACCTGGAGTTTCTCGGTTTGCGCCAGCTGCCGCAGCGCGCCGGCAAGTCGGCTCTGCGCTGCAATGTCGTCGAATGTTCCCGCATCACCAGTGCCTGCGGAGGCAGCAAGCCGCACCAAGGATCCCATTCCCTCCAGGGCAGCACGCGCGGACGGGATTGTCTCAGTCAGGAACCCGAGCAGCCGGTCGCGTCGGGAGATCTCGGACCGAATTAAGCGCAGCAACTCCTGCGGCTTCATTGCGGACGGCAGACGCGCCTGAGCGATCCGTTCGATATCGAGGATCGCCTCGCGGGCACACGTGAGGCTGGTCCAGGGCGGAAGCATTTCGCGCGCGGTAGCATCGAGCATCGGTCCGGATGAGCCCCTTGCGACCGCCAGATCGATCACTCTGCGCAGCGACACGTCTGCACCTGCGGCCGGAGCCGTCATGCCCCGCGAGAATGCTTCCAGCTCTGAGATCATCGCATCGATCTCAGCCACCAGCTTGGCCCGTCGCGCCGACACGGTCGGCGTGGCCTGCTGCTCTCGCCAAGCTTCGTAGATGCGCTTGAGCTCAGCGACGAACGTCTTCTTGTCACCCTTGGTGTCGTGGACGAGACAAGTCAGATCCTCGAAGCCCGCTTCCGACAACCGATGGAATACGACGTCGAGGGCCACCCGCTTCTCGCAGATGAAAAGCACCTTCTTGCCGCGCGCGGCGAAGTCGGCGAGCAAATTGGCGATGGTCTGGGATTTGCCCGTGCCGGGCGGGCCCTGGATCACATAGCTCTCGCCGGTGCGGGCGCGCAGCACGGCGGCTTCCTGGCTCGGGTCGCTCGGCAGCACGAGATATCGCTCGAGATAGCCGGGCTTGGCCACGTCTGCGAGAGCCGCTTTAACGTCACTTGAGAACAGGCGGTCGAAGTTGATATGGCTGCCGGCTCGCCCGGCTTTGAGGTCCGCATAGTCGCGAACGAGGCTCATCTTGCGATAGTTGAAATTGGACAGCGTAACCGACGTCAGATCGATCTCCCAGTTCATGGGATCACCGTCCTGCCCACTGTCGATCGAGTAGAAATCGCGGCTCGTCTCGCGCTCCGTCTCGGGCGGGTTGCTGCCGGTCGTGTCGTTGGGGCTGCCCTGGCCGACCATCTCCCGACCCGGCGCCGGAAGCACCCGGACGAGCTGATTGAACAGCGCCAATCCAAGCGGCGCGAAATTGTCGGGATCGTAGGAGTAGGCGAGACCGCCATAATCCTTCAGTCCGCGCCCCGTGCGCCTCTTGCGTCGCTTGTGGTCCTCGACCTGCCGCTTCACCGTACGATGGATCAACTGAATGCGCGGCTTGGCCACCGTGTGGATCGTCACGCCGGCGTGGCGGCGCTGGATCGCCCGTTCCATCGTCTCGTGCAGCGTTTTCAAATTGCCGAAGCTCGTCAGATCGACGGTCTCCGGCAGCTCGATGTTGTAGACGTCCCGCAGATGATGGCGGAGTACCGGGTTGATCTCCGCTTCGCGCGGCGATACCAGCGGCCGGAATTCGAAGCCGTCATCGGTACCGCGCAGCTTTCGCATCTCGACCGGCAGCAGGATCAGCGGCGAATGGATCCGTTCGACCTCGTCGCGCACGAGGTTATGCCAACGCAGGTATGCCAGCACCAGCCGGAGCTGCGAAAAACCGTACTCCTTGGTATCGGATTGGGCCTGCAGCCGGATCTTATCGATGGTCGGTGCCAGGAACGGATAATCCTCGAAGCGCAGATGCTGCTTCAATGGAAACCAGTTGCCGGCCTCCTCCGCCTCGAAGTGGCGATCGAGCGTCTTGCAAAGTCGGTCCGTCGCAACCAGCAGCTGGTTGGCTTTGATCGAGCGGTAATCAAGGGTGTAGGGCAGCGAGCCAACGGTGAGGTTGGCCGAGCCCGTCGTTTCCCGGAAATAGACGAGGCGATTGCGCCGTGAGATCTCGAACAAGCGATTGCGCAGGTACTCCTGCGTCTCTTTGCGCCGCTCGGCCGGATCGGTGATCGCTTCGAGCTGCCCCAGGCGGTCCTCGAAGTCGTCTGTCTCCGCGCGGCGATAGTCGTCGAGGGTCTCGATGATGGCAGCGAGATCCTGCGCGCGGTCGACACGCCGGATCTCCGTCATATGCGCGATCAGCCGCGACACCACGGGATGAATGCGCGGGTTGACGGCATGGACATTGCGCCGGCAGGCCAGGAACTGCTGCAAGTCGCCGCGCTTGGTGAAATCGAGCCGGGTCGCAAGTGACCCCAGAATCATGCCGAGCGCAAAGATGTCGGCGAGCGCATCATGATGGCCTGCGGCCATCTCCCACGTCGTATAGTCGAGGTAGTAAAGTGGCTGATCTGGCGCCTGGCCGCGCTCGGCGATGCGACGGTTGCCGACATAGGTACGGTCGCCGGCTTCGTAGACGTCGATCTCGCCGATGACGTCGATGCCGTCGGATTGCGGCTGGTCGATCCGGGATAGGGCATCCGCATCCGCACGCTCGGGTTGGCCGTCCGCCGCATTGAACCACAGCTCGCGGCCATCGTGCAGGCGCAGGCGGTCGACGCCATCGAGCGGCGCGACGTTGCCCTGCTCGTGCTGCCGGCGCACCTGCTCGAACAACGGCAGCACGGCCGGAATCAGGTCATCGGTGCCGATCGACTTGGCAGCCTGCCACTCGCCCAGCAGATCGAACAAGGAGCCGGAGATCGCCTCGGGAACCGCATCGAGAACATCAAGCATCGGCCGCTCCACCCAATACCGTCAACCCATGTCGCTCGAACTTGGCCATCTCGTCGGTCGTCTTCTTCAGCTCCTTGCGCGCGATCTTGCGGAAGGCCGCATCGAGACCGCTCTGCCGGGCAATAACGAGTGCCGTTGCGAGTGCATCTTCGGCGCGTGTCTGGTCGCAATGCGCCAGGTCGAGCAGGACATAAGCAAGGTAGTCGCGCGTTTGCGGCGTGACGTCGGGCAGAGCGATGGTGGTGTTCGATGTCTTGGTCGGCCATCTGAATTTCGGGAAGAACTGCCGGGCATGGGCCATGACGGCGTCGGTGCGGTTGACTTCGGGGCGTGTGAATAGATCGATCAGCGACCGGCTGAGTTCCTCGAGCGTCTCCTGACCCAGAACATCCAACGCATCGATATCGAGCGGTCCTTCGATCAAGGGCACCAGCGAGGCTTCGAACGCCTGCTCATCGAGTGCCTCGCGATTGGCAATCGCCTTCGCGCGAATGTAGAGCTCGGGATGCGACAGGCCCTGCGAACCTGTCTTCTCCTGCGCCAGAATTGTCTCTGCTTGCGCCAAGTAGGTCTTGGCGTCGGCATCCTTGAAATCGGCGATGATCTTGGCGAGTCCGCGAATAGACACGTCGCGATTGCCGGTCACGATGTAGCCGGCGGTATCGCAGTAGACTTCGGTATAGAGCGACAGTCGCCGTGCCGTTTCGAGCCAGGTGCTCGGACAATCTTCGCGGCGGCAGATCCAGTGGACGAGGCGAACCGCGGTGTGATGACGGCCACCGTCATCCTGATAGAGCTTGTAATGTGCGATCTCGTGGCCGAGCAGATCGAGCAGCTCGTCCTCATCAAGGAGCTCCAGGACACGGCCGGCGAATTCAACGGTAATCTGGCCGGGGATGTAATGCAGCATCGCATTGGGGGCGCCGCCGGAATCCTGCGACTGGTAGAGCACGATATCGGCGGCAAGGCCGAGCTTGTCCCTCGCCACCTCGGCCAGCTCATACCGCCGCGCATTGTTGGCGTTGGCGTCTCGCCCCAGCTGGATCGCCGATTTCGACAGCCGGAGCTGTGCCTCGCGCTGATACTGGTCGGCGAACTTATCGGACTGAAACCAGCCCCATAGGTCTTTCTCCCGATAGACCAGAGTGTCGGCAACGCGCCGATGGTAGCCGAGAGGCTCAAGTTTCATTCCAGTCGCCCCCACCTGAAAAGTTGACAGCCTCGATACCTAAACGAAACTCGACAAGCATCGGCTGGCCGCCGAACACTCGCTCATTAAGCCGCTGCCACCGGCCACGAGCACCACCGCCACGAGCGCGATGCAGGCCTCACTAGTGATGACGTTGGCCAGCTGAGGACACTAACCCCCTTGGCCATGGGCATACATGTCGTTGGCTCTGGGAGGCCTGATGACCAACCTTATTATACGAGTGAGAGGTGACAATTTCTGGCATGTCCTTCGAGCTCAAGCATTCCCGGCAGGACATCAAAGGAGCAGCACTTCGTCCGATCGTCCTGCCGTGCACATGTAAAGTATTCCCCGTCCACGCTTCCTGGGGTGCCGGCCTCGCCTATTGATCCGACGGTGGTGTCCCAGTGTTGCCGCCAGGGGGCGACACTTCAGTTGGAGCAACTGCGCCATCATCATCGAGATTGAGTCCGGCTCTGAAGGCGCCAGCGAAGCGGCGGAGCATCTTAATGAACTGCCGTACGTTGAGACCACCATCGTAGCTCATCCAATGCGCGCCCCCCACGACCCCCTTCTCATCCCAATGGAATTGCACGCTAACAATGGTTCGGTTCATGTCGTTGATCCACTTGAGCCAGTCCTGCTCCTCCACGACTTGCGGCTTGAAATAGGTGAAGAAGGTGATCAGCTTTTGCTCCTTCGTCACCTGAATCCAGGCAGGAAACTCGAGCCCGTCGCTCGCATACAAGTCGCCATCCGTGTCGATCTTGAAATCGATAACGGCCGCTTCCAGGATACTTGCGAGCCGCGGAATAGAGACCTCATCTTCGCTGATGGTAGCCGCTGGCATGTTGGGTGTTAGTCGCGTGATCGTGCCCATCGAGCCTCCTCATTGAACCAGTGAACTGAGACCTCTGTCCTCGACAAACAACTGAGAATCGTTCTTGACGTTCACCTGAACCGTAAGTCTGCTTGGCCGACGCGGTACGCAGCGGGCAGCATATCGACAGCATTGCCTTCCAGGTCATAGCGCACCGCATGGTCGACAGCGTAGTTGACAACGAAGCCGATCGGTCGACCGAAAGCAGGTAAGGAATAGGCTTCGACTTGCCTCCGGTTGTTCCACGAAGAGTTCCAGCGTTTCAGCCGAGCGCGAATGCCGTCGATGGCCTGCGTGCGCCAGGTCGCCTGTGTCGATGTTAGCGCGAAATCAATCCGCAAAAGCGTGTCCACGCCGATGAGTGCCGCGACGAAGATGGGTTCTGGTCTGGTGTTTTCGGTGAGAATGATCGCGTGCGGTTTGAAGGATGCGCGCCAAGCGGCTTCCCGGGCGTCCCGGATCTGGCGCTTTGACGTTTCAACGGCCTCGTTCACTGAATTATCTGGAAGCTCGAGGGCTCCAGGAAGCGCCCGAAGGAGGCCAACGGTGCTCTCGAAGTTTCCCTGCTGAAGCTGCTCAAACCTGCGGATGCCTTTGGCTTCGTTCGCGTAGCCACAGCGCCGTATGACGTCCTTCGGCTTCAAGCCGAGCTCGCGGCAGCGGCTGCGAACAAGGTCATCAATCGCAAGCGTTTGAGATTTTAGCGTGTCTGGCACGACGCAGTCCTCCTCACTTCCGAGGAGGACTGATCCTCCCCTTTTGTTTGCCACGTCAGTGGCCACATCCCGCTCGTGCGGAGCCACCTTGCCAGGGGTTGGCAGGTTGGCGCGGACCGTGGTCCGCTTCTTGATGCTTTCTCACGGCAAAGTGCCGGACGCTCATTCAATGGGGTGCGCCTTGTCTATTTTCAAGGGCCTTCTTTCAGCTGACTGCCGCCAGTCCGCGGGAGCAATTGCGCGGCTTCCACTCGCAACAGGGCACCGATGACAGGCATGTGAACCCAGGTGCCGCGGCACTGTTTCCCGGTCGCAGCTTCAACGCCCCGTGCATAGACGGCCAGCTGTGGCGCATAACCGAGGGCCTTGCTTTGCCATGTGGCGCGCGATCCCGGGAAGGACTTGTGATCGAGGATGGCGAACCAGTCGGTGCCCTCGACCAGGACGTCGATCCTGCCCCTCACCAACTGATTGCCCAGCCGGCTCACGATCGGAACCTCGGTTTGCCAGGTGCTGCCTGGGAATGTCGTGGCAATGAACTCCCATAACCGATCCGCTGCCATGAGGACGTCGCCGGCGTCGACCTCCGCGACCGACCAGCGCTGCAAACTGGCACGAACTTTGGCAAGGCGCACGTCCCGGTGCTTAGCCCGGATCAGAGCATCGCAGGCAAAGCAAGAATGAACAGCTTCGCCCAGGCGCTGCATGTCGGGAGAGCCTTTGAGCGGCATGCGCCAGTCGAAGTCTCGCGTCGACAATACCTGGTAATCGCCAGCCGAGCTGCCGGCGCTGGGGGTGATCACCAGCGGCGCAAAGGAAGGCGCCTCGACCACCTTGGCTTCGCAAGACGGCACCGGCGTCGTGCGGATCGAAACCGCGGACGGATCAAACCTCATGATCTCGGCCGGATGGTCCTGTCCGCCGACCCTCATGCTGTTGCCCGTCTCCGGCAGCACCACGTGCGATCCGGCGCCCTCGACATCGAGCAGATCCAGCCACTCTGAGCCTTTGCCCGCGGGCATGGCCAGCGCAAGATGATCGCGCGCTCTCGTCATGCCCACGTAGAGCAGCCTGATTGCCTCTTCATGCTCACGCTTGCGCACCGCTTGCCCGATCGGTGAATTGGGGCCGGTGGCATCGATCACCACGTCCTTTTCTTGCTTGCCGTAAGGCCACGGCCACAGCCGGATCCAACGGCCGCGCAAGGGCTCGCGCCAATCGATATCGCCCTCGCTCTCCACCGCGATGCCAAACGGTTTGGGCGTGCGTAGGTAATCCAGGCCCGCGAGCACCACGAATGGCCATTCCAATCCTTTGGCCTTGTGATACGTCAGCACCGATATCGCATCGCTGTCCCGACTTTCGGGCAGCATGGCCCCGGCGTTATTCAGGTAAAGCGTCAGGTCGGAAACCGTGGCCGCCTTGCGCAAGCCGGCGCATTCGCCTTCATACACTCTGGCCAGACGCCGCAGGGCATCGAGATTCTCCGTCCGATCGCTCCCCTCTCCCCAGCGTCGTGCGATCTGCACCAGATTGGCTTCCATCAGAAGCGCATCGAGCAGCTCCGACGGCGTCATCCCCAATTGCCGCTCACGCAGGCGCTCGATCACCTTGGCAAAGGGTACCAGTGCCGCAAGGGCGGCGTCGGGATCATCGGCCTGAGCCGCCGTAAGCCAGTCGTCCGGATGGTCGGTGCCGCCGAGCAGCCGCGCGATCTGCGCCATGGCAAGCCGGTCCGAGCGATCCGCAATCCAGCGCAAACAAGCCAGCGTCAACTCGACTTCGGGCGCGGACAGCAAGTCGCCCTGCTCGACCGCTGTCTTCAGGCCTATTTGATTGAGGGCCGCGGCGATGCCAGTGACGTCCTCACCGGTGCGTGCGACCACCGCCACATCGCCCGGCTTCAGAGGGCGCAGCCCGTTTGCGCCTTGGACCACGATCGGGGTGTCGCGATCGAGCGCTTGCCGCACGCCTTCCGCGATCGATTGAAAACGAACAGTCTTGTTCTTGGATTGTAACCACCACAGATGCAGTGGCGCTCCGCCCCCCATCGGCTCTTCACGCCGTGCCGACGCGAACGCGCTTTGCTTGGCGTCGAGGCCCATCGCGACAAAGGCCGGCGTGAACGCATCATTGAAAAACGCCACCAGAGATGGTCGGCTGCGCCATGACTCATCGAGCACATCGCTCTTGCCGCCCGTGCCGCCCGGTGCCTGCTTCGCCGCGGCCATCGTGAGATCAGGCGCCGAGCCCCTGAAACCGTAGATCGCTTGCTTGGGATCGCCAACCCAGGCGCTGCGGCCGGCGATGCCCGACAACGCCGCGAAGATCGCGACCTGGATCGGGCTCGAATCCTGGAACTCGTCGACGAATACCGCTTCGATCCGTTCTGCGAGCCGCTTCTGCAGCTCAGGGCGCTGCAACAGCTCGAGCGCCAATGCTTCTTGGTCGGCGAAGTCGACGAGTCCGCGGGCATTCTTATAGCTGGCGTAACTGTCCAGCGCTGCGCCCGCACATTCGAACACAGCCTCGACATAGGCATGCAGGTTGTCACGCAAGCGCGGATGAGAGGCATGCTCCGCGGCAGCCGTCTTGATCGGATCGAACAGCGGCTGATCTTGCTTACCAGGCTCAAGCTTCGTCAGACGCGCCCACGCCGGCCATGACAAGCACTCGCCGCGCGCCAGCACAGCCTTGCAGCTCCGCACGGTCCCCAGCGCTTTATCGGTCGCCTTTGTCCGCTTAGTGGCGAGGCCACCGTTGTCGGCGGCGCTGACAGCCTTGTCGATCGCCGCGGCAAGCGCGCGATCGAGGACCTCGGCCGTCGCGGTCGACTTGAGAAGTATGGCGTCGAGTGTCGCGAGCGAGCGCTGGCAAGAAAGCGCCAGCATCGCTCCGGTCATGCCGTTGTAGCGCGCGAGATCGACGATGGTCTTCACGGCTTTGCGCCAATCCCCGGCATCGCCCTGCAATTCGTCGAATCCGAAGGCATCGGCCAAGGGCGCTATCTTCAAGGCAAACGCGCCGATCACGGCATCGGTCGCGATGTTGAACGTCGACACCAGCGCCTCTTCTGCAAGCACCTCGGTGGCCGGCGAGCGCCCGAGATCGAGCGCGAATTCGGCAATCAGGCGTCCGCAGACGCTGTTGACCGTGCCGAGCCTCGCCGCCAGCAACTTCGTCGAACGATCGATGTCGCCATCCTTGACGAGCTTGCCGCGGGCCCGGGCAACGAGTTCTGCTGCCGCCTTCACGGTAAAGGTCGTGCCGAGGATCTTCTCGGCCGGCGTATCGGCTTTGGTCTCGCTGGCAATCAGCTCGACAAGCCGCGTGGTCTTGCCGGTGCCGGCCGAGGCGATGATGGAATCGATCTTGCCCAAAACCTTGACCATCACCTTGCTCATGATTGGCTCCCTGCTGGTGCGCCAACCCGGCACAGCCCTTTGAAGTCGCAGAACTTGCACGGCAGTTGCGGCGTGATCTCGAGCCCATCCGGTAGCTGCTCGCCTTCGCTGATGCCGGTCGCCCGCGCCGAGCCACCGGCGATAGCCGCTTGCCACAGCTGCCATGACGCCGCGATGGCACCCACCGTGTCGCCGAGATCACGGGCGACCTCGATGGTTTCGGTCGCAAGTACAGAGCCCTGCTCGGCGAGAAGCTTTCGTTGCGCCAGCATGTAGTAGCCGGCCGGGGCGACGCCGCGCTTGCCGTTGACCGCGCGACCATAGACGGCCAGCTGAATGGCCCGGCCTTCCTCGAGCTCTTCTCTGCGGTACTTGTCGCGCCCCGACCATTTGAAGTCGATCACGGCAGGCTGCTTGCCCGGCAACTCGACCTGCATGTCGATGCGGCCATGAACCTTGAGGCCCGCGGCCAACTCGCCCTCGATGTCGGCCTCGGTAGCGGAGACCCTCAAGCTTCGCGCCTGCATGTGCCGAGCGAGAAAGGCCAGTGATTCAGGAATGCGGCGACGCGCCGATGCCATATCGCGCGCCCCACCAGGCTGGAGCAGCGGTGACGCTATGTCCTCGGCGAGCTGGTCGATGTCCTCAGCCACCCGTTTGCGGACGACCTCGGGATCCGGCGGCTCGCCAGGCGGGAACAACCGTTGCACCAACGCATGGGCAACATTGCCGATCAAATTTTCGATGCGAGGGATGCTGTGCGCGCGCCCCTGCCTGACCTCGAGCACATCCGATAACAGCCACCTGAGCGGACACGCGAGGAGATGCTCCAGAGAGGTGGCGGTCTCCGAGCGGCCTTTCGTCCGTGCGACGGTGGATTTCGAGACGCTCCAAGCGAGAGCCTGGACCGGAAGAAGCGCTAGCCGGCCCTCGTGACGCTCGATCGCAATGCCGCCGATTTCGAAGGGGCTGTTCGCCAGCAAGCCCTCGGCTTGCTTCCTGATATTTTGCGCCGTCGCCCGTTCGCCCAGCACCGACACCAGTCGATGTGCCAGCGGATGCGTGCCGATCTCGTTGCCGCCGTCCTCCGATAGCCGTGCGAAGATCATCTGCCGGCCAGCCATGGCGGCCGCACGGGCCCAGTGTGCCGAAACACGAGCCGCGGCCTCGGCCGGAGTTTCGAACACGCAACCCTCGGTCGCCAGCGCGGCGCGCTCTTCCTCGTCCCATGGCGACGCGGCTGGCGCGTGACCGGGGTCCTTGAAGTCGAACCAGACGACGCGCTCGGCCGCATCCCAAATGGCACCGGCGCTGTCGATGGCGCGTACACTGCCGGCCTCTGCGACATGCTTGGGATCGGGCACGCCATCGCCGATCGCCTGAGCCACCATCGCTTCGATCAGCAGCCGCGGGAATAGATCCCGCCGGCTCGCCTCGATCGCCTCCATCAACGCCCGCGATGCTGAGATCACGCTCATCAGCAGCGGATCGCCCGCTCCGGCATCGGCCGCAACCGCCCACGCGATCACCCGTTGCGCGACGGCAGCCGCCTCGGCCTTCGGCATGCCTTGGTCAGGATCGAATTGCCCGCCCGCCGTCCATGTTCGCCACTCCTCGAGCCGCGCGTCGATATCGGCTTGCTTGCGCTGACCCGCCGCCACATCCTTACTCAGAATGTCTTCAATTCGTGTCCAGGCCGCCGCCCACTGGCGACCGCCGCGGCCGGGCTCACGCGACAGCGCAGTTGCGAGCAGGCTCGCTGCGAAGCGGCCGACCGGAGGACGCGGCAGCATCAGCAGATCGAGCAGCGCCACCGGATCGAATGGATGCCATTGCAGGGCCATCGCAAGCGGCAGGATCTGGAGGGCGCCGCGGAAGGTCGAGACCGACGACAGCCCCAGCTTCGGGAGTCCGCGACGCGACAGTGCCGCGTCCAACAGTGCGGTGCTGCCACCCTCGGCAATCACCACGGTAGACGCGCGACCTTCCTCCCCGATCGCGAGCAACCAGTCGGCCACCGCCTCGGCGAGCATCAGCTCGGTTTGCGAAACCAGATCGACGACCGAGCCATCGCCACTCAGTGCCTTGACTACCGGCTGCCGCAGCGTCGATTGCAGGGCGGACAAGTCCGCCGCCGTTGATTGGGTCGGCACCGGCCGCGCGCCGATCACGACGCCGCGTTTCTCGAGCGCCTCGACGAGCTGGCACAATCCAGGTGCCAAATGTGACCGATCGTCGATCAAAATGACTGAGGTGATCGCGATCGGCTCGCCGGCGCGCAATGCCGCAATCACCTGCCACTGTCGGTCCCCTAGCCCCATCGCCGTCGCCGGTTCACTGCGCTCGAGGTCGCGCAGATCCTGCAGTCGCCTCGGAGAAACCTTCGTGGATTCCGCGTTCCAACCGGCGAGCACCAGGGCGTCACGCCACGAGAGCAGCAGCTTCGCGGTCGCCCAGGGATCGGCTTTGAACGAGCTCGACCAGAACCGCTCGCCACCAAGGCGATCGAGCTTTGCCTGGCAGGCGGCGATGCGTGCCACCGACGGGACCGTCGGACCGCGCAGTCCCAGCTGGGTTTCGAGGATGTCGACCAGACCGTTGGGGCCGACGACATGGGTCCTGATCGTGCCCTTCCCTCCACCCGCGAAATCCGGATAGCACCGGCCGTCCGCGGACTGTCCAAAGATCAACTGCATCGACTGCCCACCCGATCTCTTGCTGGTTCGCAGCACACCTGAACCCGATTTCTCGGTGCGGGCCCAATCTATCGAACGTGCAGATAAATCATGCCCATGTCAAAAGCTGTCACCTTCCGACCGTTTTGGCGGTAATGTTTCCGCATGTCGCTGCGGATTGTTGATAGACGAAATCGGTCTCGTCGCGACCGTTCCTGTTGCCGGCCATCGGGAGGGTTCCTTGTCGTTCTGGAAGGCCGAGCAGCTCTTGGGTCTCGCTACGCTTGCAGCGGCCCGCCATACCGGCATCACCATCGATGATGTCATCGACCGGTATTCCGTCTCAAAACGCACGGCGCAGCGCATGCTGCACGCGCTCGAGGCGCAGTTCTCCGATACCGTGACAAGCCTCGACGACGAAGGCCGCAAGCGCTGGCGGCTACCATCGGCGCCGCTGCGCGATCTTATGACGATGTCGGCCGAGGAACTCGCAGCACTCGATATCGCTGTCGAGACGTTGAAGCGCTCTGGCCTGACGGTCGAAGCCGACCAACTTCTCGGACTGCGGGAAAAGGTGGTGGCGCTCGTGCCGCGCTCTAAAGCCGCCCGCCTCGAGACTGACCACGAGGTGCTGCTCGAGGCGCAGGGGCTCGCCGCACGCCCTGGGCCACGCCAGCGGATCGACCGGACGGTTGCTGCGGCGATCGCCGAAGCGATCAAGGCCTTTCGTATCCTGGATGTCGCCTATCAGGCCCGTGGCGAGCATGAGCCGCGCCAACGTCGCCTTGCGCCCTACGGCCTGTTAACCGGCATTCGTCGCTATCTGGTCGCCCGGTCGGAGGACGATCTTGGCGGCAAGGCCCGGCTCTACGTGGTCGAAAACATCCGTACCGCGCGCGTGACCGCGGATGGCTTCACCCGCGATACCGCCTTCAACCTGCAAGCGTTCGCCAATCGCGCATTCGGCGTGTTCCAGAATCCGGAGGAGTACGGCGAGCTCGTATGGCGGTTCTCGCCTCGCGCCGCGTCTCATGCCCGCGGCTTTGAGTTCCATCCCTCGCAGGTACTCGAAGACCAGCCCGACGGCTCGCTCGTCGTCCGCTTCTGGGCCTCGGGCCACCTCGAAATGGCATGGCATCTCTACATGTGGGGCGACGACGTCGAGGTGCTTTCGCCGGCGGCGTTGCGCGAGACGGTGCACGCTCACCGACGCTCGGATTTTCCCTCGTTGCCGTAACCCGCCTCTCTCCCGGTCGCGACGCTGGACGTCATCTGCATGTCATTCGGTGATCCAGCTTTACGCCCACATGACTCTTCGTCAGCGTGTCGCGGCTTGGGGATAACCATCAAATCGGCTTCAGCGGCCATTGACAAATTCGACGTCTTGCAGACAATGCGTCACATGTCAAAATCACAACTCGATCTGCGCTCGATCCGCCAGAACCACAGCATTTCACAGGCACGGCTGTCCGAACTTACGGGCATCCCACAATACATGCTGTCAGCTTACGAACTCGGTAAGTCTCAACCTACGCCTCAGCACCTCACTGCCGTGCTGAGCGTGATATCGAATCTTGACAGGCACACTGAGGTGCTGACGCGAAAGAAGCGGTACAGAAATCACACTTATACCAACGAACACAAAAGTTCGCGTCCTCGGCGATCATATTCTCGAACAGCCGAGAATGGCGCTTACCTAAACGCTCTCAAAGAGCTGAGTAATAAGCCGCGCCCCACCTTCACGGGCGTAAGCCTATTCTCCGGCATTGGAGGGTTTAGTCTTGGGTTCCGAAGTCTCGGTTGTGACATCAAAGGCTTCGTTGAAATAGATGATGGACTGTCGGAAATTTACTCAGCCAATTTCCCCAAGATTGAGCGCATTGGCGACGATATTACGCAGCTTAAGACGGACCATATAAAGGACTTCCTTGATCGCAACGGTCCAATCGATGTCATTATAGGTGGTTCACCATGCCAAGGCTTCAGTCTCTCAGGCCTGAATCGGTGACTTTGCGCACCGTTCGGCTGGCTGCTTTGCAAGTGGCTGGATCGGGGTGGCCCGTGGCAGAAGGGCGAAAGCGCGCAGGCTTCGCACTTCGCGGGGGCGACACGCCCCGGCGGCTGGCACTGCGACGCTGGCGATG
>CAMAYR010000097.1 GCA_945862355.1 Devosia equisanguinis | reverse complement strand
GCGCGCGCACCATGTTTCGCGCCAGCCTGTCCCAGCGCAGGTTGCCGTGGAACCGCGTCGCCGCCGCAGCCTTGTGCTCCATGAGGATGACCGGGTGATCCTGCAGGTTCTGCCCGACACCGGGCACGTCTAGCGCGACGTCGATCCCGAGTTGCGCGTGCGTGGCATCGGCGGCTTGCGGATAGCGGATGCTTCCGTGATGCCGGCGCTGGTCGGCGGCAACATCAACGCGTGCGTCATGATGATCGCGGAGAAGGGCGCCGACCTGATCGCCGGTGCGGGCCGCGCCACCTGAGACCGCGCCACCCTCGTCTGGTAGATTGCAGGCGCGATTCGGCGGCAGCCGCGATGCGGGAGCAAGGTCAATGGCCAATGGCAGTCAATCGGCGCGCGCCACCTCCGGCACGGGCGGGCAAAGCCTGCCTCCGCGCGACGAGATTGCGGCCTATCACCTGATCGAGGAGGACCGCCTGGTCGGCGGTCTCATCGAGCGGGCGATCTTCACCGCGGAGGAGCGCCGCCGGGTGGCGACGCTGGCGTATCGGCTCGTGTCGTCCGTGCGCGAGGGGCGCCAGCAGAGCTCGGGCGTCGATGCCTTGATGACGGAATACGCGCTGACCAGCGAGGAAGGCGTCATCCTGATGTGCCTCGCGGAATCGCTGCTGCGGATTCCCGACAGCGAGACCGCGGACGAGCTGATCGCGGAGAAGATCGGCAGCGGCAAATGGGAGGATCACCTCGGCCATTCGGGCAATCTGCTGGTCAATGCCTCGACCTGGGGGCTGATGCTGACGGGGCGCATCGTAAGGCTCGGCAAGGGCAAGGCGGGCAAGCCGGCGGGCGCGCTGAAGCGGCTGGTGGCCAAGTCCGGCGAGCCTGTGATCCGGCAGGCGCTGCGACAGGCAATGCGGGTGATGGGCGACCAGTTCGTTCTCGGGCGCACCATCGAGGAGGCGCTCGGCCGGGCCGAGGCGCTGCAGGGGCGGGGCTATCGGGTGTCCTACGACATGCTGGGCGAGGCCGCTCGCACGCAGGACGACGCCGACCGGTATTATCAGCGCTATCTCGCGGCGATCGAGGCTGTCGGCAAGGCTGCCGGTCCGCTCGCCAGTACGCATGCCTCGCTTCTCATGGAGCGGCCCAGCGTCTCGGTGAAGCTGTCGGCCATTCATCCCCGCTTCGAGCCCGGCAAAGTCGATCGCTTGTCGCGTGAACTCGCCCCGCGGCTGCTCGAGATCGCACGGGTGGCGCGCGCCCACGGCATCGGCCTGACGATCGACGCGGAGGAGCAGGACCGGCTCGATGTCACGCTGGAGATGCTCGGGCGGACCTTCCTCGATCCCGCACTCGACGGCTGGCACGGGCTCGGCATCGCGGTGCAAGCCTACGGCCGGCGGGCGGTGCCGGTGCTGAGGTGGCTGCGCGGGTTGTCGGAGCGTGGTGGCAAGCGCATTCCCGTGCGGCTCGTCAAGGGTGCCTACTGGGACAGTGAGATCAAGTGGGCGCAGGAGCGCGGGCTCGCCGACTATCCGGTGATGACGCGAAAGCAGCACACGGACCTGTCGTTCATGGCGTGCATGCGGCTGCTGCTGTCGGACCAGCGATCGTTCTATCCCCAGCTCGCTACCCACAACGCGCACACTCTGGCGGTCGCACACGTGGCGGGCGGCTCGATCCCGTTCGAGCTGCAGCGCCTGCACGGCATGGGCGAGGCACTTTACGAGGAGGTACTCGGCAAGGAGAAGCTCGGCCGTCCCTGCCGCATATATGCGCCGGTCGGCGGGCACGAGGATCTGCTCGCCTATCTCGTTCGGCGGCTGCTCGAGAACGGCGCGAATACGTCTTTCGTCAATCGGATAGCCGACGAGAAGGAGCCGGTGGAGGCGATCATTCGCGATCCGGTGGAGGCGACCGAGCTGGAGCGGGAGCTGCCGGGCGGCCGGCCGGCGCCATTGCCGTTGCCGTGCGAGATCTATGGCACGCGGCGCAACAGCGCCGGCCTGGCGCTCGGCGAGAGCAGCGTTCGCGACAAGCTCTACGACGAGATGGAGGCGGCGCTGGCAGCTCCGCTGATGGCTGCGCCGTTGATCGACGCTCGGATCGGCGACGTCAACGCGCGGCAGGAGGTGGTGACGTGTCCGCACGACCGGCGCGAGCGCGTCGGGTTCGTGACGCCGACCGCTCCGGCCTGGATCGAGCCTGCCGTGACGCGTGCGGTGGAGGAGGCGCATGGATGGGACCGGCGGGGCGCGCGGGAGCGTACGGGCATCCTGGAGCGTGCGGCCGACCTGTTCGAGCGGGACAGGGCGCGTCTTATCGCCGTGATCGTGCGGGAGGCCGGCAAGACGCTCGACAACGCCCAGGGCGATGTCAGGGAGGCGGTCGATTTTCTGCGCTACTACGCGGGCGAGGCGCGGCGCTTGTTCGGCACGACGACGCTGCCGGGACCGACGGGAGAGCGCAACACACTGGAGTTGCGCGGGCGCGGGCCGTTCGTGTGCATCAGCCCGTGGAATTTTCCGCTCGCGATATTCACGGGGCAGGTGGCGGCCGCGCTCGCCGCCGGCAACACCGTCCTGGCAAAACCCGCCGAGCAGACGCCGATCACGGCCTGGCTCGCCGTCAAGCTGCTGCACGAGGCCGGCGTGCCGCCCGGCGTGCTGCAATTGCTACCGGGCAGCGGCGCGGTGGGGGCGGCGCTGGTCAAGGATCCGCGAACGAAGGGTGTCGCCTTCACGGGATCGAACGAGACGGCCTGGGCGATCCAGAAGGCGCTGGCTGATCGGCGCGGGGAGATCGTGCCGTTTATCGCGGAGACGGGTGGCATCAACGCGATGATCGCGGATTCGACGGCGCTGCCCGAGCAGGTCGTGCGGGATGTCGTGCGCTCGGCATTCGACAGCGCGGGGCAGCGCTGCTCTGCTGCGCGGGTGCTGTTCATCCAGGCCGACGTCGCCGAGCGCGTCATCGGCATGATCACTGGAGCGACGGAGGCACTCGACATCGGCGATCCGATCGACATCGGCACGGACATCGGGCCGGTCATCGACGCACGCGCGCGCGAGAGCCTCAACGCGCACAAGACGCGGATGAGCCGGGAGGGGCGCAGGCTGATCGATACGCAATTGCCGCCGCATTGTCATCATGGGACCTATGTGACGCCGGCGGTTTTCGAGATCGACGGTTTGTCGCGACTGGAGAAGGAGGTGTTCGGGCCGATCCTGCACGTGATCCGCTTCGAGCATGGCCATCTGGACAAGGTCGTGGCAGCGGTCAACACGAGCGGCTTCGGCCTCACGCTGGGCGTGCACAGCCGGCTCGAGAGCGTGGCCGACTACATTGCAGAGCACGCGCGGGTGGGCAATATCTACGTCAACCGCAACCAGATCGGGGCCGTGGTCGGCGTTCAGCCCTTCGGCGGTGACGGTCTGTCGGGGTCGGGGCCGAAAGCGGGGGGGCCGTTCACCCTGATCCGGTTCGCGACGGAGCGCGTTCGCTCTACCGACATCACCGCGACGGGCGGCAATGCGCAGCTCCTGGGGCTCGGTGCGGGCAAGGGTTGAGCAGACAGCTCGCGGGATGTGGGAAGCTCATCGGTCGCGGTTTCGCTCCGGTGAAAAAGCGAATATGAGCTGAGTGAACTAGTGTTCCGGTTCTGACATTTGCTACCCGTTGCGGCGAGGCTCGGAGCAAATGTCAGAACTATGAGGAACACTAGCAAGTCTATGTTTCTAGCGTAGCTTTTGCACCTGACGTTTGGTTGAGAGACCAGCCGCAAGCGGGTACCAAACGTCAGCTGCGCTACACTAGTGTGATCGTCAGAGGATATACGGGGACAAGCATGGCCGCAGGTGGCACCGGCACATTCGACAACGAAGATGCCTTGGAGTGGATCGGCGGCTTCGGCGCCGATGGAGCGAATGCCATCGTCGAGGCGTTCGACAATATCAACAATCTGGATCCGACGGACTATATCGAGGCCGAGATCGCGGCCCATGCGCTGGCCGCAGCGGAGCTGGTTGCTGCCGCTCGCGACGGCGATACCGATCGTCTGCCCGAGGACGCGGTCGCGAGCCTTCGGGAGAATGCGGCCAAGATCAATGCTGCCAAGCTGCTGGCAGCAGGGCGCAAAGCCGTCTCGCGCGTGCTGAAGCAATCCGAGCTCAGGGAGCTGTGGGAAGATTCTCCCGATGCGGAAGATTGGGAGGATGACGTGCGCGATCTGCTCGAGCGGTTGAAGGGCTAATTCTTTCGCCCTCCGGAAAGAGTGGCACCGTTCGCTCAGCCGCCTTGCTCGTCGATGTCCGGCTCCGCGTCCTGCAACTTCTTGATCTCGATGAGGCCGCGGTTCAATTCCGCGCCGAGAAGCACGATCACCGCGCTGACCCAGAAGAAGATCAGCGTGGCCATGATCTGTGAAAGGCCGCCGTAGAAGCGCGCGTAGTCGTTCAGGTCGAGGTAGCGCGAGAACAGTCCGGCTACTGCGAGCCACAGCAGCACGCTCAGCAGGATGCCGGGCCAGACATCGCGGACGGTGCGGCGACCCGCGGCCAGCCACAGGTGCATCGCCAGAAGTTGGATAGCGATGACGGCGCCGGCGAGGAGGTAGCGGGTTCCCACGGCAAGCCAGTTTGACGCGAGCAGGGCGCGAACCCATGCCGCTTCGGGCCGGGCGAGCCAGTCGGGCTCCAGGCGGGCGGTGATCGCGGGCCATACGACCAGTCCGGCGGTGAGGACCAGCAGAGAGCCGGCGCCGACGACGACGAAGATGGCCGAGACGGTGAGGCAGAGTGGATAGCGCCGCGTCTCTGTCACGCGATAGGCGCCGTTCAAGGCCTCGCGCATGGTCTCCACTGCGCCTGTGGCAAAGAACAGGGCGAATGCGGCGCTGACGGTGACGAGGTCGATGCGCGTCGTGCCCATCACGCGCTCCACCTCGGGCTCCAGCGTATCGGCGATCCGCTTCGGCAGGGTCTCGACCATCAGCGCCACAGCCTGATCGGCCAATTCGCGACCGCCGACCAGTCCGGCCAGTGAGCCGATGAAGATGCAGAACGGAAACAGCGAGATGATGAACGAGAAGGCGACCGCGCTCGCAAGCGTGAAGCCGCTCTGTTGGTACAACTGTACGATGGCTTCGAGCAGGGTGCTCTTGTTGTTCAGCTTGGGCGTCATAGCTCAGGCTCTCCGTGTGGTGACGCTCGACCCAGGCTAGCGGGGCCGTCGAACAAGGTCGATCGGGGGCTGATCCGCGTTCGGCGCAATGCGCCTTTGCTCCAGCAGGGCCATGCATCTCGGCTTCGGACTTCGCGGGGACCTCTTGAAGGCGGCGTTGGGCGCACTAGATCATGGTCACGCAGGCCTTTCGTGGCTGCGTGAAGCCTGGCCCGTCGGGCAGGCATTCCAACCGGTCGCTTCATGAGGAGGACCCGCAATGCGTCCATTCGACTTTGCACCACTGTATCGTTCCACCGTCGGCTTCGATCGTCTGTTCCACATGCTCGACGACATGGGTAACGGCGCGGAGGACGTGGGATATCCGCCCTACAACATCGAGCGGATTGCCGAGAACACCTATCGGATAACGATGGCGGTCGCCGGCTTTGCGCGCGAGGAGATCAGCGTCGAGGTGAAGGAGACTGCGCTGACCGTCAAGGGTGAGAAAAAGCCCGAGGAGGCCAAGCGCGAGTTCCTGCATCGCGGCATCGCGCAGCGCGGCTTCGAGCGGAGGTTCCAACTCGCCGATTATGTCGAAGTGGTGGGTGCCGATCTCAAAGACGGGCTCCTGCACATCGATCTGGCGCGAAACATTCCCGAGCGGATGAAGCCGCGCACGATCGCTATAGGCAGTGCCGAAGCGCAAAAGCACATCGAGGGTTCGACGGCGTGAGTGCGCAGGTCTGACCACACGTCTGTAACCGACTGATTTCTCAGCGCCGGTCGTCGGGGTCGGGGGAAGGTGCGCCTTCTTCCAGCCCGAAGGCCGGCGCGTTGGCGTGCGTTTCGCGTCAGAAGTCCTGTGCGACTGATCGCGGCCGGCCAGACAGCAAAAGGGCCGCCCAAGGGCGGCCCTTCGCAGTAGCAGTCGGCAGCGTGATCCTCAGAAGCGGATCGTGGCGCCGGTGTAGAACATCTGGAAGTCGTCGATGGCGTTCGACTTCGCCCGCTGGGTGGTCGTGTTGGTGCTCTCCGCCGCCAGGGTGATCTCGGTCGAGCCACTGTGGAAGCCGGCATAGAGCGTCATGGCTGCCGCGTCGATGTTCTGCGATACGCCGAGGCCCCAATACCGGGTCTGTGCTCCCGCCATCATGGCGTTCACGCCGAGCGAGTTGATCGAATCGTCTGCGTTCACCCGCTGGACGATCGAGTTCTGGACGCCGAGCCCGAGGTCGTACTGAACAACCTGGCCCCAGAAGGTCGTGTTGCCCAGCGTGTTCAACTTGGCCTGCCAGCCGCCCTGCACCCACCAGACGCCCGAGTTGCCGTCATTGCCGGCGCGATTGGCGACGCCGAACATGCTGGCGCCGTTGAGCGTCGACTTCGAGTTGAAGGCTGCCTGAGAGTTCTTGTCGCTGAGCTGCGCGCCGCCGCCGGAGAGGTAGAGGCCGGTCGGCACATGCATGACGCTGGCGCTGGCCTCGATCGAGTTGCAGTCCATGTTGGAGCCGGCGTTGTTGCCGGGCCCACCAGCCAGCGTCGGGTTCGAGGCTGCATTGGCGTTGCTGCCAACGGAGCCGAGCGAGCACATGCCGCGGTCAGCACCAGACCACTGGCCATAACCGACCGCTGCTGCGACGCGGAACTGGCTCCAGGTCTCGGCGTAGCGGAGCGCCACGGACCACATGTCGTCCACGCCCCACATCGTATCGAAGCGGAAGCCGGAGGACTTGGTCTGGCCGAGGAAGAACGGCGAGGTGTACTTAACAGCGCCCGCGGTCTGCGAGTAGTCGAACGAGGAGGGACCATCGCCGTTGCGGACGTTGGCGCCATTGCCCCAGGTGATGGCGGACAGGCCACCGTTACCCGTGGTGCCGGCGCGGCGCATGAAGAAGCCGTTGGAAATGTAGCCGGGACCGGCCAGGCCCGCGAAGCCATCCGGGCTCGCCAGGTTGACGCTCGACGTGCCCTGCATCGGGTCGGGGCTGCGACCGACAGTGACGCGACCGTAGGTGCGCGAGTCGAGGTACCAGAAGGCATAGCGAAGGGCTACGGACTGGGTGTTGTAGGCCGCGATCTGCACGTTGTTGGTGGCGCCGAGCGAGAGCTGGTTGGCGCTCGACGAACGGTAGGCGCGAACCTGGATCTCGAGGTTGTAGCCGGCCGACCAGTCGCTGGTGATCTTTGCGCTGCCACGGAAGCCGAGGACGTTCTTGATGAGGTTGTTCTCAAGAACGTAGACGTTGCTCTCCGCCCCGTCGTTCCACCAGACCACCGCCTCGCTGACGCGGCCGTAGACCTGCAGGGACACCTTGCGGTTGCCCTTGCGCGCCGTTGTGGCCTCCAGCTCGGCGACCCGCTCCTCTAGGTCGGCGCAGCAGTTGCCGCCGAGATCGGCTGCATTGGCGCCAAGGCCTCCCAGTGCGACAGCGGCTACCGCCACCATCGCGAACAAGCTCGTATTTCTCATGTTGCCCCCAACCATGTATGCGCTCCCAGTTCTGATAGAAAAATGATCAAGTCACGCCGATTCCAAACTCATGACTGCTAGGTGGCTCATCGATTGAGCGGGGCCAACTACGGGACAATCCTAAGGAAGTATCCGCAGGGTGATCTCTGCGTAGCCGATTTGGCTGGCATTGGGATAAGGTAACCATCTGAATAGATTGGAGTTTAGATGACGTTCTGGCCGCAAAACTGGCTCAGGATTCTCGGGGCCGGCTACGTCTTGACGGCGGTGGCGCTCGATTGGCTGAGCGATATCGGTCGCTACCGTGGCCTCGGAGTCACACCGTGGGAGCCGGCTTCGGGCTTGGCGCTCGCGTTTTCCTACGCATACGGCCAGCGGTGGGGGTGGCCGGTGCTGCCTTACATCATCGGCGCCGAAGCCGTTGTGCTGCTCGTCTCGAACAACATCGCGTTCCTGCCGGGCTGGTACATGTTCCTGATCGTGGTCAACTCCGGCCTGATCATCGGTGCCGGGGTGCTGTTGCGTAGACTGGCGGGGTTCGAGCCCCGGCTGGGCTCAGTGCAGGCGCTCATCAACCTGATCGTCGTTGCGATCCTGCTGGGGGTTCTGCTCGGCGGTGCCTATTTCCTGGCATTGTGGTGCTCTGGCCTGATCGGATACGTGATCGTTCCCGCGCTGGCGTGGCGGCTGCTGGTCGGACACCTGGTTGGAATTCTCGTCGTGGCGCCCTTGCCCATCATGCTGGCGGCAGGGTGGCGCTTACCCAGGCCGACAATGATGCGCTTTGCGCAGGTGGCGCTGATGCTGCTGTTCGTCTGGGTGGTGTTCAACTACCGTCAGGCGACGGCCTATCAGCTCTTCTACCTCTTGTTTCTCCCCGTGTTGTGGACAGCGCTGCGCGATGGAATCGGGGGGGCGGCCATCATCCTCAACGTCGCGCAGATCGGCATCATCGTCGGGGCCCAGATGCGTTCGGACTTCGTTCCGGGGACGGGCTCGCTGCAGGTGCTCATGATCGCGCTGGCGCTGACGGCGCTGTTCGTGGGCGCCGTTGTGACGGATCGGCAGGCGGCGGGACAAAGGCTCAGGGATCAGCACGCCGCGCTCAACCGGGCGCTCAGGTTGCGCTCGGCGGGAGAGACGGCGGCGGCCATATCGCATCAGATCAATCAGCCGATCACCGCCATCTCGACCTACGCGACCGTCGCGCGCGAGGCGCTGGCGGAGAACAAGCTCGAGCTCGCCCGCACGACGCTCGTGAAGCTGTCGGAGGAATGCGACCGTGCGGCGGCTGTCGCGCGAAGCATCAGGGATCTCGTCAAGCAGGGAAGCCTGCAGACGGAGCCGGTCAACCTGCAGGTGCTCGCCGATGAATTGCGGCGCCTGCATTCAGCGGAGTGCGCTACGCACGACATCGGACTGAGTGCCGACATTCCAGCGGCGCTGGCGACGGTCTCGGCAGATAGAATCCAGCTCGAACAGGCGCTGGACAACGTCGTCACCAACAGCATCGAGGCAATAGGGGAGGCCGGCCGTGGAACGCGCATCTCGATCTCGGTGCGCAAGGAGGGCGGCGACACCTTCATCGACGTGGAGGACGACGGGCCGGGTTTCGCGCCGGGGCTCGATACGCTGGCCACGACACCGTTCATGACGACGAAGCAGAATGGGTCCGGACTGGGGCTGGCTATCGCGCGATCGGTCGCGGAAGCCCACGGCGGCAGTCTGGCAATTCTTCAACGTAGCTCGGGCGCCTGTGTGCGCCTTCGGCTGCCAACAACCGGGAGACGACATGTCCAAGAAAATCTCGATCATTGACGACGATCCGGGCGTCCTCGACGCGCTTTCCGTCCTGTTGTCCAGCAAAGGCTACGAGGTGGCGCAGCACGCCAGTGCCAAGAGTTTTCTGGATGCACAATACATATCGGGCGTCGTGGTCAGCGATGTGCGGATGCCCGAAATGACGGGTCTCGATCTGCTGCATGAGATGAAGACGCGGATGGACCCGCGGCCGATCATCATCCTGACCGGGCACGGCGACATCGAGATGGCGGTGCAGGCGGTTCGGCTCGGCGCGTTCGAGTTCTTCGAGAAGCCGTTCAAGCACGACAAGCTGCTCGAGACCATCGAGCGGGCGGAGACGGAGCTTGGCGAGCTGACAGAGCTCAGGCAGCGGGTGGAAAGCCTCACACAGCGCCAGAAAGAGACCCTGCGCTATCTCATCGAAGGTCTGGCGACCAAGGACATCGCCTTGAAGCTCGGCCTCAGCCCGCGCACGGTGGAGATCCACCGGGCGTTCGTGATGAGCAAGATGAACGCCAAATCGGTAGCGGATCTGCTGCGCACGTGCATGCGGCTCGGCTGGAAGTAGCCCGGGGGTGGGGCGGGCGAGGTTGGCCCGGTTGGTGCTTAGCAGCGGTGAAGCCGCGAGCTGTCGGGTCAGACTGCGGGCAATCACTGAGACCTGCCACGTTTCAGCCAGATGGCCGAATAGTCAGGTAATGCGGGCGATCCGTGCTGGCGTTTGTCGGCGCGAATGCCTAGATGAAGGCGGCGAGTGTCGCGTTTCCGTGCGCGGCGACACGGCATGAGCCAGTCCGTCGCGTGCGTCCGCACCAAAGGTGTCGTGGCCGTTCCCACAAATGGGAAGGTCGGTGATGTGCGAACTATCAGGCGCTCTAACGGGCGTTCGTCAAAAGGGATGGAGACCGTGATGAAGAAGGCTGGATTTGCAGGCGCCGCTTTGGCACTCGCTTCGGCAGGTTGGCTCGTCGGCGCAGCCGCAGCCCAGGATTTCAACGCCAAGTCGGTCAATCTCGTGGTCGGCTTCCCTCCGGGCGGCGGCTACGACACGATCGCTCGGGTGTTCTCGCGGCATTACGGCAAGTACTTGCCGGGGACGCCCAATGTCGTCGTGCAGAACCAACCCGGCGCGGGAAGCCTGCTCGCGGCCAACCTGCTCTACAACGCAGGAGCAAAGGACGGTTCGCAGATCGCGATGTTCGCGTCGTCGGCCGTGCTCGAGCCGCTGATCGGCAATCCGCAGGCGAAGTTCGATCCCAACAAGTTCGAATGGATCGGCAATCTCAATCGCGACACGCCGGCTTGCGGCGTATGGAAGACGAGCGGTCTCAAGTCGTGGAGCGACATCACCAAGCGGAAGGTGCGTTTCGGTGCGTCGGGACCGGCGGCAGTGACGGCGCAGCACGCGTTCTTTCTCAAGAACGTGGTCGGTGCGGACATTCAAGTGATTATGGGGCTCGGCGGCACCGGACCAATCGTGCTCGCCATGCAGCGCGGCGAGGTCGACGCCTCGTGCGGCATGTTCATCTCGTCGGTCAGGGGCTCGTTCCGCTCGGACTACGAGGCAGGCAACCTGCTGATATTCGTGCAGTTCGGCAAGAACAAGGTGCCCTACTTCAAGGACGCGGCGAGCATCTACGACCTCGTCAAGAGCGAGGACGACAAGAAGCTCACCGAATTCGTGTTCTCGCAGGCCGAGGTGACGCGTCCGCTGGCACTGCCACCGGGCACACCCGCGGGCGTCATCAAGGCGATGCGCGACGCGTTCGACAAGACGGTCGCCGACAAGGAATACCTCGCCGATATGGCGAAGACGCGGATCGAAGCCGAGCCGATGACCGGTGCGGAGACGGCTGCGGCTTTCAAGGCGATCACCAGTGCGCCGAAGGCGATGATCGATCGGGCCAAGGCCGTTCTGACCCCGCCGAAGTGAATGGGGTCGACCGGAGCGACCGGAGCCGGGTTCAAGTGACTTGAGCCCGGCAGCTCAGGGAGAGCGGCCGAATGGACGCTGTCGAGCGGGCAAAGCGCGATCTGGTGATCGCCAACAGGATACTGGCGCACCACAAGGTGGTCGATGCCTACGGGCACGTCAGCATCCGTCACCCGCTCGATCCCGCCCGTCATCTGCTGGCGCGCTCGACAGGGCCGGCGATCGTGGAAGTGGGTGACATCGTCGAATACACTCACGACGGCGTGCCCACCTCGCCCGAGACGCGGTCGCTCTATCTCGAGCGGTTCATCCATGGTGCGGTCTACGCCGTGCGGCCGGACGTGCACGCGGTGCTGCATGCCCACGCGGAGGACGTCCTGCCGTTCACGATCTCGGCCGTGCCGTTCAGGCCCGTGCTGCAGAACGTCGGCGACATGGGTGCGTCGATTCCCGTGTGGGACATCGCGGACAAGTTCGGGACCAGCACCGACCTGCTCGTGCGGAACCTGGCGCAAGGGCAGGATCTGGCGGGCGTGCTCGGGCGCGGGCGCGTGGCGCTGATGCGCAGCCACGGTTTCGTGTCGACGGGACGGACGTTGAACGATCTGGTGCGCCTGTCGGTCTACATCCCGCGAAACGCCCGCGTGCTCATGGCCGCGATGAGGATGGGGGGAGACATCAAGGGGCTGCACCCTGGCGAGGTGGAGGCGCGGCTTGCCATTGATCCAGAGAGCCCGGCCATGCGCCGCGGTTGGGAGCTGTGGGCACGCGAAGCCGGCTGTGCCCATCTGCTCGATTAGATCGTGATCGAGCTGATTGCTCGAAGGAGATGGGGCTTCCGCGCATGCTCATGAGCGCGGAAGCCTTTGTTGCATCAGTCGAACTTGATGTTGGCGGCCTTGGCGACGTCTTTCCACATCGGAATGTCGCGCTCGAGCATCGCCGTGAACTGCTCAGAGGTGCCGCCGGCCGGAAGGATACCGATCTGGTCCATGCGCGTCCTGACGTCTTGCAGCTTCAGCATGGCGTTGATCTCGCTTTCCAGCTTCTTGACGATCGCCTTGGGCGTTCCCTTGGGTGTGATGAGTCCGCTGAACCCGTCCACCACGACCCCGGGAACGCCGGCTTCCACGACCGTGGGAAGATCGGGCAATGAGTGTAGACGCTTGGCGCCGGACGTCGCCAGGGCGCGAACCTTGCCGGACTTGATGTGCGGCATGACAGGGCCGGTGTCGGCGAAGGCCATCGTCACCTGGCCGGTTATGATGCCGGTGACGATCTCGCCGCCGCTCTTAAAGGGGATGTGCTCGAACTTCACGCCGGCTTTCAGGTTGAAGAGCTCGGAGGTGAGCTGGAAAACCGCTGATGTAGAGCCGTAGTTGGCCTTATCCGGGTTGGCCTTGGCGTAGGCGATGAGATCCTTGACGTTCTTGGCTGGATGATCCGCGCGCACCGACAGGAGGAAGGGGTAGGTTGCGATCACGGCGATGTGCTCGAAGCTTTTGATCGAATCGTAGTTGAGCTTGGAGTAGACGGCCGGATTGATGACGAGGGTGCCGGCGGGGGCCACCAGCAGCGTGTGACCGTCGGGGGTGGAGCGGGCCACGAACTCAGTGGCGATGCGGGCGCCGGCGCCGGGGCGGTTCTCGACCACGAACGGCTTGCCGAGCTTTTCGGAGAGCTTCTGTGCCAGGAGGCGGGCAAGGAGATCGTTGCTCCCGCCGGGCGTGAAACCCACCACGATCTTGACGGGCTGGTTGGGGTAGTTGGCAGCGGCATCGGCTTGCGCGAGGGCAGAGGTGCTCGCGATCGCGGCTCCGCCGAGTGCCAGCGTGCCGGCTGCAAGTAGTGCTCTAGCGTCCATAAGGCTTCGGTGTTTGGACATTGTTCCATCTTCCTGTCGGGTTGATTTCATCTACTTCGGATCAGGACGGCGCTGCCCGATCGACAGCGCCGTTTTTTCAGCAAAGTTCTGTCGCGAGGCATACTGGTCGCGAGACATCCTTCTTGCCAAGCATGGTACGGCTGGACGGTGCGCGTTCAGCCGATGATACCGCGCGCGCCAAATCCGTGCGTCGTTACTGCAGCGGGATCTTGGCCTGCTTGATGACTTCACGCCACATTGCGAGGTCCTTGGTGACCTGCGCTGCGTGACTCTCGCCCGTGCCGCCGACAGGATAGACGGAGAGCGTCTTGAACCGCGCGACCACGTCTGGCGCCTTGATGATCTCGTTGACCTCTTTCTCGAGCTTCTTGACGATCGCCTTGGGGGTCGCTGCCGGCACGACCAGGGTCGTGTAGCCGCTGACCACGACGCCTGGATAGCCGGCCTCGGCCACGGTCGGAATGTCCGGGAGATCAGGCGTGCGCTTGGCTCCGGTGGTGGCGAGCAAGCGGATGTTGCCGGCCTTCACCTGCGGCATGAGCGCTGTCGGGTCGATGAAGCCGATCATCGCCTGTCCTGTGAGAACGCCCTGGATCATCTCGTTCGAGCTCTTGAACGGAATCATCTCGAAATGGGTTGCCGTCTTCAGCTTGAACAACTCGTTGGTCACCTGGAAGATGCCGGACGTGCTCGCGTAATTGGCCTTGGTCGGATTGGCCTTGGCGTAAGCGATCAACTCCTTGACGTTGTTCACCGGGGTCTTGGTGCTGACCGACAGGTAGAGGGGATAATCCGCGACCATCGTGATGATGGAGAAGCTCTTCTCCGGATCGTAGGGCAGCTTCTTGAACAGCACCGGGTTGAAGACCATCGTACCGACCGGGGCGACCAGGATCGTCTGGCCGTCTGGTGGCGCGCGAGCCACGAGTTCGGCTGCAACGATGCCGCCGGCGCCAGCACGGTTCTCGAACACGACGGGCTGGCCCAGACGCTCCTGCAGCTTCGCCGCGACGATGCGGCCAATGATATCGTTGCCGCCGCCGGGGCCGAAGCCGACGATCATCCGGACCGGCCCCTTGGGGTAGCTCGCGGCGGCATCCTGGGCCACGGCGCTGGAGACCATGGGTATTGCCACGATGGCCGAGGCTGCAGCTGCGATGGCTGCTCGGCGGCCGATTACTTTGTTGGCACTCACGTCGATTTCCTCCGGTGTTGGTTCGCGACCTGTCGCAGACGATATCTCGGTATCAGTCCAGCTTTATGTTCGCCGCTTTGGCGACGGCTTTCCAGCGCGGAAGATCACTCTCGATCACCGCAGCGAACTGCTTCGACGTGGTGCCTGCGGGCTCGAGGCCCTGCACCTTCAGCTTCTCGCGAAAGTCGGCGTCTTTCGTGACCGCGATCAACTCAGCTTCCAGGCGCGCGGTGATCGGGGCTGGTGTCGCCTTGGGGGCGACGAAGCCCATGAAGCCATCCACTACGACACCGGGAACACCGACCTCGGCCATCGTGGGCACGTCGGGCAGATGGGAGAAGCGTTTCGAGCCACTCGATGCGAGTGCGCGGACGCGGCCGGCTTTGAGGGGGCCCATCAGAGGGCCTGGATCGATGAAGGACATGCTGAACTGGCCGTTGAGCAGGCCTTGCAGCGCCTCGGCGGTGCTCTTTATAGGAATGTGCTCGTGGGGTGCACCGGTGGCGGTCTTGAACTGTTCGGTCAGCAGCCGCATGACGGTTGCCGACGAGCCATAGTTCGCCTTGGTGGGATCGGCTTTGCCCTGAGCTACGAGATCCTTGACGTTCTTGGCCGGATTGTCCGCTCTGACCGAGAGAACGAACGGATAGGTTACGGCTATCGAGAGTGGCGCAAACGATGCCACGGAATCATAGGGCAGCTTGGAGTAGACGGCGGGGTTGATGACAAGGGTGCCATAAGGCGCGAGCGCGATCGTGTAGCCGTCGGGTGCTGCCCGTGCGGCGGCACCAAGGGCGATCACGCCACCGCCACCGGGCCGGTTCTCGACCACCACCGGCTGGCCGAGGCGCTCGGCCAGCTTGCTCGCCACGAGCCGTGCCAGCAGGTCCGTGCCGCCACCCGCGCCGAAACCGACGAGTATTTTCACGGGGCTGCTGGGGTACTTTGCCTGCGCGTGAGCGGTGGTGGTCACCGCCAACGTGGCGAGCGTGGCTGCTGAAAACGTCCAGATCTTCATGGTCGTGGTGCTCCGCGGGTCTGCTCGGACGGGGTGTCGGATCACGGCCCGAGCAGCCGAGGCTGGCAAGCGCCGTGACGTTCGTCCGGTTCAGTGCCCGTTCCCAGGCTCGTTGCCAGACCAAGTCCGTTGCAAGAGGCTGAAACGGGCAGAGCTGGCGTGGGAAGGAAGGACAACCGGTCGGAACGTTCAGTCGAGTTTGATATTGGCCTTTGTCGCGACGTCCTTCCAGCGCTTAATCTCGCTCACGATGAGCTTGCCGAAGGCCTCTGAGCTGCTCTCCACCGAGAACAGGCCGAGCGACTTCCAGCGCTCCTTGACATCGGGTGAATTCAGAACGGCGTTGATTTCGGTCTCGAGCTTCTTGACGATGGCGGGCGGCGTCTTGGCCGGGGCGACGATGCCGGAGAAGGGTTGCGCGGCCGCATGGCCATAACCGGCTTCCACGATGGTGGGCACGTCGGGCAGGTCGGCGGAGCGCGTCGTCGAGAGCGTGGCGAGCGCCTTGGCCTTGCCGGCCTTCAACTGGGGGGCCAGCGAGCGATACTCCTGGAACGCGATCATGGCCTGTCCGGTGATCAGCGCCGTCATGGTCTCCGGGGTGCTCTTGAAGCGGATCACCTCGAATTTCACGCCGGTGTCGAGTGTGAGCAGGGCTGTCACCATGTCGAAGAACGTGGCGGGGCTGGCGAGGTTGGCCTTCGTGGGGTTGGCCTTGGCGTGGGCGAGCAGTTCCTTGACGTTCTTCACCGGCAGGTCCTGCTGGACGGCAAGGAAAAGCGGGTAGGTCGAGAGCTGTGTGATGGCGACGAAGTCGTCGGGCGATTTGTAGGGGAGCTTGGTGTAGACGGCCGGGTTGATGGCCATCGTCGCCGTCGGCGTCATCAGCAGTGTATAGCCGTCGGGCGCGGCGCGGGCGACGAACTCGGCGGCGATGTTGCCGCCCGCGCCGGTGCGGTTCTCCACGACGACGGGCTGCTTCACGCGCTCGGCCAGCTTGGCGGCGACGACGCGCGCCTGCACATCGTTGATGGCACCGGCGGCGAGGCCGACGATGATCCGGATCGGCTTGTTGGGGTAGTCGCTCTGGGCACTGGCGATGGTCGTCGTCGCTGTCAGGGCCAGAAAGGCGAGCGTGGTGCGTGCCGTCGTTCGAAGCATTGTCGTCGTTCCTCCATTTTGCTCGACGCTTGGTGCGTGTCGCTTGTCGCTTGTAGATTATCGTCGTCGTGACTTGGCGGTGTTCGGCGGTGGTGGTGCTGCGTCAATCGAGTTGGATATTGGCCTTTGTAGCGACCTCTTTCCAGCGCGGGATTTCACGTGCGATCGCGTCTGCGAACGCTGCGGATGTGTCGCCGACCACGGTCACGCCCAAGCTCAAGCCCTTGAAGTGTTCCTTTACATCGGATTGGCGGGGATGGGCGGCGAGGCTCGGCTGCTGGGCGGAAAGCGGCGGCGCAAGGCAAGCGAGCAGCGCTGCGGCGGCGAATATCCAACTACCGGCCCAGCGGCGCAGGTTCGTGGCCATGTCGTCCTCCCTCGGCAATGCTGGTAGGGATCGCCTGCGAAGGCGTCCCTCGATATCGTTGTCGCGATCATAGTCGCAATCGTGTCCGGACAACAACGACGCAGAGGCTTACGCGGCTGCTGCCGCAGATGCTGTCGCGGCGCTGGCCGGGGCGTGGGGCTGGCGAACGCCCGCTAGTGTTCCGTCTCAGACATTTGCTACCCCCTGCGTCTGGGTTCCGAGCAAATGTCTGAGACATCAGGAACACTACCTGAATCGGTGACTTTGCGCACCGTTCGGCTGGCTGCTTTGCAAGTGGCTGGATCGGGGTGGCCGGTGGCAGAAGGGCGAAAGCGCGCAGGCTTCGCACTTCGCGGGGGCGACACGCCCCGGCGGCTGGCACTGCGACGCTGGCG
>CAMAYR010000096.1 GCA_945862355.1 Devosia equisanguinis | reverse complement strand
ACGGGCCACTAGCCCATTCCAAATACACGACGACAATCGCCAGTAGAGGAAATTACGTTGAGCAGCTTCGACCTTGTCGAGCCCCGAACGCTGGATGAAGCGTTCTCCCACCTCGACTCAGCCGATCCGGCGGTGCGACCCTTCGGCGGCGGCACTGCCCTCATGCTGATGATGAAGGCACAGATCTTCAAGCCGGTCCGGCTGGTGAGCCTGCGCTATCTGGGCGGACGCTTTGCCGGGATAACCGTGGCGCCCGACGGAAGCAGCGTCCGCATCGGGGCCATGACGACCTTTGCCGAGCTTGAGCATTCGGCCGAGATCGCACGCCTTCTTCCGGTGATCCCCCAGACCATGCTGACGCTCGCGAATGTCCGCGTTCGCAACGTCGCCACCGTCGGCGGCAACCTCGCCCACGGCGATCCCCATCTCGACCTGCCGCCTGTGTGGACCGCGCTCGGAGCCCAGGTGCACGTCATCAGCAAGGGCGGCGAGCGCACCATCCCGGTGGAGCAACTCTTCGCTGGCTACTACGAGACGACGCTCGCCCAAGGTGAGGTGATCCAGTCGATCGAGGTGCCCGTGAAGCCCGGCTGGCGTGCGCACTACACCAAGGTGACGACGCGCGCCGCCCACGACTGGCCAGCGCTCGGTATCTCGGCTGCTGCGAAGCTCGCGGGAAAACGGATCGAGGATCTGCGCCTCGTGCTCAGTGCAGCAGTCGATCGGCCCACCCGCCTCGATGCCGCCGAGAAAGTGCTGCGCGGAGCCGCCATCGACGAGGCCGTGCTGGCCAGGGCTGGCGAGGCTGCCGTTGCGGAGGTCCATATCGAGAGCGATCTGCGCGGCACGGCCGAGTACAAGAAACATCTCTTGCGCGTGAATATCGGCCGCGCGTTCGCATCGCTGCAGGGAGCCTGACCGTCATGACCGCTGCCATCGGCTCCAACATCGGCAAGTCGCTGCCGCGCCTCGAGGCGCGCGAAAAGGTGACAGGCCGCGCGGAGTACACCCATCACCTGCGTCTGCCGGCCATGCTGCACGGCAAGATCCTGCGCTCGACTGTGCCGCACGGACGCATCAAGAGCATCGACACGTCGGCTGCCGCCGCCCTGGAGGGCGTGCACGCGGTTGTGACGATCGACGACATCCGCAAGGTGATCCCGAACCCCTATTACGGGCCCGCGTTCCACGACCAGCCGATCCTGGCCGATGGCAAGGTGCGGTTTGCGGGAGAGCCGGTCGCCGTCGTGCTCGCAGCAGACAAGCGCATTGCGGAGGAGGCGCTCGGCCTGATCGAGGTCGAGTACGATGAGATGCCGGGCGTGTTCGACGAGGTGGAGGCGATGACCTCCAACGTCCTCGTGCACGATGAGCTCAAGCCCGCCGCCACCTTTCCCGATCTGGCGCACCTGAAGGGCCGCAAGGCTACCAACATCGCCCTCGACTACAAGCTGCGCCGGGGCGACACGGGAGCAGCCTTCGGCAAGGCCGACCATGTATTCGAGCACACGTTCCGTAACCAGCAGGTCATGCATACCCCGATGGAGCCCTTCGTCTCCATCGCCGACTGGAAGGACGGCCACCTGACGCTGCACTCCTCGACGCAGAACCCCTCGTTCGTGCGCATCGAGATGTCGCGGCTGCTGGGCCTGCCTGAAAACAAGGTGCGCGTGAAGGTGCCGTTCCTCGGGGGCGGCTTCGGCGGCAAGCTCTACATCAAGCTCGAGGCGCTGGTCACAGCGCTGTCGATGATCGCCCGGCGCCCCGTGAAGATCTCGCTCACGATGGAAGAGCAGTTCTTCATGATTACGCGCCACCCTTGCACGGTCACGATCAAAAGCGGCGTTATGAAAGACGGCACCATCGTCGCCCGCCACTGCGAGGTGGTCTGGAACGGCGGCGCCTACGCCGACATCGGCCCTCGCGTGACGCAGAAGGCCGGCTTCACCTCTGCCGGGCCCTACGACATCGACAACGTCACGATCAACTCCTACGCCGTCTACACCAACCGGCCGCCCTGTGGCGCGTTGCGCGGGTTCGGCGCGCCGCAGGCCACCTGGGCCAGCGAGTGCCACACCGACATGATCGCCAACGCGCTCGGCCTCGATAAGGTCGAGTTCCGGCGCAAGAACCTTTTGCGGAACGGTAGACCGCAGGCTTCGGGCACTCCGCTGCGCGATGCCGCGCTCGAACGCTCGATGGAACTTGCCCTGGAACGTATCGGCTGGACGAAGCCGCTCGACCGAGGCACGGCCAAGCTCCGCCGTGGCCGCGGACTGGCTGTAGGCTTCAAGGGCATCACCACGCCGACGACGTCTGTTGCGATCGTCAACCTTTCGGGCGACGGCAGCTGCAATCTCTATATCGGCACCGTCGACATGGGCCAGGGCTCCGACACGGTGATGGCCCAGATCGCCGGTGAAGTGCTGAACCTCGATCCGCACGCCATTCGCGTGATCCACCCCGACACCGACGTGACGCCATACGACATGGGAACGCTGGGCTCGCGCTCCACCTTCCACATGGGCAACGCCGTCCGTGCAGCGGCGGAGGACGCCAAGGGCAAGATCGCAACGCTCGCCAAGGATCTCGGATTACCGGAGGGCACCAACATGCCGCTCTCCGAGCTCCTGAAGCGCAAATTCGCGATGCAAGCCGGCAACATCATCGGCACTGGAAGCTACATTCCGAGCTACGAGAAGCCCGATCAGGAGACTGGCCAGACCAGAGACGGAACGCCGTTCTGGGGTGCAGGCGCGACTACGGCCGAGGTCGAGGTCGACATGGAGACCGGTCATTTCACGATCACCAGATTGATCAGCATGGCCGACGTCGGAACGCCGCTCAACCCGCTCGCCGTGAAGCAGCAGTTGTCGGGTGCCACGATCATGCAGCTCGGCCACACCACGACCGAGCAGATGGTGTTCAAGGACGGCCAGCTCACCAATGGCTCGCTCTCCGATTACAAGATCCCAGGCCTCCTGGACTTGCCATTGGAGTTCGTCAACGAGCCGGTGCCGGGCGCCTTCGACCCGAAGGGGCCTTACGGCGCGAAGGGCTCCGGCGAGATCACCTCGATCACGGTCTCAGCCGCGATCGGCAACGCTATCGCCGACGCCATCGGCGTCCACATCACCGACTTACCGATCACCCCCGAATCCGTGTTCCGCGCCATTCAAAAGGCGAAGGGCACACCTCTGTCCGGAGACTGACGTGACCACGCCGCGAACAATCCGCTTCAAGCTCAATGATCGTGCCGTCTCGGCCAACGTGATGCCGCACGAATCAATCGTAGAGATGCTTACGGGTCACTTCGACCTTACCGGCGCGCGGGAAAGCTGCGGGCAAGGCCTGTGCGGCTGCTGCACCGTGCATGTCGACGAAAAGCCCGTATCGGGTTGCCTGTCGCTCGCCTGGTTCCTCGACGGGACACACGTTCGCACGATCGAGGGCCTCGCCGACGGCGACAAGCTCGATCCGGTGCAGGAAGCCTTCATCGAAGCCGGCGCTTTCCAGTGCGGCTTCTGCACGCCGGGCTTCATCATGATGACGAAGAAGCTGCTCGAGCAGCACCCGTTGCCGACCGAGGACGAGATCAAGCACTACCTGACCGGCACCCTGTGCCGGTGCTCGGCCTACCCGGAGATCGTGGAGGCGGTGAAAATCGCGGCTGCTCGCGCGCAGGGGTGAATTCGTGGGCGCGCGACACAACCCGGGTCATCCCCTTTTCAACCGCGAGCTCGACGTTGCCAAGTGCGCGGACTGCGGCTCTGGTGAAGTACCCCGAGCACCCGCACCTCTTCGCTAAGCACACGATAGTAGATGGAGTAAGGGAAACGCCCGAGCAGAGCCCTGCGTGCATCTTTCAGTACAAGGGGATACCCCAGAGGCCTATAGACGATCGTCGTCAACCGCGCCTGGACAGCATCGAGAAACCGCCGCCCCAGTCCAGCCTCCCTGTCCTCGTACCAAGTGTAGGCCTCGTCGATATCGCGCGCAGCCGCCTCTCGTATCACGACCCTGACGCTCACGACCGCTTCTCGATCCGCTCTCGCAGCGTGCCCCAACTCTCGCCGGGCGTCTCGTCGTTGTCATCGGCAGCCAACCGATCGGCCAGCTCTTGGCGATGCCAATCCGGGATTGGAACCGCCTCCGGCGATTCGGCGAGCGAGTCCCAGATCGCCTCAACCAGGGCGAGGCGCTCTTCCGGCTCGAGCTGCAATAGCTCCGCTAGCTTAGGATGCTGGGTCATATAACATAGTATCACGCAACCGGCGGGGCTTCCATCGAGGGCATAGTCCCACCTCAAGCGCTGTGCTTTGGCAGTCTAATGGTCGACCAGGTTGGAACAACCGAATGAATACAAAGGTCAAAACAGGCACCCTCACCCCACTCGACCGGCCGCATTCGTATGTCGGGCGAAACCTCTCGCGTGCAGGCGCCAAACGCGCGGTCGCCGGCCGAGGCCGCTATACCGACGACATCACGCTGCCGCGGATGCTGCACGCCGCGTTCGTGCGCAGCCCGTGGGCGCACGCCAACATCAAGTCGATCGACACCGCCGCCGCGCGCAAGGCGCCCGGTGTTCACCTCGTCGCGACCGGTGCGGAGATCGCGCGGATGTGCACCGGCCCCTGGGTCGGCACGCTCACCTGTTTTCCTGGTATGAAGTCCGCGCCGCAGTATCCCCTCGCCGTCGACCGGGCCTGCTGGCATGGCGAGCCCGTCGTGATCGTGGTGGCGGAAACGCGCGCGCTCGCGGAGGATGCAGCCGAGGCGATAGAGATCGAGTGGGAGGAGCTTCCCGTCATCGTCGACAAGCGCGCGGCGCTCGGCCCCGACGCCGTCGTGCTGCACGCCGCGCTTGGCGATAACCTCGCCTTCGAGAAATCCATCGACACCGGCCACGTCGATGCCGCCTTCGCTGGCGCCGACGTCGTCGTGGAGGAGACATTCGACTTCGCCCGCCACACCGCCGTCAGCCTCGAGCCGCGTGTGCTGCTGGCCGATTGGGATCCGGTCGCGGAGCGCCTGCAGGTTTGGACGTCGAGCCAGACCCCGCACATGATCCAGCACGTAATCGCCAACACGCTCGGCATTCCCGATCACAACGTGCGGGTCGTCGCTCCCGACGTGGGCGGCTCATTTGGGCTCAAGATACACACCTTCGGCGACGAGATCGCGACGTGCGCGGCGGCATTGAAGCTAGGCCGTCCCGTCAAGTTTCTGGCCGATCGGCTGGAGAGTTTCGGTTCGGACATCCACGCGCGCGAGAACCTGATCAAGGCGCGGATGGCCTTCTCCAAGGACGGTGACATCCAGGCGGTGGACTTCGACGTTCTCGCCGGCGCCGGGGCCTACTCACAGTATCCGCGGACCTCGGTGTTCGAGGCGAACATGGTCCTGAACATCACGGCCGGCCCCTACAAGCACGGTCACTTCCGCGCCAAGGCCAAGGTTGTTTATCTGAACAAGGTGCCATCCTCGCAATACCGCGCCGTCGGCCACCCGATCGGGAACGTCGTGGGCGAAGGCCTGATGGACATCGCGGCGGAGAGGCTCGGCATCGATCCACTCGAGATCCGACGCCGCAACGTGATCCCCGACAGCGCCATTCCGGCAAGGACGGCTTCGGGCATCAAACTTGCGGACATGAGCTTCACAAGTTGCATCGACTTGCTCGAGAAGCGCATGAATTATGGCGCGCTTCGCGCCGAGCAAACCGAATTGCGAAAGCGCGGCATCCATCGCGGCATCGGGCTTGCCACCTTCATCAAGGGAACGGCGCCCGGCCCCAACGGGTACTACGGTATCGGGGGCGCGCCGATCGCGACGCAGGACGCCTGCACCATCAAGCTCGAGCCCAATGGCGGCATCATCTGCGCGGTCGGCGTCACCGAGCAGGGCCAGGGCGTCGAAACGGTGATGCAGCAGATCGCAGCCTCCGCGTTGGGCGTCTCGATGGAAGCAGTGCGCGTGATCTCCGGCGACACCGACGCCACGCCCTACGGCGGGGGCACCTACGCCTCCCGCGCAACGGCCATTGGCGGAGAGGCGGTCTATCAGGCAGCGCGCGCGCTGCGCACGGAGATACTCACGCTTGCCGGCGCGCTTCTCCAGTCACGCCCCGAAACCCTCGACGTGATCGAGGGCAAGATCGTCGATATCGCCACGGGCAAGGAGCGCTTGCCTTTGCGCGAGATCGGCAGGATCGGCCATTTCCAGCTCGCCGAGCTGCCCGGCAACATCGAGCCCCAGCTTTCCCACACCCGCCGCTACCGACTTCTGGACGACCTCTATATTTTTACCAACGGCATCCAGGGCGCGCACGTCGAGGTCGACATCGACACCGGCGTCATTAAGTGCCTCGACCTGTGGGTAGTTGAAGACTGCGGCCGCGTCATCAACCCACTGCTGGCCGACGAACAGGTGCGCGGCGGCTGCGTGCAGGGCCTGGGCGGCGCGCTGTACGAGCACTGCGTCTACGACGAGAACGGCCAGCTAACCAACGGCACGATGGCGGACTATCTGACGCCGATGTCATCGGAGATGCCCGACATCCACGTCGAGCACATCCAGACACCGACCCGCGTGACAGAACTCGGCGCGAAAGGCGTCGGAGAGAGCGGCACAGGCGCTGCTCCGGCTGCGTTGATGAATGCCGTCAACGACGCGATCCGACCGTTCAAGGCCCGCGTCGCAGCCCAACCCATCACGCCGGAGTGCATCCTGCGGGCACTCGGCAAGGTGCCGTGAGATGCCCCGGTTGCAGCATCCGTTGACACGTCCTCGATCGACCATCTGTCGTGACCGCCACCTCAGCGCGCGCCCGTCACCCGCTCCAGCCACTCCACGAGCGCCTGCCGGTCGGCTGGATCGTTGATCGTCTGCTCGGGCATCCTGGTGCCGGGCGTGTAGGCGTTGGGGCCGATCTCGAACAACCGCGCGATCGTATCGCGGCTCCACACGATGCTCATGCGAGGCAGCGCCTCGGAGTAGGCATAACCCGGCGCCGTGCCGATGCGCCGACCGAAGACGCCGTAGAGAGTGGGTCCGGCGCGATTGCCGTCGTCGGGCGACAACGTGTGGCAGGCCTGGCAGGCCCGAAACACGACGGCGCCACGTTCGCCGCTCGCGGCCGCCTCCGCGACCACGTCCCGTTCCGGCAGTGTGCTCGTCAGCGGCTTGCCCGCCACCGCGTCCCAGCGCCGGATGACGCGATCAGCACCGCCTGAGATAAGCGTGCGGCTGTCGCCGTCGAAGGCCAGCGACCACACCGGCAGACCAGGCCCTGTCAATCGATGCACGATCTTCGCTTGTGCCCGATCGATGATCGCGATGCCGCCGCGCAGGCCCGCCGCCGCTATAAGCCGGCCATCAGGCGAGACCGCCAGCGAGGCAATCGGTATGCGGTCGACGGCGAACTCAGTAACGACAAGCATGTCCGCCGAGACGATCCGAACGTGCCCGTCGGCGCTGGCGGCCACAACATCGCCATTTGGCAGAGTGGCAAGAACCGTCGCAGGCGCGGTCCATTGCAACCGCAACGGCGCGGGCTCGCTGCCGCGCAGCAGCGCAACGTCGCTGCCGGCCGACACGACCACGTTCGTGCCGAATGAGATCGTCACGGCCATTGCCGCACCCATGTGACGGTGCACGATCTGCGAAGTTCCGCCGCCAGATGGATTCCATTGCCGCACGGTGCCGTCGAAGGAGGCCGACACCAGCACACCGTTCGCTGCCGCGAGCGAGGTCACCGGCGCCTCGTGGCCTTCCAGCACGCGCACCGGGACGTCGGCGTTCGCGCACCACACCGCTATCCGCTTGTCCTCTCCACCCGACGCGAAACATCCATCCGGCAGAATCGCCACGGCGTTCACCGCACCCTGGTGGAACCTCAAAACCCGCTGCGCCGCATTGGCCTTCAGGTCCCAGACGATGACGCTGGAATCGAAGCTGCCACTGACGAGCGTGCGTCCCTGCGCCTGTACGGCCAGCGCCCGCACCGGCCCGCCGTGGCCGCGCAGCACCTCCTGCGCAAAGGCTTGGCCGGCGGCCACCCCGCAGGCCACGGCCGGCGCCAACAGCAAAAGACGGCCTAGTGCGCCTAGCCTCAGTTTTCTCCCGGTCGTCGTCATGAGACTTTCCTGCGTTGCCCCCTGCGCCGCCGTCTGGCCCCAACAGTCTGGACCGACCGGTTTCAGCGGTCTATCACAACCACAATAACTCTGGGCAGCAGGGAAAGAGGTTCAAAGATGGCCGAGGCATACATCGTCAACGGCGTGCGCACTCCCATCGGCCGGTACGGCGGGAGCCTGTCCCAGGTTCGCACCGACGACCTCGCCGCCCACGCGATCCGCGAGCTGGTCAGAAAGAACCCCGCCGTACCCGTCGCCGACATCGACGATGTCGTATTCGGCTGCGCCAACCAGGCCGGCGAGGACAACCGCAACGTTGCCCGCATGGCGCTTTTGCTCTCGGGCCTCCCCGACACCGTCCCCGGCGTCACCGTCAACCGGCTGTGCGGCTCCGGCCTCGACGCGGTGGGCGAGGCCGCCCGCGCGATCAAGTGCGGCGAGGCCGATCTCATCATCGCTGGAGGCGTGGAAAGCATGAGCCGCGCGCCGCTCGTAATGGGCAAGGCGACAGAGGCTTTCTCCCGCGCACAAGCGGAAATCTACGACACGACGCTGGGCTGGCGCTTCGTCAATCCGGCGATGAAGAAGCAGTACGGCGTGGACCAGATGTGGGAGACGGCCGAGAACGTCGCGCAGCAGTTCCAGATCAGCCGCGAGGCGCAGGACCGGTTCGCGCACGCATCGCAGATGCGGGCGGCAATGGCGCAGAAGAGCGGTCGTTTCGCCAAGGAGATCGTGGCCGTCACGATACCCCAGCGCCAGGGCGATCCGGTCATCGTGTCGATGGACGAGCACCCCCGCGAGACGACGCTGGAGCAACTAGCCAAGCTCTCGGCTATCCGCCGGGACGGCGGCTCGGTGACGGCCGGCAATGCCTCCGGCGTGAACGACGGAGCGGCAGCACTCCTCATCGCGTCCGAGGCCGCGCTGAAGAAGTACGGCCTGACACCGCTCGCCCGCGTGCTCGGCATGACGTGCGCCGGCGTGCCGCCGCGGGTCATGGGCATCGGCCCGGCACCAGCGACGAAAAAACTCGTATCGAAGCTCGGCCTGAAGGTGACGGACTTCGATGTCATCGAGCTCAACGAGGCATTTGCCGTGCAGGGTCTCGCGGTGATGCGTGAACTGGGCCTGCCCGACGACGCCGCGCAAGTGAACCCAAACGGCGGCGCGATCGCGCTGGGCCATCCCCTCGGCATGTCGGGCGCTCGCATCGCGCTTTCGGCGGCGATCGAGTTGCAGGAGCGCAAAGCCGGCAAGGCGTTGTGCACGATGTGCATCGGCGTCGGTCAGGGCATCGCGCTGGCGATGGAAAGGGTTTGAGGCGGTCACGCATACGCTGTTCCGCTTTCAGCATCGCCGAAGTGGCAATAGTCGTGCGTGTTCTAGACCGGCGTGTTCTTTGGCTGGTTTGATCACTTAAGGCGCTGCAATTGCGGGGCAGACATCAGGAACGACCGGGCGGCCCGCGACGATGCCGCCTCGGCCCCATCACCCCTTCGCCTCGTAGGCCATTGCCGGCTTGCCGGCTTGCCGGTCCAGTCGGGTGGGTTGGACGCCTTCACGCGGCGGGCCTCCTTGACGGTCTCCTTGATGGCGCCCGACAGCGGCATCGACAGGCCGTACGCGTCGGCCATGTCCATCACGATCTGCATGTCCTTCAGCGCCCACGTGAAGGTGATGCCGTCCCAGTCCTCCAGCGCGGCCGACTGCCCCGACGACATCTGCAGCGCGCGCCGCAGTTTCGGCAGCTCGATGCCGGTTTTCTCCGCGAGTCGCCCCGCCTCGATCAGCCCGCACGCCGTCACCCACAGCATCATGTTGTTCATGGTCTTGCCGACCTGCCCGTGGCCGACCTCGCCCAGGTGCTCGATGTCCGAGCAGAAGCAACGGTAGATGGGCTCGGCGCGCGCCACTACGTCGGCCTTGCCGCCGACCAGCGCCAGCAGTGTGCCGTTGTCGGCCGCCCAGCGCCCGCGCGCGATCGGCGCGTCGTAGATGTCGATACCTTTCGCACGCGCAGCCCCGTCCATGCGCTGGGCGGTCTCAGGCGCGACGGTGGACGAGATTGCAATGATGCCACCGGGTCTCATCGTCTCGAGAAGGCCGGCAGGTCCTGTGATCACGGCCTCGACCTCGGCATCGAAGCCCACCCCGATGATGACGAATGAGCACAGCCCGCCAAGCTCCGCGGGCGTCGCCACTGCGTCTGCCCCCGCCTTGCGCGCGGCCTCGATCTGATCCTGGGAAATATCGCAGACCGTTACCCGGTAGCCCTTCGCGATCAGGTGCTTCAGCATTGCCAGGCCCATCCGCCCCGCTCCGACGATGCCGATGTGGTGCTCGACAGCCATGCTCTCTTCTCCGTTCTCCCTGCCATTGGCGCCTTGCTACACCGCCCTGGGGCCCGTGTCAGGACAGCCGCGGGAAACGCGCCACTGGCTCCTCCGGCACAGCGGCTGCAATTGACGCGCATCAGCGTTGGACGATGATCAAAATGCGAGACTGAGTCAGCGTCGGCCAAAGATCCGGCCCGGCGCAACCGTCTTGGAGGACGCTCTCATGAGACTTTCAGCACTGACGAAAGCTGGCATTCTGGCCGCTAGCCTCGGAGCCTTTGCTGTCACCGGCGCGGCCGTTGCACAGCCTGGCCCACGAGCCGCTGGCCCCGGCGGCGGGAGCGGCTGGGGCTCCGGGATGATGATGGGACCGGGCATGATGGGCAGTGGCGGCATGGGCTTCATGTGCAATCCGCGTGCTGCCGGAATGGCCGAATGGCAGACCAGCCGTATCGAAAGCAAACTCAAGCTGACGGCCCCTCAGAAAGAGGCGCTGAAGCGCGTGACCGAAGCATCGGCCAAAGCGGCCCAGACCATCGAGGCAGCTTGCGCGGCAAGCGTACCGTCCGGCCCGGCAGAGAGGCTGGCGGCGATGGAAAAGAGGACGGAAGCCTCGCTCCAGGCAATCAAGACGGTTCGGCCGGCATTCGACGCCTTCTATGCCACGCTCGACGACGAGCAGAAGAAGCAGATGGGCGCTATCGGTCCACGGCGCTGGGGTTGGGACCGCTGGCGCTCACGCTGAGGCGCACAGCGAACCGGGGTTGCCTCATTTCGAGGCAGCCCCGCCGTGGACACGTTTTTCAGGGAACGACCATGCTCAGTCGGAGAGCAGCGCCCGCGCCTTGGTGGAGATCGCATCGGGCACCGTCAGCGCCTTGCGCATGACTTCCTCCGTCTGCTCACCTGTCATCGGAGTGATCTCCATCCGGGCCTTGTCGGCATCGGCCTTCAACTCGGCCGAGTTGGCCGCTTTCCAGAACGCATCGCGCAACGCCTTGACGCGATCGGCCGGGACTTCAGGTGCGACGGCGAACGGCCGCGAAATGTCGATCGTGTTGAACAGGAACGCGATGATCTGTTTTTCCTCGTCGTTGCGCGCGAAGTCCATCATCATCGGCGCCTTGCCGAAGATCGGGTGCGGCTTCGACCCCACCTGCATGATCGGCACGAGCTTGCCCGTGGTGAAGTTCTCCCGCTGCGAGGTCAGCGCCAGGGAAGCCCACACCGAGCAACGCGCGTCGATCTCGCCTCGCTCCACCGCGAGAAGTGCAGGTCCAGTACCCTTGTAGCCTGCGATCACCTTGACCTTGAAACCAAACAGCTTGCCCATGAACCGGGGGTGATGCGAAGCAGAATCGTCGTTGCCGTCCGAGCCGAAGATGATCTCACGGGTCTTCGCGTCGGCAATGCTCTTGAGGCCCGACTTACCCGATGCCGAGCAGCTCGATGTGTCCTGCGTCAGGTTGCCGAGCCACTGCAGCTTGAGGGTATCCCAGCGCGCGCCGGGTTGCTTGAGCTGGGGGGCCGTGAAAGCCGACGTCGACGGCAGGATGATATTCGTGCCGTCCTTGGGCGCAACATTGTAGACATGGTTCACGGCCACGAAGCCGCCGGCACCCGGCATGTTCTGCACGACGACGTTGGGTTCGCCGGGGATGTACTTGCCGATGTGGCGCGCGATGAATCTCGCCCACAAGTCGGCCCCGCCACCCGGCGCGAACCCGACATAGATGGCCACCGTCTTGCCCTTATAGAAGTCAGATGCGCCTTGCGCATTGGCAACGGAAGCTCCCGCCGCAAATGCCACTATGCTGGCAAGGGTTACTCTTGCGATTGCTCTCACGGTTCTGGCTCCAGAATTGTGCTTAGGCTCGCTGGCCGGCCCTAGACTTTGGGCATTTGCGCCGGCATTGCAAGCCCGAGAATTCACCTCCCGGTGCCCAACTTTGCGGCTGCTGCCCGCACCTGCGCCCGCCCCGCATTGCCTCCCGGATGGACAGCTTGGCTGTCGATTGCTTAGATCAGTCCTCATCCGCCAGAGACGAAAGCGCACCCATGTCCGTCAAGAAGCTCGCCGTCTGCCCGCCTTCGATCGTCGGCAATCCCTTGCTGCTCCCGCGCGTACTCGCAAAGTATCCCGACGCCACCCTCTGGAAGGGGGAGAGGATCGTCGACGAGGACGTGCTGATCGAGTTTCTGCGGGGCCACGACGGGGCGATCGTCGGCGTCAACGAACCGATCACCGAGCGGGTTCTGACGGCGCTTCCCGAGTTGAAAGTCATCGGCAAGATGGCGGCCGGCTGCGAGGCGATCGACTTCGAGGCCATGAAAAAGCATAGCGTCCGGTTCGGCTACACGTTCGGCGTCAACAAGCTCGCTGTCGCCGAGCTGACGATCTCGTTCATGATCTCGGGCCTGCGTATGGTGGGCGAGCTGAACCTCGCCATGCGCAACGGTGAGCGGCCCGGGATGCGCTCGGGCGGCTTGCTTACAGGCCGCACGGTGGGTCTGCACGGCTGCGGCAACATCGGCAAGGAAGTGGTGCGCCTGTTGAAGCCGTTCGGCTGCACAGTGCTCGCCTGCGACGTGAAGGACTATCCAGACTTCTACAGGGCAAACGACGTCACGCCGGTCGGCCTCGACGAGTTGCTGGAGCGCTCCGAGGTGCTGTCGCTGCACTTGCCCAAGACCAAGACGACCCGCGGTATGTATTGTGGCGACGTGCTCTCGCGGATAAAGAACGGCGCCGTTCTCGTGAACACGTGCCGCGGCGAGATCGTCGACGAGACTGCACTCCTCGACGTGCTGAAAGCGGGCAAGCTGCGGGCCGCCTGCTTCGATGTGTTCGCAATCGAGCCCGCCACCTGCGACGAACTGCTGGCCCACCCGCGAATGCTGGCCACGCCCCACATCGGCGCCGGCGCGGACGAGATCCGCATCATGATGGTGGACGCCGCGATCAAGGGCCTGGAGGTGAACGAGGCCGTCGATCCTGCGAAGTACTACGAGAATTGATGGTGTTGCGGGTTCGACATAGGGCGGCGGGGCGCCTGCGGGCGCTTGGCTCAATCCTGCAATCCGCCAAGTCCTTCGAGAACTGTGCGTGTCGAGGAAGCCGCCGTGATGCCCTTTAGACCTGGAACGGACAGCCCGACCGTCATCGCATTCGAAAGCGAGATATCGGCAACCGCACAAGCGATGATGGGACGGCGCTCTCCCAATACGGCAGCGACCTTGGACTTGCTCAGAGCGATGGTATCCAGCCGTTCGAGTTCCATCCGCTTGTAATGCGCAGCCGTCAGCGTCCCAGGTTCAGCCACCACCCATCTCGCCTCCCGGCTCAAGCCGGCGATGTTGGGGCGCGAGCGCGACCCGGCGGCCGCGACGAGGGGCTGATACCATGCCAGATAGTCGAACGCCCGACCGCGCTCGGCGATGAGCATCGCGCCGTAGCCATCCGGCTGCCAGCTGGCGCGATCGAACATCCTGCCGCCCATGTAGGGGTTGATCGACTGTCCGCGCAGCGTCGGATAGATATAGATTCCGCCCTCCTCCAGGACGTAGGGTTGCGGCGCCCGCAGCACCTTGCGCGGCTTCGAGGTCTCCGGTCCCGCAAGAATGCGACGCTGCAAGTCATCGAGCACCGCTGTCCGCTTGCGCAAGTCAGCGCCGGATAGTCCCAGCTCCTTCTGGACGCGCAGGTCTGAGCCATCGGCAATGATGGCCAGCGCCTTCACACGCACCTCGGCGCTGGCGATGGCGCGCTTCTCGAACTGATCGGCCAGGACGAGCCAGAACACCGTGTGCTCTTCATCGGTAGGATCATCGGCGACCTCCCGATGGGTCTCGCGCAGGATTTCCACCAGCCGCGGCTCGTCGAACGGCAGGCGAGCCACCGCGCCGATCGTGGACTTGAGATCCATCGCCATGTCGCTCGAGTAGAGCCCTGCGCCCCAAGCGCCCATTCCCGCTCTCCAAGACCATTTGGACGCCAAACGTCCAGCAGCAGACGAAACCTGAAGCGTGGCTGCCTCGCGCCGAGCCAACTTGATAAAGCGAAGGTGCCAGACCCGGCAGGCTTGGCACCTTCGCAACTCTCGATATGTCTGTCCCTTGGCGTCAAGGGCGGCGCGTCAGGCGGCCTTTTCCAGGCTCCTGTCCCACTTACCGAGGGCTGCGAGCCCCGTCAGCTTAGCGCGATGGGAGAATGCGCGCTGGCCGGCGGCTACGTTCTCGAGCTTGCCGCCCCAGGCCTTGAGCGCGGCCGACTGCAGCGCGCGGCCGTAGGAGAACGTCACGGCCCATGGCAGCGGGCCCATCTGGTTCATCAAAGAGAGATGCTCGGTCGCGGCCTCGTCCGACTGGCCGCCCGATAGAAACGCGATGCCCGGCACCGCGGGAGGAACGCAGGCCTTCAAGCAACGGATCGTCTTTTCGGCGACCTCCTGGGCGGAAGCCTGCTTGGCGCTCTTCTGGCCCGGCACGATCATGTTCGGCTTCAGCACGATGCCGTCGAGGCGCACGTTGGCGTAGTAGAGTTGCTGGAACACCTCCTTCAGCACCCACTCGGTCACCTCGTAGCAGGTGTCGATGTCGTGAGTGGAGTGCTCGCCATCCATCAGAACCTCCGGCTCGACGATCGGCACGATCCCGGCCTCCTGGCAAAGGGCGGCATAGCGGGCGAGCGCGTGGGCATTGGCGTTGATCGCGTTGTAGCTCGGGCACTTGTCCGCGATGGCGATAACTGCGCGCCACTTGGCGAAGCGGGCGCCGATCTTGTGGTACTCGGCCAGACGCTCGCGCAGGCCGTCGAGGCCCTCCGTGATGGTCTCGATCTTCCCGGTCGGCCCGACGAGCGCCTTGGCGCCGGTATCGACCTTGATGCCGGGAATGGAGCCGGAAGCCTTGATCACGTCGACGAGCGGCGTGCCGTCCTTGGCCTTCTGGCGGAGCGTCTCGTCGTACAGGATGACGCCGGAGATATGGTTCTTCATCGCGTCGGTGGCGCGAAACAGCATCTCGCGATAGTCGCGCCGGCTGTCGGCGGTCGACTCCGTCTTGATGGAATCGAGCCGCTTCTTGATGGTCGCCGTGCTCTCGTCGGCTGCCAGAATGCCCTTGCCCGGCGCGACCATGGCGCGGGCGATATCCTCGATGCGTTCGCTCATCGACGTTTTCCTCTGATTGCCGTCATTGAAACCTGCGCACATCCGACGCCTGTTACCGCGTCCTTCAAATGCAAACAAGCAGCGCCGCGGCATTCGCAGCACCATGCTGTTGGCTGATTGCCGAGACCAGACGAGCAGGCCCGACATTACCCGCGTGCCCGTCGGCAGCCTCCGACCGGCCTCCACAGAGTAGGCAAGAGCCACCATTCTCGTCCAGCAACGCCCGATTATGCCCGTGTCCCAATCAGCCAGCCAAGGCCAATCGAATTCGCGATTAATGAAGCCTACCGCATAAATCCCAGCCGGCCGCCCAGGGTCTAGCCGTGACCGGGGATGATCGATAACCGGGAGAAAGCCGACACCAACCGCCCGCGCAGGGCCAGCAGGAGCGGCCTGCCCCCTGACGGGGGCGGGATTTCAAATCCAGCTCCGAGCGCGCAGCAGCAACCTCATAGGATTTTCCGATCGCGAGATCGGCCACCTTCAGGTCACGCGCGGCGCGAACTGGAGCCCCGCCCGCCGATAGCAATCTAGGATCGGCGGCAGATGACGCTCGACGGCGTAGTGCTTCTCGACATGCTCCCAGCACGCCTGACGCATCCGGGTCTGTGCCTCGTCATCGAGGGCTGCCCAGCGCCGCACCAACCCGCTCGCTGCCTCGACGTCGCCGGCCTCGAACAGCCATCCCGTCTCGTTCTCTATCACGACGCTGCCCAGATCGCCGACGCGACTGGCGATGACAGGAACACCGTGCGCCAACGCCTCCAGGGCAGCGAGCGGCAGGCCTTCGAAGCGCGATGGCATCAGCATGGCACCCAGCGTAGGCCAAACCCTCGACATGTCGGTCGCCACACCGTGGAAGCGCACGATGTCGCCGAACCGCTTCTCCAGGTCGGCACGCATGGGACCTGCGCCGTAGACGTGCCACTCGACGCTGTCTCCGGCCAGCCTGGCGATCTCGCAGAAATGATCCGGCCGTTTCTCCTCGCTGAGCCGGCCAACGAACCCGATACGGTTCGGCAGGCGTCCCGCGGTCGGGCGCTGTCCGGCATCGATGAAGCTCGGCACGACGACGGAGGAGAACGGCAGCCGCGCCTCGATCTGGCCGCTGACGGCTATGCGCGGCCCGAGAAACGACGTCCATTCGTCGAGCGCGTCATATACCCCGACGGGGAAGAGGCCGCGCGCGCCGGCATGGAAGGTCGTGACGACGGGAATGCCCGCGGCGCGCGCCAGCGGCCTTCCGACGACACCGGCCTTGTAGCCGTGGCAATGCACGAGGGCTGGTCGTGCGGCACGCAGCCCCCGCCACAGACCGGCAGCGCTGCCATCGAGCGTCTGGCAGCTGAGCCCTGCCGCGGACAGTTGCTCGAGCCAGGGGTTTTCTCCGTGATCGGCCATGAGAACGATCCGAACAGACAGCCCACGGTTCTCGAGGCAACGCGAGAGCGTTGCTATGTGGCGCTCCGCACCACCGACACCGCTGGAATCGATGAGTTGCCAGATCATTGGGCCGACCCGATGTGATCGCGATGCATGCTTGCCCTAGTGAGGCCTCGCGCCTCAGTCGACCGACTGTGCGGCGAGGGTGGTGTCAACTCAGGCACGATGAACGCCTCACCGAGCCAGTGCTAATTCCAGTGGCCCTCATTTCGCGCCAAAATCGGAAGAGGTTGCGGCTATGCTACGATTTAGGCGCGACGGGCCACTAGTGAGGCGTCGCGCCTTAGTTGACCAACGGTGCGGCGAGGGTGGTGTC
>CAMAYR010000095.1 GCA_945862355.1 Devosia equisanguinis | reverse complement strand
CGTTCGTGCGGCGGACTACCTGATGTGGACGGTGTGGTCGCTGGAGTGGTTCATCAATGCCTTAATCTGGGTGCTGCTGGTCGGCTTCATGCTGAAGAACTGCACGACGATCGCGCGGTTTCCCTTCCGCAAGCCGATCGATACGGTGTTGAACGCCAAGCTCTACCGGCCTTTCCTGCAGATGAGCGCCCAGGGTGCGACCGTCGTTCTGGCGTTCAGCCTGTTCACCGTCCTCTACCTCTACTATACGGGCGGCGAGCTGACCGACTACACGGGGCTCGGCATCACGGTCGCGCTTCTCGTGATCTGCTTCGTGCCGCCGTGGATGGTGCTGCGGTCGAAGGTCGACAAGGCCGTGCATGAGCGGATGGAGACCCTGAGGATCGGAGCCGGGCTCGGTGTCGGGGTTTCGGCGGCGCAGGTCGCGTTCGAGGCGCGGGAAGCAGTGGACGGGGCGCGCTCGCTCGAGGAGCGTCTCGACGAGGTGCTGGCGCTGGTGCGCATCGAGCACCTCAACAGCCTATACGGGAATCTGGGGCAGACGGAAGCCAAGGCCATCATGATACGGCTTCTGGCACCGGCGCTGACGATAGGTTGGCAGGTCGTCCACAACTACTCAGACCTGACGAAGCGGATGACCACTATGCTGAAAGCCGCATCCGGGATGTGAGGTCCGGCTAGTGTCGTGACGGGAGTGCCACTAGAATTGACAATGGCTTCCTGAGGCAATTATCGCGCCTTCGTTGACAACGACCTCGCCGCACCGTCGGTGGCCTAAGGCGCGACGCCTCACGAGGCGTGGATTCATTAAACCTGCCGGCTCAGCAACAGCAGCGAGGCAGCGGCCAGGGTCAGCGCAATCGCCAGGGCGATGCCCAATTGATTTCGCCACAACCGCTCGGCTAAAGGAGGGCGCTCCTTCGCGGGCATCTCATCTGGGCGGCCTTGCCGCTCGAATGTGGAGCGTTGCTGCATAGCGGGCAGATTGGCGGTAGTCTCGCTGGGAGACGAGACCGCGATGTGCCGCGCGACAGAAGTACTCACGAGGCGCCATTGCCTTCGTGTCGCCCAACTCGGCTCGGGCCGGCCGTGATCGGCAGTGACCAGAACGTGGGGCAGGGGCCGCGAGGCGGCGGCGTGCGACAGTCATGCGCGCCGACAATCCCAGACGCGCTATAGCCAACCTCGCCGCACTGCACTATGAAGCCGTTTTATGCCAAAGCGAACAGACATAAAATCCATTCTCATAATCGGTGCGGGCCCGATCGTCATAGGTCAGGCTTGCGAGTTCGACTATTCCGGCACGCAAGCGTGCAAAGCCCTGCGCGACGAGGGCTACCGGATCATCCTCGTCAACTCCAATCCCGCGACTATCATGACCGATCCGGACATGGCCGACGCAACCTACGTCGAGCCGATCACGCCGGAGATCGTCGCCAAGATCATCGCCGCGGAGAAGCCCGACGCGCTGCTGCCGACCATGGGCGGGCAGACCGCGCTCAACACCGCGCTGGCGCTCGAGCGGATGGGCGTCCTCGAGCAATACGGCGTCGAGATGATCGGCGCCAAGGCGGCGGCGATAGACATGGCGGAAGACCGCCAGCTGTTCCGGGAGGCGATGGACCGCATCGGCCTGGAAAGCCCGCGCGCGGCAGTCGCTTCCTCGCCGAAGCTGCGCGGCACGGATGGCCGCATCACCGGCTATGACCGCGCCGCGGGCGTAGCCGAGGCCATGCGCCACCTCGAGACGATCGGTCTGCCGGCCATCATCCGGCCCGCCTTCACGCTCGGCGGCACCGGCGGCGGCGTCGCCTACAACCGCGAGGAGTTCGAGACGCTCGTGCGCTCCGGCATCGATGCCTCGCCCGTCGGCCAGATTCTGATCGACGAGAGTCTGCTCGGCTGGAAGGAGTTCGAGATGGAGGTGGTCCGCGACAGGGCGGACAACTGCATCATCGTGTGCTCGATCGAGAATATAGATCCAATGGGCGTCCATACCGGTGATTCCATCACCGTCGCGCCGGCGCTGACGCTGACCGACAAGGAATACCAGATCATGCGCGACGCCTCGCTGGCGGTGCTGCGCGAGATCGGCGTCGAGACGGGCGGCTCGAACGTGCAGTTCGCGGTCAATCCGGCGGACGGGCGGCTCGTCGTGATCGAGATGAACCCGCGTGTGTCGCGGTCATCGGCGCTCGCCTCGAAGGCGACGGGTTTTCCGATTGCGAAGATCGCGGCCAAGCTCGCCGTCGGCTACACGCTCGACGAGCTCGAGAACGACATCACCGGCGGGGCGACGCCGGCCTCGTTCGAGCCGACGATCGACTACGTCGTCACGAAGATCCCGCGATTTGCGTTCGAGAAGTTCCCCGGCGCCGATTCCACGCTGACAACGGCGATGAAGTCGGTGGGCGAGGTGATGGCGATCGGGCGCACGTTCGAGGAGAGCCTGCAAAAAGCGCTGCGCTCGCTTGAGACCGGTCTCACGGGTCTCGACGACATCGCGCTCGAGGGGCTCGGGCAGGGCGACGACCGCAATGCCATTCGTGCGGCGCTGGGCCGGCCGTCGCCCGACCGGCTGCTCAAAGTCGCGCAGGCGCTGAGGCTCGGCGTGAGCGTCGCGGACGTACACGAGATGTGCCGGATCGATCCGTGGTTCCTGGAGCGCATGGCGGCCATTGTCGCGACGGAGGAGCGGGTCAAGGCGCATAAGCTGCCAGCCGCTGCCGAGCAGATGCGCTGGCTGAAGTCGATGGGCTTCTCGGATGCGCGGCTCGCGAAGCTCGCAGGGGTGGCCGAAGCCGAAGTGCTCGAGCACCGCATGAATCTCGGCGTGGTGCCGGTCTACAAGCGCATCGACACCTGCGCGGCTGAATTCGCCTCGCCGACGGCCTACATGTACTCGACCTACGAACGGGGGCTCGACGGCCCGCCTGTTTGCGAGGCGATGCCTTCGGGTCGCGAAAAGATCGTCATCCTGGGCGGTGGTCCGAACCGGATCGGCCAGGGCATCGAGTTCGACTACTGCTGCTGCCATGCCTGCTTCGCGCTGACGAAGGCGGGCTATGAGACCATCATGGTCAACTGCAATCCCGAGACGGTCTCTACGGACTACGACACGTCGGACCGGCTTTACTTCGAGCCACTGACGGCAGAGGACGTGCTCGAGATCATCCGCAAAGAGCAGGCGAACGGCAAGCTCAAAGGGGTCATCGTGCAATTCGGCGGGCAGACGCCGCTGAAGCTCGCCGAGGCGCTCGAGGCTGCCGGCATCACGATCCTCGGCACCTCGCCTGATGCCATCGACCTCGCGGAAGACCGTGATCGTTTTCGCGCGCTGATCGACAAGCTCGGCTTGCGCCAGCCGCCGAGCGCCATTGCGCGCTCGCCGGGGGAGGCACGCGCCAAGGCCGAGGAGATCGGCTATCCGGTCGTCATCCGGCCATCCTTCGTGCTCGGCGGCCGGGCGATGGAGATCGTGCATGACGGCAACGAGGTCGACCGCTATGTCACCCGGCTTTCCGCCACGCTCGACCGGCCATCTGAGCTCATCGTCTCCGATCGACGGCCGCTGCTGATCGATCATTATCTGAGCAACGCAATCGAGGTCGACGTCGATTGCCTGAGCGACGGCCGGGACGCATTCGTCGCCGGAATCATGGAGCACATCGAGGAGGCGGGTATCCATTCGGGCGACAGCGCGTGCTCGCTGCCGCCGCATTCGCTGTCGCAGGAGATGATCGGACTGCTCGAGGCGCAGACGCGTGACCTGGCGCTGGCGCTGGGCGTGGTCGGCCTGATGAACGTGCAGTACGCCATCAAGGACGGTGACATTTATATCCTCGAAGTCAATCCGCGGGCCAGCCGAACCGTGCCGTTCGTCGCCAAGGTGATCGGCCTGCCGGTGGCTGCGATCGCGTCACGGATCATGGCAGGCGAGCCACTCGCATCGTTCGGCCTGAAGCGGGCCAAGCTCGGGCATATCGCCGTGAAGGAGGCCGTATTTCCATTCGCCCGCTTTCCCGGTGTCGACCCGGTGCTCGGGCCGGAGATGCGCTCGACGGGAGAGGTCATGGGCATCGACCGCGATTTCGCGCTCGCGTTCGGCAAGAGCCAGCTCGGGGCGGGGCAGGTCCTGCCGATGTCCGGGGGCGTTTTCGTGTCGCTCAAGGACAACGACAAGGAGCGGATCGTGCCCGCCGTCATCGATCTGGTGGCTATGGGTTTTCGCGTCGTCGCAACGCGCGGCACGAAGCGGCACCTTGAGAGCCATGGCATCAAGTGCGAGGTCGTGAACAAGGTTCTGGAGGGACGTCCGCACGTCGTCGACATGATGAAGAACGGCGATATCGCGATGGTCTTCAATACGACCGATGGTGCTCAAGCCTTGGCCGATTCCAAGGACATACGTCGCACGGCGCTGCTCAACCACATTCCCTATTACACGACACTGGCGGGAGCCGTGGCGGTCACCAAGGCGATCAAGGCACTCAAGGCCAAGACGTTGACCGTGGCCCCCCTGCAGCGGTTTGCCTTACCGCCGGCCTGACAGCAGGCGTAAAGCCCCCTGGGCATATCGCTGAAAAAGCGCAAGACGCGGGGCCACAGACCTGATTAGTATCGGGGGGCTGGAGGTCGTGCAGGTCTGGCGGCGCATTCCAATCCCGAACGGGGGTGGGGGGCGCTGCCGGGTCAGGGCGGCGTTTGCCGAAGCTGTGCTTCCGGCAACCAATTGAGTGATCCGGATCTTGCCTTTGCCGGGACTTCGTCGGCGAGGGTGTAAGGGCGCAATAGAGCGGCAATGTTCACCCCAGCGCGGGGGGCGTGCCTCGCCGATGCCGGATACTAAGTTCTGGGTTGGAGAGCAGAATGGAACGCGTTCCGATGACGGTTGAAGGGCACAAGAGGCTCGAAGATGAGCTTCATCGCCTCAAGTCCGTGGAGAGGCCGCGCATCATCCAGGCGATTGCGGAGGCCCGCGCGCATGGTGATCTGTCGGAGAATGCCGAGTATCATTCGGCGAAGGAGCAGCAAGGGCTCAACGAAGCCAAGGTTGCCGACTTCGAGGACAAGCTTTCGCGCGCGGAAGTGATCGATCCGGCCAAGCTTTCCGGCGAGACCGTCAAATTTGGCGCGACGTTGCACCTCGAGGACGAGGACACCGGCGACAAGGTGAAATACAAGATCGTCGGCGAGGACGAGGCCAACGTGCGCGACGGCAAGATCTCGATCGGCTCACCTATCGCTCGCGCACTGATCGGCAAGCGCAAGGGCGATACCGTCGAGGTCACCACGCCGCGCGGCACCCGCTCCTACGAGATCTTGAAAATCGAGTGGAAATGAGGACGGCGCTCGTCGATCTGGATGGTACGCTGACCGATCCGGCCGACGGCATCATCGGCGGGTTCGAGTTCGCGCTGCGACGGCTCGGCGCGCCGGTCCCCGCGCGCCCTGAACTGACCTGGGTGATCGGTCCGCCGCTGCGGAAGGCGTTTCCGAAGCTCCTGCCTGACACGGATGATGAGCACGTGGAGGCGGCCGTGGCCGCCTACCGCGAATACTACAGCGCCACGGGCATCTTCGAGGCCTCGGTCTACGCGGGCATTCCCGAAGCCCTCGAGACGTTCCGGTCGGCTGGCTGGCGGCTGCTGCTGTGCACGGCTAAGCCGCGGGTCTTCGCTGGTCCGGTCCTCGATCATTTCGGCCTCGCCGATGATTTCGACGAGGTCTACGGCTCCGAGCTCGACGGGCGGTTCGACGACAAGGGCGAGCTGATCGGCCACATTCTCGCGCAGCATCGCGGCGCCATCACCGAAGTCGTGATGATCGGGGACCGTGGGAGCGACATGACCGCTGCTTCACGCAACGCCGTCGGCGGGGTCGGGGTGACGTGGGGGTATGGCAGCATCGACGAGCTGCGGGATGCCGGCGCCGGTCATCTTTGCCATGCGCCGGGCGATCTCTACGCGGCAGTAGATACAATCGCGCGAGGCTGAGAATGGGCGGGGCGCGGCCACCGTTGCAGCCGATCGGAACCGCTGCTCTCATGGTCTGCACGAGGGATCGCCCGCAGGAGCTGGCTGACTGCCTCGCCTCCTGCCGTGAGCTGATCGGTCCACCGGAACTCAGGATCGTGATCTGCGTCGCCGACAACAATCAGGTGCCGGGCGAGGACGAGATCCGACTTCTCGGGGCGAGACTCGGTCTCGATCTGCGATACGGCCACGAGCCGGAGCGCGGCTATGCCAGCGTGCGCAATCGCGCTCTCGATCTGGCGGCGGAGGCCGGCGCGGACATAGCCGTTTTCATCGACGACGACAGCACGGCACATCCCGGCCTGCTCGCTGCCCATGCGGCCGCGATGGTGCGATACCAGGCCGATGCGATCCTGGGGCGGATCGATGGCTTGTCGCAAAGGCCCACGGAAGGCCGGCGAGTGTGGAAGGCTGGCACCGGTAACGTCGCGATGCGCCGCTGGGTATTCGATCGGGAGACGGGCGCCGGGCTGCGGTTCGATCCGCGGCTCAATCTTCTGGGCTTCGAGGACTGGGAGTTCTTCGGCGATCTCGTGGCAGCGGGAGGCGTCATCTATCAATCGACGGAGCCCGTTTCGATCAGCAGGCCGGGGCTCGATGCCTCGCCCACCAGCGCTGCGCGTCCGTTCGCTGACCGCCGCGCCTTCGCGATCATGGAGGGCCGCAACGAGATCGTGTCGACGCGCATCCGGCACGGGCTCGGCGCGGCGCTCGCGAAGGTGGCTCGGCGACAGGTGCCGCTGCTCCTGCGCGGTGTGGTGGGATTGATGCCGGCGCTTGTTCCTGTTGCCGGCCACGGCGAGAAGGCCAGTGCGAAGCGTGACGTCGCGCGGCTGCGGATCGCGAAGGCCGGCGCCGGCATCGCTGGGCTGTGGCGGCCCGGCCTCGAGCGTCCGATGGCCCGGAGAGGGCAGCTCGTCGAACTCCCGGCTAACTGACCAGATGTCTGACCAGCTGACTGACCGGGCGCTTCGACGGCTCCGATGCGCCATCAAACGCCACGCCGCCGTGCATGCTCGTTCCAGATATTGATGCCGTTGCCGGTCAGCACCAGCAGCGTGCCGGCAAGGGCAATCGCTTGTATCGGCTCGCCATAGGCGAGAACGCCGAGCATTACCATCAGCGGAATTCGGATGAAGTCGAGGGGGGCTACTACCACCGTATCGGCGTAAGCGAGCGCTCGGGCCAGCGCGAAATGCGCGACCAGGCTGCTGACGCCGAGCAACAGCACCCAGAAGATCAACGTGCCTTGCGGCAAACGCATGGTCGAGAAGCCCAGCACGAACGCCATGATCGTGTGGTTGACGACCATGAACATCAGCAGCGTCAGCGGTCCATCGTAGCGCACCAGATAGCGAGTGCCGATCATGTTGAAGCAGAAGAAGACGGCGCAGGCGAGCGCGAAGGCGGTGCCTGCGCTGAAGCTCGGCGCGACTTGACCGCCACTCAGAACGGTCGGGCCCAAGATGATCGTGAGCACGCCGATGAAGCCCATGATCGCTGCGAGAACGCGGGTTCGGGTCAGTTTCTCGCCGAGAATGAGGGGGGCCAGCAAGGCGACCCACAAAGGAAACGTGAACTCGAGCGCCATCAACTCGATCAGGGGGATCATCAGCAGCGCCGTCATCCAGCTCCATTGGCCGCAGATGTGGACCAGCGCGCGGCCCCAATGCAGCCAGGGCCGCTTCGGCCACAGGCTAACGAGGGGAATGGCGAGCCAGCGAAAGGCGACGAGCAGGATCACGAGTGACAGGAAGTTGCGCCAGAACACCATGTTCATCGGCGTCATGTGCTTGCCTGCCTCGCGACCTGACCAGGCCGTGAGGGTGAAGGCGACGACCGACACCATCGTCCATACGACGGCCTTCAGGAGATCGGGCTCCTGGCGCACATTGCCCTTCAATGCTGCCGCAGCAGCGTTCTTGATGCGCGTGGTCATGCCCAGGGCTGTCTCCTCACCGTTGCTGCCGGTGTAGGAGGATGGGGGCAGGGCATCAACCCGGAAACGGTGCGAGGGTCTGCATGGCGCGTTTCGGGGGCATGTGCGAAAAGCATGGATGGTGGAAGGTTGAGGCCGCGAAGCGGCGTGCTTCGCGGTTCGTGTTCTCGAATGGAGGCTCGACTTGTCCAAGGTCATCTACGGTTTCACGCCCGAGAGCTTCGACAACCGCTACCGAGAGCCGGACTATCACTATGGCACCGAGCCAAATGCTTTCCTCGTCTCGCAAAGGGCGAGATTCAAGCCGGGCATGAAGGCGTTGATGCCGGGGGATGGCGAGGGCCGCAACGGTGTATGGCTTGCCGAGCAGGGGCTCGAGGTGACGACGTTCGACCCGTCCGAGTTCGGCGTGGAGAAGGCCGAGCGGCTGGCGGCCTCGCGTGGTGTCTCGATCGACGCCCGACGGGCGGGCGTGGAGACCTGGGACTGGGAGCCAGAGCAGTTCGACGTCGTCGGGCTGTTCTTCATTCATCTGCCGGTGGCGTTGCGCGGTCCGGCTCATGCCAATGCGCTGAAGACGCTGCGGCCGGGCGGTATCGTCATTCTCGAGACGTTCTCGCCGCACCAGATCGAGTGCCGAAAGAATGGCGCGGCGGGGGGGCCGAAGGAGGTCGACCGGTTGTTCACCTGCGAGATGCTGCGGGTAGATTTCCCCGGCGTGCTATTCCATTTGCTCGAAGAGACCGAGGCGGACTTCAAAGGCTACGCACACTACGGCCGTTGCGGGGTCGTGCGGATGGTGGCCGAGCGCGTCAGTTGAGCGCCTTCAGCGCGTCGAGGCGCGGACCCCATGCTGGATCGGTAATCCAGCGCAGCGCGCCCTGTGGCGTCGGCTCGGCGTTGTCGAGCGCCAGCGTCGTGCGCCAGGCGGTGGCCAGCATGCAGGAGATCACCGGTGCGCCACGCACGTGGGGACGTCGGCGTATCGCCTCCAGCGTCGGCATTCCGGTGCCAAGCATGAGGACGGCCTCGAAACCGGCGTCGGGCAGTGCGTCGAGCGCGGCAAGAGCCTCACCACCGAGCAGCGCGTAGATCGGGTGGAAGTTGCCGACGTCCTTGAACGCGCCGGTTTCGGCGACGATCTTGAATCCGTGGGCGGACCAATACTTGCGGCTCTCGATGTTGAGGGATTCGGGGTAGGGCGAGACGAGCGCGATGCGGTGGGCGCGGAGGGCCCGCAACATGTGTACGGAGGCGATTGCCGAGGTGAAGACGGGGATACCGTGGCGCTCGGAGACGTCATCGAGGATGCGGCGCTCGGCATCGAGGCCGGCAAGATAGGACATGCCGGATGTCGCGACGAGGGCGGTGCCGATTGGCGCGTTGGCGAACTGGCGTAGCTGGCCGGAGAGCGTGGCGAAGTAGTCGACGAGGCGGGCCTCGATGGTCGGCTTGTCGCTCATCAGGCGTGCATTGACGAAGGCGTAGCCGGGCGGCGTCATGATCGCCATCTCGGGCTCGACGGTGGTGTTGGCCTGAGGCGTGAGGAGGCCGATCAGGCCTTTGGGCGCATACTCTACGGACATTGGTTGCTCCTGTAGGGCGGCTCCGGTGCGGCAGGTTTCGCGGCTGGTCAGTTGCGGGATTCTGGCGTGGTGAAATTCTGGCGTGGTGAAATGAACAAGGCAACCGGCGTGAAGCCGATTGCCTTTTCGAGTTGCGCGGTCGGGAAGCAAGCTGTTGTGCTCGCGGCAGTGAGGTGCGTCGATCAGGATCGCAACTTGCTCGAATCCACCTCGCCACGATCGACGCGCTGGGAGAATTCGGTCTGCCCGCCGGCCGAGAGGATGCGGGCCTGCTCTACCCAGTTCTCGCGCTCGATCCGGCCCTTGAAGTCGAGCTTTTCGCTGAAGCGCTCGATGTCGGCAACGGTCCAGTTGGCAACCTGATCGTAGCGCGTCACGCCGAGCGCGTTGAGCTTCTTCTCGATCAGCACACCGACACCGCGAATGCGCTTGAGGTCATCGTCTTCGCGTCCGCTGGACAAGGCGGGAGCCTCGCCGCTGCGATAGGCCTCGGAGCGTACAGAGCGGAGTGAGGAAAGGTCGTCGTCGCGTGCAGAGCGCTGGGTTGCGATGGAGGCTGCCGCCGACACTGCCGCGGCGACAGCGGCAGTGCTGGATGCTGTCTGGATCGACGAGAGCGCCGGGCTGCTCGGCTGGGGAGGGGGGATCACGGCGGGGGGGACTGACTGCTGCGCCTCAGCCGGCCGGCGGGCGAGGTCGCGCGCGTAGGTGGTCTCGCCGCCCTTGGACAGGATGTTGGCCTGCTCGATCCAATTCTCGCGAGCTATGCGCCCTTCGAAGCCGAGCAGCCGGTCGAACCGAGACGTGTCGCTCGCCGACCACGTGGCGATCTGGGAGTAGCGCGTCACACCTTGAACGTTGAGCAGGCGCTCGACCTCGGCATTGATCCCGGCAATCCGTTGGAGATTGTCGCGCGCCATGCCGACGGCTGGAGCCGTGGCGGAGGGGGATGCGGCAGGCGCGCTGACGGCGAGAGGCGGGACCACTTGTGAGGCGGGCACGGCAACGACGGGGGGCGTCGGCGGCGTCGGCGTTGGAGCTGGCTGGCTCGTGGTTGGTCGGGCAGTGGCAGGCGCGGGAGGTGTCGATACTGTTTCCACGGCCTTGGCTGCAACCGCTGCAACTGCGACGACTCCTGCCTTGGCGGCAGTGGCCGCGGCGGCTGGAGTGGCGGTGGTGGCTGCCGCGCTGACGGCGGCTTGGGCGGCTTGTACGACAGAGGCGGCGCTCGTGGCGACCTTCGCGGCGTCAACCGGCGGCGCTGCGGGGGAGGCAGGAGCAGGAGCAGAAACAGAAACAGAAACAGAAACAGGCTGCGCTGCGTCGCCCGGGCGGGTGCCGGCGGGCACTCGGACGGTGATTCTCTCGCCTTCATCCGGCATTGGTCGCGCGCTGGGTAGCTCGCCCTTCAGCTTGCGCCGCGAATAATAGGTTTCGCCGCCCTTGGCCAATATCTGGGCCTGCTCGATCCAGTTCTCCTGCTCGATACGGCCGTGCACTGCGAGTGCACCGGACATGCGCGCGACGTCGTCCGGCTTCCAGCCAGCGATTTGGGAATAGCTCGTCACACTAAGACCGTTCAGCGCCTTCTGCGTGGTTTCGTCGATGGCGCGGATGCGGGTCAGATCCTGCGGCTCGGCGGCCGCTGGGGCTGGCGCTGCTGCTGCGGGCGTTGGTGCTGGCGCGGCTGGTTTCGGTGCGGGTGCGGGGGCCACGGTGGCTGGCGCAGTTGCTGCCGGCGCTACCGGCGCTGCTGCTGCGGGCGTTGGTGCTGGCGTGGCTGGTTTCGGTGCGGGTACGGGGGCCGCGGGGGCTGGCGCAGTTGCTGCCGGCGCTACCGGCGCTGCTGCTGCAGGCGCTGCTGCTGGCTTGGGTGCGGGTGCGGGGGCCGCGGGGGCTGGCGCTGCGGCCACCGGGGCGGTGACGGAGGCAGGACCGCTCGTTCCCACCGCGGCGGGAAGTATTCCCGGTGATGGTTGTTGTGCCTGGGCCTTAGCGGCGGCAACGGCCGACATCGCGGCGGCGACAGCGGTCGTGGCGGCCGCCGATGCGGCAGCAGCGGGCGAGGTTGCGACTGGAGCTGCGGCTGGGCTTGTTGGGGCGGGTTGTGAGCCTGCTGGAATCGGAATCGGCTTCTGTACGGCGGTTGCGGCAGGTGCGGTAGAGGCTGGTGCCGCCGGGGCCACAACCGGCGCGGCAGCCGCCGCCGGAGCGGGCGGGCGTGCTGCGGGCGCTTGCGCTGGCGAGGGGGGTGGGGTTGCAGCGGAGCCGGCGCCGGTCAGAGCCCGCTCGAAGCGGGTGGGCTGGGGTGTCGGGGCGAGAGGAGCGGGAACGGGCAGCGATCCCGATGCCGGCCTCGGCGACGTAGGTGCCGCAGCGTGCGCCGGACGAAGGGTCGCAGCGAAGAACGTCCGTCGCAGGATGCACCCGAAGAATGCGCCGGCGAAGTACGCGAGAAGCAGCAGGGCTGCGAACTGCAACGCAAATATCAGCATGGGACGTTACCTCTTTCGCGAGACGTGTCGTGCAGTGCGCCAGGCACGGATCAGTCCTCACTGCTGGTGCAGGTGAACCAGCCGACACAAGCTCCGATGGCGAAAGCGATGAGCACGTACCAGACGAATTTCGCGAGCATATAGTCCATGTCACATTCCCGTTTGGCTGACGCGGAGTTGGTTGGACATCGAGTGGCAGGGCGTACGGCTCAGGAGCGAAGCTGCGCTCACTTCGCCTGCACGCTGAACTCGATCCGGCGGTTGGTGGCCATGTTGGCCGGGCTGTCGTTCGGCACCTTGGGTTTCGATTGGCCATAGCCAATTGCGCTCAGCGCGGACGGCGGAACACCTATCCTGACGAGATAATCGAGCACGGATCTCGCACGACGTTCGGAAAGACGCTGATTGCGATCCGGCTCACCTTCATTGTCGGTATGGCCACCGATCTCGATTGCGAAACCAGGGCAGCCCTTGATGATCTGCGCAAGGGTACCGAGGGTCTGGTGGCTACTCCGATCGAGCTCGGCGCTGGCGCGCTTGAACGTGATGACGCCGGTTGCTACCGATTGGGCCATCGCCTGCTCGCAGCGCTGAGCCTCTGCAGCGCGGGCTTTTTGGGCCGTCTCGGCGGCAAGTCTGGCTTTGACCTGTTTTTCCGCCTCGATCCGCTGCTGGTCGGCTGCGCGACGTGCGGCGGCTTCGGCAGCACGACGGGCTGCGTCGGCGCGAGAAGCCTCCTCGGCCGACCTTCGAGCATCGGCGGCGCGGCGCGCTGCGTCCTCGCGCGCTGCCTCCTCGGCGGCGCGCCGAGCAGCCTCGGTCCGTGAGCGTTCTTCAGCCTCACGACGGGCAGCCTCGGCACGTGCAGATTCCGACGCGGCCAAGCGGGCAGCTTCGGCTTTCGCTGCTTCCTCGGCCGCGCGGCGTGCGGCCTCGGCTTTCGCAGCCTCCTGGGCAAGTCGCCTTGCTTCGGCGGCTTTGCGTGCTTCCTCCGCGGCCTTGACGGCAGGATCCTGGCGGATGTTCTCGGAGAGCTGGAAGCCGCGTGATAATCCGGACTTGAGCGCGCGGCGGACCGCCTCGGCGCCCGCCTCGGTCTCGGTCAGGCCGGTGACAGTGAGCCGCTCGTCCAGCATCTCGGCGCTGCCCTGTTTGAGATCGGCGAGCCGGGCCAAGGCCAGGGTGGCGGCGCGCTGCCAGTCGCCCGGCGCGCCAGAAGCTATCGTCATCCGATCGACGACGCTGCGGCCTGCCAGAGATTTCTCAGCTGCGGCCTTGATCTGATCGCGGGCAGCGACGCTGGGGGCGTGTCCGGCGAGCTCTACCTGGCGGCCGCGAAGCGCTGCTGTCCAGGTGTACGGTTTGACCATAGGGGGAATGACACGATCGGCCTTGAGACTGATGCCTTGCGGCATCGAGCGGCCAAGCTGTGGGCGCAATGACTCGTAAGCTTTGGAGCTGTCGGCTTCGCCAGCGATGACCAGACCCGCGCCTTCCAGGTTCACGGAGCCGCCCGGCTTCAATGCGGCGAGCTGGCGAAGCGCAAACGCGGTGCCGCCGAGCCACACCTTCTGCTCAGGTGCGCCTCGCGCAAGCTCGAGCTGGTCGACAACTTTGTGTTTTGGGAACGCAGAGCGGGCCGATGCCAGAATCGCTTTGCGGGCGGCAGCGTTAGGCACGTAGCCGGTCAGCGTCAGCTCGCCCATGCCGGACTTGGCGCTCCAAAGATAATTCCGGATGAGCTGGAGCACCTCGACGCGATCCTCGATTGCGCGCACGCCCCATACCTTGGCGACTTCGATGCCTGGGCGTCGCTGATCGCTCTCTTCCTCGGCGCGACCGCTCAGCAGGCCGTCGCGGCCTTTGAAGGCGACGTTCGCCCACTGGAGATTGTTCTGGTCGAGGTGCTGGCGGGTGCGACTTGCCAGATCTTCCTCAATGCGCTGCTGCATTCCGAGCAGGCCGATCCACCAGATCATGGTCAGCGGCAGCAGGCCCCAAAGCCAGCGCAACGGATTGCACTTCTGCATGTCCCACCCTCACTCCGGACAGCGCCACGCGCCACTACTGCGCAGAGTCCGCTACGATTGCTTGAGCCGGTGCTCGTAATGTGTCGCTGCCCAGCCCAGAGGACGGACGTGCGCCGACCCTCTTCGATCCCCGATCAAGTCCCGACCCCTTGCCGGCGGACTTATAGACAGGGGACAGCACCAAGGGAAGATGGGCTTCCGTCATATTCAGAGGTCGTCGCGAAGTGGGCGAAGCGGCGGTTGTCGGCGCGGCCAGACGAAACCCGCACAACTGGGCCGGCTCACGTCATGTCGCGTCAGGGTACGGCAGAGTTCCGCGATCGTACATCTTCGACGTGCAAAGTGTTTCTACGTCTCGGCAATGTGGCGAAGGGTGTTGTGGAGACTGGAACCCAGCAGCTTCGCTCCAATCTACGCATCGGACGAGCGGAGCGATGCTCCCGGCGACCATCCTCGATCGCCCGAATGGTCGCAAATCCAGAATGGTCGCAGATCCAGGCCGTCCGTTTCGCCGAGCGCCTCGACCTTAGCTACGGTGGGCTTGTGACGCTGGGTACTCTCAGTTGGCGGAGGCGTAGCTCGACCGGGGGCTGGAAGCGATCGGAGCATCGGTTGCCGTCGTGCGCAGCGGCGGGGGCAGCGGTTGGCCGTAGTTCGGGCTGAATGGCTCGCGCGGATCGTCGGGTTCCTGCCGGCGGTTGGCCGGCGGCGGGGTCTGGCTCGGCAGCCCGTCGTCCTCGAGCTCGGGCTCACCATGCCCGCGAAGGGGCATCGCCTGGGCGACAGCCTGCGCATGACGGGCATATGCTTCCTGCCTGTGCTGCTCATCCGTCGCGCAACCGGCCAGTGCCAAGCCAACGACGGTGAGCGCGGCGAGCGAACGGCCCGCAGCGGCAAACTTCAGCACGACGCAACAACGCGACAACGACATGAGACTTGAACTCCTGCACAACGGGTCCGACAACTGCGGACCAACTGGCGCTCATGCTGGCGGAGGCGGGTTAATTTGCCGTTAGCGGGCGTGCCGGAATGCGACACCGGGTCGGTAGAGATTGCAGGAATGACTGAGACACGATTTCGGAGTGTACTGCTTCGGTATCGGCGTCCACCGTTAGTGGGTACGCGGTGGGGGCGGGGGACGTGAGCGAGGGCGGGGGATGAGCGTAGGGCGGCAGGCGAGGCCAGCGGGCTGGCAGCATCATCCGTTCGGGACGGTGATCGAGCCGCTGGATTTCTCTATGGATCTGCCGTTCGCGGGGGGCGCCTCGGCCGCGCGGCTCGATCTGGTTTTCACCGGCGACGGGCTCTATGTGCCCTGTATCTCGCGGCAGCCTGCGGGGGCCGGTCCGTTTCCGACCGTGATCGTGTTGCACGGGGGCTCGGGCGGGCTCGGCATCGGCTATCTCAGCGACATGGTGCAGAACCAGGGTTGGGCGTTGGAGGCCTTGCTTGCGCGGGGCTATGCGGTCGTTGCGGCCGAGGGGCGGATGGAGCACGAGGATGCCTATGGCAGCGGCGTACCGTTCGGGCTCGATCACAGTGACGTCATCGAGGTGCTGGGCTTCATTGCGCGACAGCGGTGGTGCGATGCCGAACGGATCGGCTTTCTCGGGGTCAGCCACGGTGGCGAATTGCAGATGAAGATCGTGCATGAGATCGCCTCGCGCGGAGGAGGGCCAGTGCCGGCGGCGCTCGCAATGTGCGAGCCGGCGGTGATCGAGTTCCTCGGGCTGAAGTTCGAGGGGGTGCGGAAGGAAGCCAACCTGCAATTCCATGCGCGGATAGCGGACGCGCAGATCAACATCGATGTGGCGCGTGCGCGTATCGCGGCGTTGCCAGGGGACCTGCCCATGCTGGTGGTTGGGCGCGACGAGGATCATCTGCAGGGGCTTTTCAAGAAGCTTCACGAGCTGCTGTCAGATGCTGGCAAGCGCGTCGAGTGGGCTAGTTTCTCGCATCCAGAGCACGCTTATCAGCTCGGGCCACGGCGTCTGGGCGATGTGGGTTATCGGCCCGACGCGGCACAGGTCGCAACGCTCGAGCGGGTACTTGCATTTCTCGACCGCCATGTCCGCGATCAGCCATGAGCGAAGCGGTTCGAGTGTCTGGTGGGGATGTCCGCTTGCGACCGGCAACCGAGGACGACTGGCCTACGATAAGGCGATGGCTCGCGCAGCCGGAGGTCATCCGCTGGTGGGGGCCGAAGGCGACGACGGAAGCGGAGGTGATGCTCGCGATGGGCACCGAGCAGGCGATCTGCCGGATAATCGAGTGCGATGGGGGAGCGGTCGGCTACGCACACGCGATGGACGCGACGCTGCCGGGCGCACTGCTGCCGGCCGAGCTGCCCGTCGGTGCATGGGAGATGGACCTGTTCGTCGCATCGCCGCAGCATCGAGGCCGCGGTGTGGGCGTCCGGGCGCTGCAGTTGATGCGGGACGAGGTGTTCGGGACGACGCTCGCGCTGGCCGTGTGCGTGCGTGTCGGGGTCGGGCAGGAGAAGGCGGTCAGGGCCTATGAGCTGGCTGGATTGCATTGGCTCGCCGTCGTGCGAGATCCGGTCATGGGCCCCGAGTGGGTAATGGTGGCGGAGCGGGGAAGCGTCGGGCAGACGTCCAGCAGGTGAGTGGAGGCGCGGGATCGCTCAGCGCGTGGAGACGGGGACATGGACCCCGATTGCGTCTGCAGCGTCGGTGGCCCATCCGGGTTTTGCGCACTTGATCGCCGTGCTCGTCGGCAGGCCCTTATCGACGAACTCAGGACCCATCTGCTTCTGGATCATGCGGCGGGCAGCAAGCTGCTGGGGGGAAGCGGGCGCGCTGGCGTCGATGGTGCACGGGGGGGGGGCTGGGGGCATTGCGAAACGAACCGCATCGGCGCCGGCGAACGTGTAGCCGGAGAAAAACGTGGCGTCGTAGACTTCGAGCAGCAGGTTGCTACCGGAGAGCGGCAACGGCTTGGCGAGGCTCACGGTGAAGGTCAGGCCCAGCACCTCGCCGTGGTAGTCGACGGTGACGTCGCGCGGACTGACAACGCGGAACACATTGCCGCCGGCGCGAACCAGCGTGAACGAGCGAAACATCGCCAGCGTCGCCTTGCTCTCGGCTTCGAGCGGGGCAAGCTCCTCGCGGGTCAGCTTGCCGTCATTGTCCTTATCGTGCTCGAGCAATTGGTTGTCGCGCCATGCAGCGTCGAAGATCCAGGTATGGCGAAGGCCGACGAGCGCGCCGTCTTTGGTCAAGAGTTCGGTTCTCACCTCGGCGAAGACGTGTGGATGTGCCGAGGCGATCTGCGCGAGGGGCCAGACCAGCAGCGTCCAGGCCAGCAGGCCGAGGACAACGATCGGGTGGCGCGTTGGAGGACTGGGGGCGATCATGGGACCTAAACTCGGGTTGTCGAAGCGAGTTGCATTGGCTTTGCGGCACGAGGGAGGCAACCCACCTGAGCAT
>CAMAYR010000094.1 GCA_945862355.1 Devosia equisanguinis | reverse complement strand
CAGTAGTTACCTTGTCTCCGGAGAAAGTCCCGTGGCGCGCAAGAATTTCCTCTTCACCTCCGAATCCGTTTCCGAAGGTCACCCCGATAAGGTCAGCGACCAGATCTCTGACGCCATCCTCGATGCCTTCCTGGAGAACGACGTCAAGCTCGGCATCGCAGACAACAGCGCGGTCAACACGCGTCTGGGCTGCGAGACACTGGTTACAACCGACAAGGTCGTGATCGCCGGTGAGGGACGCGGTCAGGCACCGTTTTTCAAGGTGTTCGACAGCCATCAGCACAACGGCAGCAAGGAAGCCCGCATCAATCGCGATCTGATCTCCCAGATTGCGCGCGGCGTCATCAAGGACATTGGCTACGACCAGGTCGGCTTCTCCTATCATGGCGCTGATATCGAGGTCCTGCTCCACGGCCAGTCGCCCGACATCGCGATGGGCGTCGACGAGAAGCAGGGTGAGGAAGGCGCCGGCGACCAGGGCATGATGTTCGGCTTCGCCTGCACCGACAGCGAAGCCTACGAGAAGAACTCGCTGATGCCTGCGCCGATCTACTTCTCCCACAAGATCCTGCAGGTTCTCTCCGAGCAGCGCCGCTCCGGCAAGCTCGGCGACCTGTTGCCTGACGCCAAGAGCCAGGTCACTGTGCGCTACGAGGATGGCAAGGCCGTCGGTTGCGAGAAGGTGGTGGTCTCCACCCAGCACCAGAAGGCGAACGGCAAGGGCACCGACTACACGCCCGAAATGATCAAGCAGATGATCGGCGACGCCGTCACCTCCGCCCTGCCGAAGGGCTGGATGCCGAAGTCCGGAGCCGACTTCCTGGTCAATCCGACCGGCAACTTCGTGGTCGGCGGCCCCGATGGCGATTGCGGCCTCACCGGCCGCAAGATCATCGTCGACACCTACGGCGGTTATGCGCCTCACGGCGGCGGCGCGTTCTCCGGTAAGGACCCGACCAAGGTCGACCGCTCGGCCGCCTACGCCGCGCGCTACCTCGCCAAGAACGTCGTGGCAGCCGGCATCGCGGATCGCTGCATGATCCAGGTCGCCTACGCGATCGGCCGTCCCGAGCCGATGTCGCTGCTCGTCGACACGCAGGGCTCGAGCAAGCTCGGCGACGACATCGACGCCAAGCTCGAGAAGGTGTTGGCCGAGCTGTTCCCGATGCGGCCTACCAACATCCGCCGCTCGCTGCAACTCAACAAGCCGATCTACCGTCGCACAGCAGCCTACGGCCACTTCGGCCGCGCGCCGGACGCCGACGGCGGGTTCTCGTGGGAGAAAATCGACCTCGCGCCTGCCATCAAGAAGGCGATCGGAGCGTGAGCCCGAGGTCAGCCCCCGACGGGCTGGCCCCTCGGCTATCGTAAATTTCACGAGGGGCCCGTCGCGGTCCCTCGTTTGCATTCCTGGCGCCCGCATTCAGGGATCACCACGTTGGACCGCGACGTCTCCGCTAGCCATGAGTTGCGTTCCTTCGGCCGCCGCCGCGGCCGGAAGCTGTCGCCGCGCCAGGAAACCCTGCTCGGCCAGTTGCTACCGCGGATCAGCCTCGACGTCACTCGGCCGGCTGCCCCCGATCAACTCGGCGCAGACGACACGCCGCTGTGGCTCGAGATCGGCTTCGGCGGCGCGGAGCATCTGATCTGGCAGGCGGAGCACAATCCGGCCGTTCGCATCATCGGTTGCGAGCCGTTCGAGGAAGGCGTCGTCAAAGCGCTCGCCCAGATCGAGAGCAATGGTCTCGGCAACATCCGCCTCTACACGGACGACGCGCGCGACGTGCTGCGCTGGCTGCCACCAGCCTGCCTCGAACGATGCTTCATTCTGTTCCCCGATCCCTGGCCCAAGAAGCGCCACGTCAAGCGTCGCCTCGTCTCGGCAGCGACGCTCGCGCTCGTCGCCCGCGCGCTGAAACCGGGCGGCGATCTTAGGATCGGCACCGACATCGGCGACTATGCCCGCACGATCCTGATCGCCGCCGCAGCGACGCCACAACTCGAATGGCAAGCCCGCTCGGCGCATGACTGGCGCATCAGGCCCGACGACTGGCCCGAGACTCGCTATGAAGCCAAGGCCGTACGCGAGGGACGGCAGCGCTACTTTCTCATCTTCCGGCGGACCTCTCCACACGGTAACGGTTAACGTGCACACCGCCTCGATGCATCACCTGCTCGCCGGAACATGGATAACGATGTTGCAGGGCTTTCTGCAGACACATTCGCCAGGTGCATTCTACAGTTTGCACTTGCGTCGGGCGGGGCCATCACATATCTTTGAAGTGCTCATGATCATCTCAACTTCGGGAGTGGGCCCCTCCGGGGTCCGCTCTTTTTTGTTGCAATCGGCCGATTCCGGGCCCTCGCGCTCCGGCAATCGAGCCACGGCGCCCCGGAAATGAACCGCCCCATCGTAAGCTCAGATCAAAACGGCACGGATGCCGGCTCGCAGAACGGTGCAGGCACCGGTCCGGAAGGCGCGGAAGCCGCCGCCCGCCACAGCGCGCGTTTCTATCGCGAGCATGGCCAGGCAGCCGACATCGCGCAAATCGTCGAGCCCGTGCTCGAAGGGTTGGGCTTTAGGCTCGTGCGCATCAAGATCAGTGGTGGCGAGGAAGGCCCCATTGTGCAAGTGATGGCCGAGCGACCGGACGGCACGATGGCGATCGAGGATTGCGAGACGGTCTCACGCGACCTGTCCGCCGTACTCGACACCTTCGACCCAATTCACGGCGCCTACCGCCTCGAAGTCTCTTCGCCCGGCATCGACCGCCCCCTGGTCCGAGCGAGTGATTTCGAGGATTGGAGCGGGTTCGAGACACGCATCGAACTCAAGGAGCCCGTCAGCGGTCGAAAGCGCTGGCGCGGGGAGATCGAGGGGCTCGTCGATGGCGAGGCCCGTGTGGTCTGCGAGATCGAAGGGCTTGGACTACAGACGGTCGGCTTTCCCGTCGCGATGATCGCGGAGGCCAAGCTGGTTTTGACGGACGCGCTGGTTCGCGATGCTTTGCGCGCCAGCAAGGGCAAGCCTCCGCTGGAAGGCAAGGCGAAGAAACTGGCTGACGGTCGAAAGTCCGGCCGCAAGGGCAAACAGGGCGGCCGCGCAGCGGCATCCCGCGTAGTAAAGACGGACGAGGAATAACCGATGGCAATGGCAGGCATCAGCGCCAACCGGCTCGAGCTTCTGCAGATCGCGGACGCGGTAGCACGCGAGAAGTCGATCGACCGCAAGATCGTTCTCCAGGCTATGGAGGAGGCGATCGAGAGCGCGGCCAAGGCCCGCTACGGTCAAGAAAACGACATCCGCTGCGAGATCGACCCCAAAACCGGCGAGACCAAGCTCATCCGGGTCGAGACGGTCGTGGAGACGGTGGAGAACGACAACACCCAGATCAGCATCGAGGCCGCACGCAAACGGCGGTCCGAGGCGAAGCTAGGCGACACCTTCGTCGAGCACCTTCCGCCGCTGGATTTCGGCCGCGTCTCCGCACAGAACGCCAAGCAGAAAATCATCCAGAAGGTGCGCGACGCAGAGCGCGACCGCCAGTTCGCAGAATACAAGGACCGCGTCGGCGAGATCATCAATGGCACCGTCAAGCGTGTCGAGTACGGCAACGTGATCGTCGATCTCGGCCGCTCCGAGGGCATCATCCGTCGCGACGAGATGATCCCGCGCGAGAATGTCCGCTATGGCGATCGCATTCGCGCGTTCATCTACGACGTGCGGCGCGAGCAGCGCGGGCCGCAGATCTTTCTGTCGCGCGCCAAGCCGGAATTCATGGCCAAGCTGTTCCAGATGGAGGTCCCTGAGATCTACGACGGCACCGTGGAAATCAAGGCAGTCGCCCGCGATCCAGGCAGCCGCGCCAAAATCGCCGTTATCTCAAAGGACTCTTCCATCGACCCTGTCGGCGCCTGCGTCGGTATGCGCGGCCAGCGTGTGCAAGCTGTCGTCGGCGAGTTGCAGGGCGAGAAGATCGACATCATCCAGTGGAAGCAGGAGGACGCCGAGTTCATCGTCAACGCACTGGCGCCCGCAGAGGTCACCAAGGTCGTGCTCGACGAGGAATCGAACCGCATCGAGGTCGTGGTTCCTGAAGGCCAGCTCTCACTCGCCATCGGCCGCCGCGGTCAGAACGTGCGTCTGGCCTCCCAGCTCACGGGCTGGGACATCGACATCCTGACCGAGGCCGAGGAGAGCGAGCGGCGCCAAAAGGAGTTCGCCGAGCGGTCCGCCCTGTTCATGGAGGCGCTCGATGTCGACGAGGTCATCGCCCAGCTCCTGGTCACGGAAGGTTTTGCGACGGTCGAGGAGGTCGCCTACGTCGACGCGGCCGAGATCGCTCATATCGAGGGTTTCGACGAGGCTACAGCCGACGAGATCCAGACCCGAGCCCGGGAGTTTCTCGAGAAGCTCGAGGCCGAACGCGATGCCAAGCGCCGCGAACTCGGCGTCGAGGACGAGGTTGCCAGCGTCGCCGGCGTGACCACGGTCATGATGGTGCGGCTCGGCGAGAACGGCATAAAAACCGTCGAGGATCTCGCCGATTGCGCCACCGACGACCTCGTCGGCTGGGTCGAGCGCAAGAAGGAGAAGGGCGCCGAAGCGGTTCGGCACAAGGGGATTCTGGACGGCTTCGAGCTCAGCCGGAAAGACGCCGAGGACGTGATCATGTCCGCGCGCGTCGTCGCCGGCTGGATCAAGCCTGAGGATCTGGCGCAACCAGAGCCAGAGGCGCTGATGGACGGCGAAGGCGAGGGCGAGGGTGCCGAGGCGCCGGCAGGCGAGCTGCAGGAAAACGAGCCGCAGTCGCCACCGAGCGCCTGAACGACATCATGTCACAGAGGTGGAAGAAAGCTCGATGGTCGAGGCGGAAGCCCAAAACGATGACAGCGACGACATGGAGCAAGGCCCGCTCCGGACGTGCGCTGTCACGCGCCGCCAGGAACCAATCGATGCGCTGATCCGCTTCGTCGCCGCACCCGATGGTACGATCGTGCCGGATCTGGCAGCCCGCCTGCCCGGTCGTGGCGTGTGGATCCTCCACTCGCGAGAAACTCTCGAACAGGCCGTGAGGACGCGCGCCTTCAGTCGCAGCTTGAAGCGGGAAGTGACCGCTGCGGCAGATTTGCCCGAAACGGTCGACCGCTTGCTCGCCCGGCGCGCCCTGGAAGCCTTGTCGCTGGCCAACAAGGCGGGCCTCGTCGCAACAGGTTTCACCAAGATCGACTCCTGCATCAACGCGGGCACTACGAACGTCTTACTCCATGCCACAGAAGCCGGCGACGACGGGGTCGAAAAGCTCGACAGACGCTTCCGCGCCATGTCTCGCGATCTCGGCCGTCCACCAAAGATACTGCGCATTTTCAAAAATGAACAAATGAGCTTGGCCTTGGGCAGGTCAAATGTGGTACATGCTGCGCTCACGATGGGCGGCGCGGCGATGTTTTTCCTCAAACAGGCCGAGCGCCTGGAGCGATACCGGACCGGAATGCAGGAAGTCGCCTGAACGGGCGATGCCCGCTGCGCGTCCGCCCCACTAGGCTTTGGACCAAGCAAGGCTAGGCATGAGTGAGACGAAAGACACGACCGACAAAACCCTTCGGGCCGGGGCTCGCAAACCGCTGAGCCTCAACCGAACGGTCGAGTCCGGCCATGTGCAGCAGAAATTCAGCCATGGCCGCTCCAAATCGGTCGTGGTCGAGAAAAAGCGCAAGTTGCGCCTGCCAGGCTCGGAATCAGAAGAGACGACGCAGGCCGCGCCCGCGCCGGAAGCCGCGCCACGGCCTGCGATGCCGCGCCCGGCCTCGCCGGGAGCCCGGCCCGTCGCCAGGCCCGGCCCAGCATCCTCGACCGCGACCCCACAGCGCACGCTCTCCGAACGTGAGCAGGCCGCGCGCGTAAGCGCCCTCTCTGCCGAACGCCGCTCCCAGGAGCAGCAGGCCGAGATCGATCGTCAGCGGCTGCTCGCCGAGCAGGAGGCTGCACGCGCTGCCGCACAGGCCGAGGCGGCAGCTGCCGCCGAAGCCGCCGCGACGCAGGCTAACGAAGAGCCATCGACCGGATCGGAGCCCATCGCACCGATCGGCGCCGCACCGGCTTTGGAGGCCAGTGGGTCGCAGACCGTGACGGAGGCTCCTGCACCCAGCCCTGCATCGGGCGAGCCACCGGTGACGGTCTCAGCCGAACCACCACCCCCACCAACAGCGGCGGCGGAGCCTGTATCGCCCCCCGCCCGCGTCGAGACGCCGCCCGCAGCGCGTCCCTTCATGACGAGGCCTCCAGGCCCGGCACCGGTCCGGCCGGCAGGCGGCCAGCGCCCACCGCAAAGTCCTCCCGGACAACGCCCGCCACGTCAGGGCGAGGGCACCTACCAGGCTCGCACGGGCTCGTCGCCACCACCGCGCGACGGCGGCCGGGCGGGCGACGGCTACCGTCCCACAGGATCGGCCAGGCCACCGCAGCGCGTTGAAAGCACATCTTCGCAACCGCTTTTCAAGCCCGTCGGCATGACGCGACCGATGCTCGTTTCGCGGACGGATCGCCCGTCACCGAAACCGCCGGAGCCCATCAAGAAGGGCGAGGAGGTCACGCAACTCAAGCGCGCGCCACGTACCGCTGCTCAGCCCACCACTGATCTGAGCGACGATGACGATCGTGCCAAGAAGCGTGGCGGATTGCCTGTCAAGGGCGCGCCCCGGACGCCTGGCAAGGGTGAAGGTGACCGCGTTCGCGGCAAGCTCACGATCACCAACGCGCTGGACGAGAACCAGCGTGGCCGCTCGCTCGCCGCCCTCAAACGCCGGCGTGAGCGCGAGAAGCTCAAGGCGATGGGCGTCCAGCAACCCCGCGACAAGGTCATGCGCGAGGTGGTCATCCCCGAGGCGATCACGATCGCCGACCTCGCCAACCGCATGACCGAACGTGCCGTCGACGTCATCAAGCTGCTGATGAAGCAGGGCGCGATGCACAAGATCAACGACGTGATCGATGCCGACACGGCAGAGCTGATCGTCACCGAGTTCGGCCATACGGCAAAGCGCGTTTCGGAAGCCGACGTTCTGGAAGGCTTCATCGGCGAGCAGGACGTCGACGAGAACCTGGAGCCGCGCGCCCCGGTGGTCACCATCATGGGCCACGTCGATCACGGCAAAACCTCGCTCCTCGACGCGATCCGCAAAGCCAACGTCGCCAGCGGCGAAGCCGGCGGCATCACGCAGCACATCGGCGCCTATCAGGTGGTGACCGAGGACGGCCACAAGATCACCTTCATCGATACGCCGGGCCACGAGGCGTTCACCGCCATGCGTGCCCGTGGCGCCAAGGTGACGGACATCGTCGTTCTCGTGGTTGCCGCCGACGACGGCGTCATGCCGCAGACGATAGAGGCGATCAATCACGCCAAGGCCGCCAAGGTGCCCATCATCGTGGCGATCAACAAGATCGACAAACCGGATGCCGATCCCACGCGGGTCGCAACCGATTTGCTGCAACACGAGATCGTCGTCGAAAGCATGTCGGGTGACGTGCTCGACGTGCCGGTTTCAGCGATCAAGGGAACCGGCCTCGACAAGCTGTTGGAGGCGATCGTCCTTCAGGCCGAAATACTCGAGCTCAAGGCCAACCCGAACCGCACAGCCAACGGCTATGTCATCGAAGCCAAGCTCGAGCGCGGCCGTGGCCCAGTCGGCACCGTGCTCGTCGAGCGCGGCACGCTCCGCGTCGGTGACATCGTCGTGGCGGGCGCGGCCTGGGGCCGCGTGCGCGCGCTGATCGACGACAAGGGCAGCAACGTCAAGGAAGCCGGACCCGCCGTACCTGTCGAGGTGCTGGGCTTCGACAGCGCGCCGGAGGCCGGCGACGAGTTCTCCGTCGTCGAATCCGAAGCACGAGCTCGCGAGATCACGGACTATCGTGTCCGCAAGCGCCGCGACACGTTGGGCTCGGCGGGCACACCGCGCACGCTGGAAGCCATGATGGCCCAGCTCAAGGATGCCGACCGCAAGGAGTTCCCACTCGTCATCAAGGGTGACGTGCAGGGCTCGGTTGAAGCCATCGTCGGCTCGCTGAAGAAGATCTCGACCGACGAGGTGCAGGCTCGGTTGATCCACACAGGCGTCGGCGGCATCACCGAATCGGATGTGGCTCTCGCCAACGCGTCGAAAGCGATCGTGATCGGCTTCAACGTGCGCGCCAACGTCCAGGCCAAACAACTCGCCGACAGCCACGGCCTGGAGATCCGGTACTACAACATCATCTACGATCTCGTGGATGAGGTGAAAGCGGCGATGTCCGGCCTGCTCGCACCAACGCGCAGAGAGGTGTTCCTCGGCCACGCCACGGTCAAGCAGGTCTTCAATATCTCGAAGGTCGGCCGGATCGCCGGTGCCCAGGTCACCGACGGCAAGGTGGAGCGCGGCGCCCGCTTGCGCCTCCTGCGCGACAACGTCGTCATCCTGCAGGAAGGCAAGCTCTCGACGCTGAAGCGCTTCAAGGACGATGTCCGCGAGGTGACAGCGGGCCAGGAGTGCGGCATTGCGTTCGAGAACTTCCAGGACCTCAAGGACGGCGACGTGATCGAGTGCTATCAGGTCGAGATCATCAAGCGCAGCTTGTAGTCAGCGAGGCGTCGGACCCACCGGGTCCGGCGCCGTTTGCTTCAGCCTTGATTTTCGGTAGCGGCAAACCCGTCTCGTTGAACCGGATCAGTGTCCCGGCACCGAAAAGCCGACATTGTTCCGCGGCGGGTGGCTTAGGCCTTTCATCGCTCAACGTCACGGTACGAGCTGGCATGGGCTGGCATGGGCTGACCGGCAGGGCGTAGATGTAACCTCAGCCGGGCTGAAGGCGCCGAGTTCGTCCCATGCAATCATCGCCCCCGATCTCCTTCGAGCTGACCTATCGGATCGAGCGGCAGGACTATCGCCAGATGATGCACGCCTACTGGTCCTTGACCTCGTTCCGGCGCTGGCGTGTCCGCTTCCTGATGGCCATCCCTGCCGCCGCTGCCATTCTAGGGCTGGCCGAGTTCGTCGCGACCCGCGATCCGCGTTTTCTCCTGATGGCCGCGGTTGGCGCCAGCGCGTTCGGCCTGGCACCTGCGATCAACGTGCACTCCTACGACAGGGTGTATCACCGACTCGACCTCGCAGAAAAAGAGATCCGCCTGACAGCCGACCCGACGGGCATGTCGACTGCGATGACGAGCAAGGGAGAAAGCAAGCTGCCCTGGAGCGCCGTCACCGTCGTCACTGCGCGGCCAGCCCACCTGTTCTTGTGGCTGAACCCCTACAACGCCGTCATCGTGCCACGCCGCGCTTTCCCGGACGCAGCGACTGCCGATCTTTTCGATGCCAATGTACGCGAATGGGTCAGCGCCGCGGCCCGATGAGGTGAGCCGACACCGCGAGCTGATCCGGCGCCGGCACGGTCCTCGTGCTGCCGATCCGCGAACCGGCCTGTAGCATTCCGCTCGAAGTGAGTTATAAGCGCAACGATATGAACCGGGCGCGCACGCCCACGACGTTCAGTTGAGAGGCCGCCACGGTTCGATCCCGCCGGCGGTTGGGAAGCATGGCCAAGAAACCATCAAATCCGGCGGGCAAGCCGCCGTCACAGCGGATGCTGCGCATCGCAGAGATGATCCGCCACAAGTTGGCAGAGATGCTGGCGCGCGGCGACATCCACGACGATGTGCTCGCCAGCCACGTCATCACGGTACCGGAAGTGCGCATTACCGCCGACCTCAAGATCGCGACCGTGTATGTCATGCCACTCGGCGGCGAAGGCGCCAAGGAGGTGATTGCGGCACTCGCAAAAAACAAAGGCTTCATCCGCAGCGCGATCGCCCGCACGCTCAATCTGAAATACGCGCCGGACCTGCGCTTCAAGTTCGACGAGATGTTCGACGAGGCAGCACGCATAGAAGCGCTCCTCGCCAGCCCCAGGGTTCGCGCTGACACGAATAAGGGGGACTAGAGTCTTTTCGGGTCGAGTTGGTTCGCCGGTTAGCCTCTAGCATCTGACTTGTCGTGCTCTGCACGCCCTCGATGGCTTCACCGCAGATGTTCGCACTCCAGGTGTTGGGGGTGAGGTTTGGTGAAACCCCTTGCCCAGCTTCGCCTCTGCATTCCCTCCAACCCAATCCCCAACCCGTAGACCCCGACATGGCACGACGCAGAAAAGGTAACCCCGTCAACGGCTGGATCGTGCTCGACAAGCGCGCGGGCATGACGTCGACGCAGGCCGTCGGGGCAGTTCGGCGGCTGTACGATGCGCAGAAGGCAGGACACGCCGGGACGCTCGACCCATTGGCGACTGGCATTCTGCCGCTCGCGCTGGGCGAGGCGACAAAGACAGTGTCCTTCGCCGTCGACGGTGAGAAGGCCTATCGCTTTACCGTCCGCTGGGGCGCGGAGACGACGACGGACGACGCGGAAGGCCCCATCTCGCGCAAGTCCGACCGCTGCCCGACGCTCCCGGAGATCGAGGCCCTGCTGCCAAGATATATCGGCGTCGTCCTCCAGACGCCGCCACAGTTCTCCGCCATCAAGATCGACGGCAATCGAGCCTATGACCTCGCCCGCGATGGCGAGATCGTACCGCTCGAGCCACGCGAGGTCGTGATCGACACTCTGCGGGTCGTCGACATGCCCGACGCCTGCACCACGGTGTTCGAGGCCGAGTGCGGCCGTGGCACCTACGTGCGCGCGATCGCCCGCGACATCGGCCGGGACCTCGGCTGCTACGGCCATGTCATCGCGCTGCGCCGCACGCGCGTAGGGCCTTTTCACGAGGACGACAGCATCACGCTCGATGAGCTCGACGCGGCTGCCCGCCTCGAAGACGGCGGCGCGGCTCTGGGGGAAGCGCTGCTCGGCGTGGAGGCGGCCCTGACGGGTCTCGCCCAACTCAATGTCAGCCAGCAGGACGCCGCCCGCATCCTGCGCGGCCAGTCTATCCTGATCCGCGGCCGCGACGCTCCCGTGATGGGCGGGGATGCCTATGCGATATCACGTGGCCAGCCGCTCGCCATCGGCGTGCTGGAGCAGGGCGAGTTCCGTCCGACGCGGGTTTTCAATTTCGGCTGAGAGCATCAGCCATCGCTACCGGTTGGGGATGGAGATCCTCGCACGCAAGCCACGAAAACTTCCTGACGCGAGAGCTATAAGTCGACATCGATGCAATGGAGCGACGAGGCCCTGGTGTTGTCGGTGCGCCCGCACGGCGAGACCGCGGCGATCGTCGAGCTGTTGACCGCGCAGCATGGCCGCTACCTGGGGCTGGTACATGGCGGACGCTCGCGGCGCCTGCGCCCCGTATTGCAGATCGGCAACCACGTCGACGTGACGTGGAAGGCACGTATTGCCGAGCAGCTCGGTGCCATGACGGTCGAGCTGCGCCGTGGGTATGCTGCGGAAGCCATGAGCGATCCCTTGCAGCTCACAGGCCTGACTTGCATCGCCACCATGTCCCGACTGCTGCCGGAGCGCGATCCCCATCCGAGCCTCTACGAGGTGGGAATGTTCGTGCTGTCATTCCTCGACGATCCCACGGTTTGGCCCGCGCTCTATGCGCGCTGGGAGCTGGCGCTGCTGGGCGAGCTGGGCTTCGGCCTCGACCTGTCGACTTGCGCAGCCCAGGGCACCAACGACAACCTCATCTATGTCTCGCCCCGCTCGGGCCGCGCCGTCTCAGAATCGGCCGGGGAGCCCTACAAGGACCGCTTGCTGCCACTGCCAGCCTTCCTGCGTGACGGTCGCGCCACTGGCGGCATCGCCGGCGACGACGTGGCCAAGGCGCTGGCGCTGACGGGCTATTTCATCGAGGCCCGCCTCATGCTCCCCGCTGGCGAGACTATGCCAGATGTACGATCCCGCATGATCGAGTTGATTGCCCGATCGGGTCACTGAGCAGCGATGACAATCGCTCGAACCCGTCGCCGTGTCGGGCTGGCTGAGTGAAACCGATAGCCTGATCTGCACGCGAGGCGGGTTGGCGCGGCCGGCGAACCTGCATAGGATGACACCCGAAACAACCGGATGCATGATCGGAAGACGGAGGAGCCAAGATGACGAGCCCAACACCTCAACAGGCCAAGGCCGGCACGGCGCGCAGCGGCATGATAGATGGTCGCTTCGTGCGCAACACCTGGTACATGGCGGGTTGGTCCGACGACGTCGGCGAAGGCAAGGTGATCGGCCGCAAGATCCTGGGCGAGCGCGTCGCGCTCTATCGCAAAGCCGACGGCCAGATCGCAGCCGTTGAAGACCGTTGCCCGCATCGCCACGCACCATTGAGCCTTGGTCGCGTCGTCGGTGGCGACCGGCTGCAGTGCATTTATCACGGTCTCGAATACGACGCGACCGGCGCCTGCGCCAACAATCCCCACCCGCCCGGCAACCTGCCCTCGCGCGCCAAGATCAAGAGCTACACGGTCGTCGAGAAGCACAAGGCAATGTGGATCTGGATGGGCGATCGCACGCCGGACACCGGAAAGATCCCCGATTTCAGCGTGCTCGACAACGTGCCCGAGATGTGGACGACGAAGCGCGACAAGATGTCGATCAAGGCGAACTACGAGCTCGTCGTCGACAACCTGCTCGACCTCAGCCACACCTGCTACCTGCACGAAGGCATCCTCGGCAACGCCGACACGGTGGAATCGGAGATCACCATCGAGCACGAAGGCGACGACGTGATCGCCGGCCGCCACGCCACCGACTGCGAGCCGCCCGGCATGTGGAAAATGCTGTGGCCGGAACACCCCCCGCGCGTCGACAAGTTCAGCCGCATCCGCTGGATGGCGCCATCCACATTGCGCCTCTTCGTCGGCGTGTGCGACATCGGCAAGCCCTTCGAGAGCGGCACCGGCTACCACGCGATCCACATGCTGACGCCCGAGACGGATCGCTCGACGCACTACTTCTTCACCGCTGTGCGCTTCGGCGTGAAGACCACCGACGAGACGGTCAACCGCGACATCCAGGAGAAGATCGGCAAGATGCGCCGCTTCGCGTTCGAGGAGCAGGACGCCCCCGTGATCGAGGCCCAGCAGGTCGTCATAGACGAGGCACACAACACGCTCGACCCGATCAACCTGTCGATCGACATCGGCCCGGTGCGCTATAAACGCGTGCTGCAGAAGATGATCGAGGCGGAAGCCTGAGGCATCCCGAAGGCCCCGCCGCAGCCCGACAGCGGGCAGCGGCGGGCGAAACCTGACCCGCTCCATAGCGAGCGAGGATCCCCCGTGCGCAGCCACACCGCGCTGCGCGATACCGGACGACAGTCATGAGCACGACGCCCCAGCGCCCCGTTCCCGATGCGCGAGACGATTACGTACATTTCCAGGTGATCACGACGCGGTGGATGGACAATGACGTCTACCGGCATGTGAACAACGTCGTCTACTATTCCTACTTCGACACGGTCGTGAACCAGTACCTGATCGAGAAAGGCGCGCTCGACATCGAGAGCAGCGACGTCGTCGGGCTCGTCGTGGAGACCCAGTGCCGCTACTTCTCGCCCATCGCCTTCCCCTCGAAGGTCCATGCCGGCGTGCGCGTCGCCCATATCGGCAATTCGAGCGTGCGCTATGAGGTTGGCCTGTTCCGCGACGAGGCAACAAGCGCTGCCGCACAAGGCCACTTCGTCCACGTCTACGTCGACCGCTCGAGCAACCGGCCCGTCGCACTGCCGGCTCCCCTGCGCGCCGCGCTGACGCCGTTGCTGCGCGCTCGAGAAGCAAAGTCCTGAGCATGGCCGAAGTCCTCGTCCATCGCGATGGCTCCCTCGTCACCGTGCTTCTCAACCGGCCCGCGCGCCGCAACGCCATGACGCTGGCGATGTGGCGACAGGTCGGCCAGGCATTCACAGCGCTGGCCGCAGACCGCAGCGTCCGTGGTATCGTGCTGACCGGGGCCGGGGCCAACTTCAGCGTTGGCGCCGACGTAACCGAGTTCGAGGCCGTGCGCGGGAACGCCGCCGCAGCAACCGACTACGAGCGCGCCGTCGACGCCTGCGCAGACGCCATCGCCGCAGCCCCACAGCCTGTGGTGGCGGCGCTGGACGGCTACTGTCTCGGCGGCGGGTGCCACATGGCACTGGCCGCCGATTTCCGCTTCGCCGCTCCGGCCGCCTCGATCGGCATTCCCTCGGCACGGCTGTCCATCATCTACGGCGTGCGCAGCACCCAACGCCTGATGGCACTCGTCGGCCTAGTGGCGGCCAAACGCATTCTCTATGGCGGCGAGCACATGGCCGGCGAGGATGCCCTGCGCATCGGGCTCGTCGACCATATCGCCGAGGACCCTGCCGAGGCCGCCCGTGAACAACTCGATCGAATGATGCTCAACGCGCCTCTCTCGATCGCCGGCGCGAAGGCCATTCTATCAGGCCTTGCGATGGGCCCCGGCGCGCTCGACCTCGCAGCGGCCGAACGGCTCATCGACGCGGCGGCCGACAGCGCCGATTATGTGGAAGGTCGCCGCGCCTTCGCGGAAAGGCGCGCGCCACAGTTCAAGAGCGAATAGGGAAGGACGCGCGCATGAGGATGCACCTTCTGGCAGCGGGCAGGCTGCGGATGCGCAAGAGCATCTTCCTGCCCGACGCCGACCGCACCGAGACCATCGAGCTGCCCGTCATGAGCGCCCTCATCCGCCACGGACAGGCAAACGTGCTGTTCGACACCGGCTGCCATCCAGCGGTTCCCGAGGACCCAGCCGCGCGCTGGGGCAGCCTTGCCAAGATCATGACCCCGATCATGTCGGCGGGCGACAACGTGCTGACCGGCCTTGCCGCGCTGGGCATCCAACCCGACGACATCGACGTCGTCGTCAATTCCCACCTCCATACCGACCACTGCGGCTGCAACGCTTTCTTCCCCAATGCGACGTTCATCGCCCATGCCCTCGAGGTCGAGGCCGCTCGTGCGGCAACGGGTGATATGACGGGCTACATCGCCGCCGACTGGGAGAGCGCCGACAAGCTCGACGCGATCTCCAGCGAGCGCGACCTGTTCGGCGACGGCCGGCTCGTACTGATCCACACGCCGGGCCACACGCCGGGCTCGATCGCAGGCATGGTCGAGCTCGAGCGCTCGGGGCGAATGCTGCTCGCCGGCGATACCGTCAGCCTTCAGGAGACGCTGGCGACCGGCATCATCCCACGCAACACCTGGAATGCGGACGCGCTGACGCGCTCACTCGCGGAGGTGCGTCGCCTCGCATCGAGCGGGGCCACGATCATCGCAAGCCACGACGCCGCACAGTGGGAGACCCTTCGCAAGGGTGCCGAGGCTTACGACTGAGACGACAACACAGTTGAACGGGCCCACCGCCAGCATGCGCAGGGCCGCGACCACCCATCACCGAGGACGCGACAGGATCATGCTGCATACCGCGCTCATCGCACCCATTCACGAGCTGTTGCAGCGCCACGCGACCGAGCGCGGCAACAAGGTCGCCTACGCCGACGCCAATACCTCCGTCACCTATGCCAAGCTCGCCTGGCGGACGGGCAATCTCGCCGGCCACCTCGCCGATCTCGGCATCGCGCCGGGCCAGTGCGTGGCGATGTTGTTGCCCAACTCGGTCGCCTGGGTCGAAGTGTGCTTCGCCATAGCCCGGGCGGGTGCCATCGCCGTGCCGATCAGCTACGACGCCAGCGAGCCCGAGATCGCCTATCGCCTCGCGGACGCGGATTGCCGCCTGATCGTCACCACCGACGAGAAGGCAGCCCTCGTCGAGAAGCTCAACGCGGTGGCGGCGAGCCCGGCGACCATCGTTCTGGCCGATCGCGGCCCGCGCGCGCCAGGTGAGCACCGGCTGACGGACCTTCTCGTCAGGCCGCCTCGATCCGTGCCGCGCGACTGCCAGGGGCTCGATGACCACGCCTACATCATCTACACGTCCGGAACGACAGGCCGCGCCAAGGGCGTCATCCTGACGACACGCGGCATGTTGTGGGTCGTGGCGGCATGTTGGGCGCCCGCTTGCGGGCTTTGCGAGACGGACAATGTCCTGTCGCCGCTGCCACTGTTCCATTCCTACGCGCTCAATCTTTCCGTGCTCGGCATCCTGGCCACCGGCGCCAGCGAGCATATCCTGGAGCGCTTCTCGACCGCCGACGTGCTCGCTCACTTGCGTACCGGCCGCTTCACGGTGATGCCCGGTGTGCCGACCATGTTCCACTACCTCCTCCAGAGGGCGAAGGAAGAAGCCGTCACCGGGCCAGCCGCACCCGGTGTGCGCGTGTTCCTTTCAGCCGGCGCGATCATGCCAGCCTCGCTCAACCGCTCCTTCGAGGAGCATTTCGGCGTGCCGCTGCTCGACGGCTACGGCATCACCGAGACGTCTACGATGGTGACGATGAACTGGCCGACGGGTGGCCGCGTGCTCGGCTCGTGCGGCTTTCCAGTCCCAGGCCTCGCCGTACGTATCGTCGATCCCGCCACCGACAAGGACATGGCGCTGGGAACGGAAGGCGAGTTGATCGTGCGGGGGCCGAGCGTGATGCCGGGCTACCACAATAAGCCGGCGGAAACCGATGCCGCCCTGCGCGAGGGCTGGTATCGAACCGGCGATCTGGCACGCAGCGACGCCAACGGCTTCCTGACGATCACCGGACGGCTGAAGGAGCTGATCATCCGAGGGGGCCAGAACATCGCGCCAGCCGAGATCGAGGAGGCCGTGAGCAAGCACCCTGCGGTGCTCGACTGCGCCGTGATCGGCCTCCCGCATGCCACGCTCGGCGAGGTGCCGGCGCTGTTCGTCGTACCGCGCCCGGGCATGTCACTGGACACCGAGGCGCTGCTCGGACACTGCAGGGCGCTACTCTCAGCCTACAAAGTGCCGGCCAGCGTCCACGTCGCGTCCGAGATCCCTCGCACGGGCTCAGGCAAGATCATGCGCTTCAAGCTCAAGGAGCAGGTCAACTGAGGCGACGGACGCCGACCCGGAGCGTTCGGCTGGCGGCACAACGGCTGGATAGGCGCATACGGAAAGGGGCCGGCCCCGAGAAGCCAGCCCCATGCGTCGTTTTCAGAAGCGTCCTACGCCCGGATCAGCAGTAGCGATCGAGGTTGCGGCAAGCCCAGCGCGAACCGTCGTCGCACTGTAAGGCCCAGCGTCGGCAGCTGTTGCCACCTCTGTAGCCACCTCTGTAGCCACCACCGCTGCTGCGGCTGTTGGCGCGCGCGGCCTCACTTGCGATTATCCCGCCGAGGATCGCAGCGCCGACACCGATAGCCACGTTGCGGCCGGTGTTGTTGCGCCGACGGGGCGCGACGACAACCGGACCCCGGCCGCCGCGCCTGGCCTGCGTCGTCAAGTAGCCAGTCTCGTGCCCAACCCGGGCGTCCGAGCCGGTCGTGGCGTCATTGGCTGCTGCCGGATTGGCGCCGAGCGCCAGCGCACCCAGGCATATCGCTCCAACTAAGAATCGAAAATTCATGTGTTATTTCGTCGGCCGTGAAGTTTCGTTAGGTCACGCGGCAGCCGGGCGCTGGGTTACCAGCGACAGTAGCGCCATCACAGCGAGCAGGTCGCGCCAAAGCTCTCTGAACCAGCCCAGCAGCCTTGCAAAGTTGTAGCCGACGGCGGCAAGCA
>CAMAYR010000093.1 GCA_945862355.1 Devosia equisanguinis | reverse complement strand
TCGTGTCGGTGTCCGACTGCACGATCTCGAAGCTTCGCATCCCATCACCTGCCGAGTGAGCCGCCCTCGACAAGAGAAATAGCTGATTCGCAAACCAACCCAGACCCTTACGCCATCACCACCGGATCGGAGTTACGGAAGCAGGTCTGAATAAGCGGTGTCTCGATGACTATGCCGCCAGGACGACCACTCTTGTCATCGAACAAGCGTCGGACACCCCCGCTTCGACTTCCACTCCAATCGAGAAGCCCCTCCGGAAACCGGATAGGGCGAGCGCCCCGATCAGATACCGGCAATTCGGTCGCCATGTTGTCGCCCCGCTCCCGGCTTTTATGCAGCCTCTTGCTTTCCTACGACCTTGCGAACGCAATAAGACATCAAACTCTCACCCCACATCTCGGCGAGAAGTGGCGGCACCGCATTGGCGACTTGGGTGAATCGTGGCACCTCGCGCGCGCGCAAGTCACCGCCCGTGGTGTACTTTCCCTTGAATACAAACCAATCCGGAAACGTCTGCAGCCGCGCGTTCTCGCGCACTGTTAGCGTCCGCGGCTCGCTGTAATGCAGCAAGTCATCCGGCATGCTCGTGATGGTGGGCGAAGGTTTTGTTGGATCAAGGACCCGCGTCGCCATCTTCTTAAGGCCGTGTCGATCCCGCATCTCGCGATTAAGCTGGACGTTGAGCCTCTTGGCAGCCTTGCACTCGTCGATGATCTTCTCGAAACGTTCGACGATATGATCCCGGTGCTTTGCGAGCCTCGTATCGGAGATCTGTCCGGAATACTGATCGCGCATGTAGATTTGATAATCAGTCCGCGCCGCTATTGTGAGAAGCGCCTCATAACCCTTGGAGTCCGGGCACGGTCCTTTGCCTGTCCTATTCAATTCAAGATCTGAAATAGCTTGCTTGCTGGTGACACGAGCCTTTAGGCCGCGATCCGCCAGGAACCTTTCTTTGATTTCGTGCAAGCGGCCAAAGGGAGTGACATCACCGCCAAGTTTGCGAAACTCGCTTTTCAGCATGCCGACGATGAAAAAACGTGGCCGCTGTTGCGGGACGCCGAACATGGAGCAACGCACGACATCGGCATAGACGTGATATCGCTTTGAGAGCCTGCCAACGAGTTCTTCAGCAAAATTGCGCCGGGACTTCCGATCACCGCTGACGAAATCATAGGTGATGCCCCGCACATTCTCTATGAGCACCATGCGTGGCTGCACGAGGTCAACGAATTCCAGATAGCGCTCTACCAGTTGGTTGCGCGGATCGGCATGGCGCCTTCGCCCTGCGCTCGAGAAGCCCTGGCATGGCGGTCCCCCTGCAAGCAGGTCGACTGCCCCACGCAGCTTGGTCAGCTGCTTCCTGTGCGCCGCCTCAAGTGCCTCAATTGTCCAGGGCTTCTTCTCTAACCACTCCGGCCAGTCGAACTTGTACCGAGAACCATCGTTGATGAGGTTTTCCTGCAACGTTGCGAACGCGAAGCCGTCCTTCTCGATCGCGAACAGGCCTCGCCAGCCAGCACGGAGGAGCCCAAGGCTCAGCCCCCCACAACCTGCGAAGGCATCGACGAAAACGGGTGGCTTCTTCTCGTCTCGCACTCTTGCCTCTGTTCGTCTGCGCTGCAGCAACCCGTCTGGTTCGCAAACCAATTGCGGAACTCGGTTTTGATGGCGTTCGCCCGTGGAAGCGCCCTGATCCTGGCACGCCAGACGGAAAGGTGCGAACGAACGGCAAACGGATAGCTAGGCCTGATGCCCGTAACGAGTAGGGCATCCCGTCTGCAACCGCTAGCCCAACGCTCCTGTAAGACGCCGCGTTTTTGCTTGACGTGCTGGATGCGCGACAGTGTGATTCGTCCAAAGAAATTCCACGTCTGTCTGGCTGCGCGAACCGTTCGGCGAGGTCGCTCGATGGCTTGCAACCTCGGTCAACGCGAGCTCGAGACAGTACGTGGCATCCCCACCAAGCTTGGTCGAGAATCCAAAACTCTCACACATCTCGAGGAACTTTGCTTCGAACTCTGGGGCGTCGAGGGCCCGCGAACCGCTGCGATCGCACCACGTCCGATAGCGTGGATAGATCTCGATGAGCGACATTGTTGCCCCAGGCTTGGGGCGCAAACAGTCGACAGCGAACTTCGCCACTTCGCCGAACGGTGAGTCTTGATCGCTCACCGGTGCGGCAATCGCGAGCGGCCGAGCTGGCCCTCGTACTACGTACCGACTTCTCCGCTTTCCGGACTCGGCTTCTTTCTTTGTCCGCCGCCGAGATGGTCTGTTTCCGACGGCACGAAGCGCGGCCGTTCTGCGCAACTCGCCGTGATTGAGAGACAGGAAGATGCCGAACGTCGACATGAATTCTATGATGCCGACCTGGAGCAGCGACAGCCACGTCTGGACGAGCAGCAACTCCCAGCCGCTGACCCGCGAGACGATGGCCGCACGCGGATCGCCCCGATCGATCGCCGCAACGCCAGCGGTCTCCGTGAGCTTCCTGCTCAACTCGCCAATCTGCTCATCGATTTTTACGGCACTCAGCGCCTTCGCCTTCTCAGCCTCGAGGGCCTTGTACTCACTACAAAATCGCGGCTGTCCGGTGCAGTCGCTTGCGTGCACTGCTTCGTCGATTGCCAACGACGATCTTGCTGACTTTGCTGTAGTTTCTGCTGCACGACTGCCGCCGGCTCAAACTGCCCGAGCTGAGTGCGCTGGGCCCGCGTCCGCGCGAGATCATCGCGCCAGTTGACGGCGCTGTCTTTGTTGTCGACGAGAATTCCTGTCGTCATGGCTCGGTTCATATCCACGAAACCGGCAATGCTCGTGACCGACAAGGCAACCAGTCCGATGGTGCCGGCTGCTGCCCGACACAAACACGCGCCCATGCTGCCACGCCCACCAGCAAAAGAACGGCAGCAGCACTTTGCCGACGTCGATCAAAATATGAATACCGCCATACAGATATTGATCCTCTGGGCGGACGAGCCCGATCCCATAGCGCCAGTTCATGACGCCCGCAGCCACCATGAACCCGACCGATATCAGAACGCCGCACTGCTGATGACCGCGAGAGCCGGCCGGGCTCATCAAGCCGCGCCACAACAGCGCATGCCCCCCCTCAGAAGCTGCTGTCTAGCTGCTGTCTAAGAGGTTTTGTCGCCAATCTAAGTGATTGATTTTATTGGCGCACCGGGCAGGTTTCGAACCCACGCCCCCCAGATTCGTAGTCACACTATGCCCGGCACGTTTGCTGATCACGATCGTGCTGGCTCCCGGAGTTGTGCGACGGTCGAAACGAGTGCGACAAGAATCCGCACCGCTATGGAATTTACTTGACGACGGTATCATGCACGGTAGTTCATAATGCTCAATTTGATATAAGTAATTATTTCAATAAGTTAAAGATTAGAATCGAGTCCTCTTCTGGCACCATTTGTTCTCTTCAAGGCACCTCATAGAGAACATAAAAGATAGCAGAATCAAAGCCTTATGAGGCGGTCGTTCTTCACTGTTCCTCATGGCTATGATTGCATACCGTCCAGTTTTCGTTATCGTCCGACGGTATCTCTGGTCTTCCATGGGTGGTACTGTCCCGTGTCTCTCACCGATCTCGCCGTCCGCGCCGCCGAATCCAACGCTGCGCCTTACAAGATTGCCGATAGTGGCGGTCTCTAACTGCTGGGCAAGCCCGGCGACGGCAAGTTGTGGCGCTACGAGTACAAGTACGGCGGCAAGCGCAAGACGCTCGCGCTCGGCAAGGATCCGATCAGAAGCCTGGGCGAGGCACGCCGCGCGCGCGACGATGCTAAGGAACAGCTCGAGAAGCGCATCGATCCGTCCCAGTCCCGTAAGCTCGAGAAGCTCGGCATCACTCTCGCCGCTGCGAACACCTTCGGGCTGATTGCCGAGGAATGGCTGCAGAAGATCGGTCGCGAGGGTCGCGCCGACGTGACGCTGACCAAGGCACGCTGGTTCGCCAAGCTGCTGGCTCCGTCGCTCGGCTGCTATGGCGTGCGCGTCCAACGCCAACCAGCGACGGGGCATGCGCTGCATGTGCGCGCGCTGGTCCACAGGCTCGCGATCAAGCCCGATAGCCCGTTCTACGCCTGGCTCGACCGCGAGATCGCGCGGCGCTTCGACTATGCGTGCGCCGAAACGCTCGACGCCTTCCGTCGCGAGGAGCGCGCGGTGACGCGCACCGGCCAGACCAAGGCGCGGAGAACGCCTCACTAAGCCATTGTTAATTCTAGTTGCCCTCGTGTCGCGCCAAAATCGGAAGGCGGTTACGGCTGTCGATCGCGTGTTCACCGGCTCCTGCTCGAACGCACAGATCGAGGATCTGAGGGATGCCGCCGGCGTTCTGAAAGGCAAGCGCGTCGCTGCCTCGATCAAGTAAGCCCTCGTAGTACAAGCATCGACGCCGACAAAGGTGCAGGCGGAGGCCGAAGGACTGGACAAGATCTACATCGCTGCCGGCTTCGAGTGGCGCCAGTCGGGATGCAGGTCGGGATGCAGCCTGTGCATCGGCATGAACGAGGACGTGCACGCCAATGCGGAACGCCTGCCAAGAGCGACGCCGATCGCCATCCTCTGCGCTGGCGGCCAGCGCTCGAGCTTGATTGGAAACCTGCTCCTTGCCCGAGGCTGCGACAATCTCCAGAATGTGACACTTGAGAATGTGACACTTGAGAATGTCACCGGCGGCATGAAGGCCTGGACGGCTGCGAGCCTCCCCGTCGAAGCCAGCGATTGAGCTGCAAGGGATCTGCAGGCGAGACTGTACGTGATCGGAGAAAATGCCGGCCATGCCGAACGATAGCGCGCAAGTGTCAGGCGAAGTGATCCTGGATCGCATCGTCGAGCCGCAGGAATACCTCGCCTGCGAGGTCCGGCGCGGCGAGGTCGTGCGGATCGTCGATCTGGAAGGCCAGCAAGTGGTCGGCCTGACCTGCTTCAATCTCGATCGCCTGGATGAAAAGCTATCCTCCCCCAACACGCTCGGACTCAATCGCCAGATCTATCCCGGCCTCGGCTACAAGCTGTACTCCGACGAGGCCGGTCTGATGATGACGATGACCGCCGATACGTGCGGTACGCATTCGATGATCGCCGGGGCGTGCTCCAGCTTTACCAACGAGCTGCGCTACGGCGAGAAGCACACACGCAATTGCCGGGACAATTTCGCATCAGCCGTCAAGGCGTGGGGCCTCGGGTGGAAAGACGTCGCCTATCCGATCAACATCTTCATGAACCTGCCAGTTGCAGCCGACGGCCGATACGAGATCGATTTGCCGACATCGAAGGCGGGAGACTTCGTCGATTTCACCGCAGAGATGAACCTGCTCGTCGCTATCTCGAATTGCCCCCAGGACAAGAACAAGGTGAATGCGTTCAAGCTCAAGGCTGTGCGCGTAGTGCACCACAAACCAGCGCCACTGTGAATGGAGCGCTGGTCCGGTTCTCACCTGGCCGTAGCAACCGATCTATTTCCGCAGGCCGATCGACCTTACCAACGGTCTGATATCGGCGTTGGCCTTCACCATCATGGCCCTCATCTCCACAGGAGAGCTGGACACGGTCGCCAAGCCGTTGTCCGAAAGCCTTGCGACGAGAGCCTTGTTCTGGGATGCAGCAGGTTCCTCCGCCAATCGAGAACCCGCAGGAGGATGCTATAGCCCCTCACACCTCGGTTTCCAGGAACGCGGGTCAGTGGAAGTGCTGCGGAGATGTCGGGTAGAGTAGGGAAAAGGCGCGATGCACCTGTCACGGCTGCCCCACTCGCCCTCTGCGCGCGCAGCCCTCAGCTCCGCTGCGCCACAGGCTTCGGGGCAGCCAAAAGCGGGTCGACGATGGCTTTCACGTCGCCCAGCGTCAGCGTGCTCTTCACCAGCTTTCCGTTGATGAAGAAGTTCGGCGTGCCGACGATGCCGAGCAGTCGGCCGCGTTGCTTGACGGCGTCGAGTGCGGAGACGAGCGCTTTGTCCTGCCGGCAGACCTCGAGCTTCTCGGTGGTGAGCCCGAGGTCGCGCAATACCTTGACGATCGGCTCAGACCGCACGTCCTGGCTGACCCAAGCGCCCTGCTGGCGCATCAGCCGGTCGTAGGCCTGGAAATAGCGATCCTGCGAGACGCACCGCGTCGCGATCGTCGCGAGGCCCGATTGGAAGCCGATCGGGAACTCGCGAAGGATGAAGCGCATCTTCCCCGTGTCGATATACTGCCGCTTCAACTCGGGGAAAGCCTCGAGCTGGAACTGCCGGCAGTAGGGGCAGGTCATCGAGGCGTACTTGATGAGCGTGACCGGCGCGTCGGCCCGGCCGAGCGACATCTCCGGCAGGGTGCTCGCCGGTTGCATGACCTGCTCGATCGTCGGTTTCGCGATCACCTCGCGGCCAGCGATCACGCTTGCCGAGCCGTCGGAGAAGGGATTGCCTTCCATGCGGTCGGCTGTCGCCAAACCGCTGCCAGCCTGCGCCGAAGCCTGTCCAGAAGACAAACCGCCGACTACCAGCGATGGCTGTGGGATGCCGCCTGAGCAGCCGGTGACAATGCCAGCTGCGGCGATCACGGCTAGCCGTGCCGAACCGATCCGGCCGATAAGACCGCGAAGCCCCCCTCGCATCGCCTATCCCTTCAACAGCGGGTCGATGGCCTTCTCGAAATCGGCGAGTGAGCCACCGGCAAGGCGCTTGCCATTGATGAAGAACGTCGGCGTCGCGTTCACGCCGAACTTCTCGCTAGCCCGCTTGCGGCTGGCCTCGATCTTTTCGAGCAGTTGCTGGTCTGTCAGGCACTTGTCGAAGCTTGCCTGCGTGAAGCCGGCCTGACGGGCCATCTCGAACAGGCGCGGCACGGGATTGCCGCGGGCGAACGCCCAATCGTTCTGCCGCTTGAACATCTCCGAGATGAACGGCGCCGCACCATCGCCGCCCACACAGCGCGCGAGCATCGCAACCGCAGCCGCGATATTGTCGAGCGGGAACTCGCGAAACACCAGCCTCGCCTTGCCGGTGTCGATGTATTTCTCTTTGAGCTTGGGATAGATAGTGTTGTGGAACGAAGCGCAATGCCCACATGTCATCGAGGCGTACTCGACGATCGTGACCGGTGCGTCGGCCTTTCCTATCACGATCTCGGGCAGATCGGTTTTCATCAACTCGTCGACAGGCACCTGGGCTGGCCCCGAAGCCCGTTGCGCGAACGCGGGAGCGGCGGCAAGCGCAACGGTCGATGCGCCAACCGCGAGCAAGGAGCGTCTGGAGAAGCCCGTCAACGGGGCGGGGAGACGATGATCGCTCAAGAGCGGGTCCTCGGATTGCTGCGGAAGAAAACCCGGCACGACGCCTGCAGGCACTGCTGCCGATCCCCTTCACATAAGACATTCGCCCGCCGAAGCCAACTCGCCCCGCAGGCCCGGCTCGTCCATTCGCGCAACAGTGTGTCGCGATGTGGACGGCGCGAGCACATCTGCGTGATCGTTACGCGATCAGGACGTATGCCGCGATCGTCAGGGCGGTCTCGTTTGCGTCGCGCCGGCGGAAGGGCCTCCCCATGGGAGAGACTGTCGCCTCAGGCTCGTCGTGCTCTCTACTCGCCCGGTGGTTCCATCTCGGACGATCGCACTTGAAGAGTGCAAGCCCGACGAGCACGCTCCCCCCGGCCAGGCAAATCTCCTTCGGCGCCCGACACTCGTCCCGCCTTGATCAAGCCCTGGCGCTTCTATAGGCAAACACCATCTGTCGGCCGCCGATCGCCGTGCCAGCCGCGATCACCGACCCGTCGAAACTCAATCGAGAACCACCGATGCCCCGCGCCAGTCTGCTCGCCAAGATCCCCGTCTCGATCGAGTTTCCCGCCGAGATGCAGGACGCCGTCACCTATGTGCTGTCAGGCGAGTACGAAAGCGGCCACGACGGCGCGGGCCTGACCATCCTCGACATCGGCGCCAACGTCGGCTCATTCGCACTGTGGGCCTGCCTGCGCTGGCCGGGCAGCACGGTCCATTGCTTCGAGCCCAACCCCGGCACGTTCGCCTACCTGAAGCGCAACACCGCCGCTAAACCGCTTATCCACTGCAACAACGCCGCCGTCTATCCCGGTGCTGAAGGCAAAGCCAAGCTGTTCAGCCGCTTTGCCGGCGACGGCGAGGCCGGCCTTGCCGCCTATACCGGCGACACCTTCCGCGAAGGCATGGATCGGGAGGTTTTCGACGTGGACGTCATCGCCCCCTCAGCGCTGCCGAAGGCGGACATCGTCAAGCTCGACATCGAGGGGGGCGAGGCCGCTGTGCTGGCCGCGCTCGACCTCACCGGCGTGTCGCTGGTGCTGGGCGAATTCCAGAACCGGGCCAACCGCGAGCAGATGCAGGCGACGCTGAAAAGCGCCGGCTTCGTTGCCGTCAGCGACGAGGCGTGCCCCTGGGACCCGATCCTCGACTACAAGGATTATCGCCAGGACCTCAAAGGCGACGTCTACGGCCACATGTTCTACGAGCGGCAGGGCCAATCCAGGCTAAAGCGCCGGGAGCAAGGCCAGGATTGAACGCGCGCCCCTGGACCATGGCCGATGCGAACCCGTCCACCTCCCCAGCGCGAGTTACCACTACCGATCCTGCGGAAAGTGTTGCGGCGCGTGCTGGAGAACCTGCGGCGCTCGATCTATTTCCTGCAAGCCTGCAACGGCATCATTCGCGGCAATCCAACCTACACGGGTCCGCAGATTTTCCCGCTCGCCAAGGATGCGCTCTACGCACAGAGCATCCAGCGCGCAGCAAAGGCCTTCGACCACCACCCCAGGGCGGCCTCGTTCTTCATGCTGCAGGAGCAGCGGCCCGACGTCATCCTGGATGTTGCCGCTAAGCGCCAATTCGACCTCGCTGTTCTGGAAGCCTTCGCCGGCAAGTTGAGGCAGATCAGAAACCGTACGCTCGCGCACGACGACATCGACGATCTCGTGCGCGACACCGATGTGTGGAAGGAGCAGGATCTGCTCGGCGGAGAGCTGTCCGCCTGCACCGAGTTCGCGTTTGCCGCCTTGAACGAGATGCTACGGCTCGAATGCGGCGAGAGCGTCGAGTTGCTGGCTTACACCGGACGCGATGCCGAGGAGCTGGCGAGATTAGCTACGTCGATGGACTTGCCGTCGAAATGGGCCGACCAGCTCTTGGGATGAGAAGTACCTGCGGTGGTCGGTGGCGTCGAAAACATCAGTCGCGCTTCCTCCAGGCTCGTGCGCAGCCCGCACTGCGGGAGACCGGCCGATCCTCCACATACCCCATCAGTCCCATGAGCTGCGTCTCCACGTGCTGCGCGCGGCGCTGGTCGTTGCGATGCACCGCAGCGGCCATGTCGGCGCGCAAAGCGTTGGCGTCGGCGCGCTTGGGGCCTGCGAAATTGGCCGATGCCAATGCCTGATCGACCATGCTCATGGTGATGTGCGGGTTGCAGGCCGCAGCGGGAGCTACTGCGACCATAACGCCGGCGCCCACCACCACGAGGCGCGCGACAAGTTGCATAAACCCGTGCATCGTGACCTCTATCGAAAGACGTACTTCATGCCTAAAACAGGTGACGGCAACTGGGCGGGACGCTGACTGAATATTCAGCGTTGCGCCCATATGTGCGGATGCGTCGCACGATTGTCATGTTGCATTGCAGCATCATAGCCGCCATGTAGTCCATACGCAGCGGTTCTGCGATCTCGTTCCAGGGGTGTAACTCGTGACGACCAAGCATCAGATGACTGCTAAGACAATGAACGACCTCGAGCACGGCGATTGCCGCTGGCCGATCGGCGATCCGCGCCATGAGGGCTTCCATTTCTGCGGCGCCCAGCAGATGGCGGGCCGCCCGTACTGCACGGAGCACTGGAATATCGCGTTCGTGCCGAGCAAGGCCCGTTCCCCCGGCTCCCAGTCGAGCCAGGCTGCGCTGATCGCATTCCGCAAGGCGGCCTGACCGCTCGAGACCTGTGAGCCCTCGCGCAGGGCTCACTTGGCCTTGGATCCGCCCACCAACTTTCGCACGTCGTTCTTCAAAGCCTCCGGCAAAGCCGCGATCCTGCCCAACAGGGCATCGACCTCCGCGGGGCCAATCGGGCTTATGTCGAGCTTCAGCCGCCGAGCCTCTCCCAGATACGCCTGATCCGACTGCACGGCGATGAAAGCCGCTTGCAGCGCTTTGGCGCGCGCCAGCGGGATCCCAGCCGGGCCTGCGTAGGGCCGCGTGAGGGCGAACGGGGCTTCCATCGTCTCGATCAACTGGCGTTCGCCGGGCCCTGTCGCCAGCTCGCGCGCGGTCGGCACCTCGGGAAAATCTTTGTGGCGTGTCGCGCGGCCGAACTGGAGCAGTGTCAGCATTGCGCCGGGCTTCAGCCAGTGCGCACGCGAGGATGACACCGACGACAGGTCCGCCACGCGCCCATCGACCTCGTTGCCTTCGATCGCCTGGAACATGCCGTTGCTGTCGCGGTAGCCGCCGATCAGCTTGATATTGAGGCCGAGTGCCTGCCGCAGCAGCACCGGCACGTCGTAGCTGGTGTCGCCCTCGGAGGTACCCGCAAGCACCAGGGGCTCGCCGGCGCTCTTGCGCGCCTCCGCGATCGAGCGGACCTTGGATTGCGGCCGGACCCAGAGAATATAGGCATCGTCGCGGTAGCTCGAGGCCGAGCCCAGCCACGTCAGCTTGCGCGCGTCGAAGCGGATGTTCGCGTTGCCTCCGATGACACTTACGAGTGGCAGATTGCGCGCAAAGGTTCCGATCGCAGTGCCATCCTTGGGCGCGACGTTGGCCAAGTGATTGGCCGCCACCAGGCTTCCCGCGCCCGGCATGTTCTGTACCACGAGCCCCGGATTACCGGGAATATGACGCCCCATGTGCCGCGCCAGCAGGCGCGCATAGACGTCGTTGCCGCCGCCGGGACCGTAGCCGACGATCACCTGGACGGTTCTGCCGCGATAGAAATCAGCGACCTCGTCGGCAGTCGCGCCGGCCGCGCCAAGCATCAGCGCCGCCCCCAGAGCGACACTCATCGCCATCGACGTTCTCATCTCGCCCCTCCCAATCCCACAGCTCTGCTTGTCATAAGCGCGCGGGCGGGCCGGCCGCAAGCCGAGGCGATCCGAGCCAGACGCTCGCGCCGGTCTCAGCCCCACAACTCGGACGAAGCCGGGGCTATCCAGCCGCTGTCGATCACGAGGCCGGGGACGCGATCGCGAGCCAGCAGGAGCGGTCCGTCCAGATCGACCCAGTCGGCCTGCGCGGCGACCAGCAGCGCAGGCGCCATCGACAGCGACGTGGCAACCATGCAGCCCACCATAATGCGAAGACCGAGCGCACGGGCGCTGGCCGCCATCTCGAGTGCGTGGGTCAACCCGCCCGTCTTGTCGAGCTTGATGTTGACCGCGTCGTAGCGGTCGGCAAGCGCGGCCAGACTGCTCGAGGTGTGGGCTGCCTCGTCGGCACACACGGCGACCGGATGGGCGATTTTCGCTAGCAGCGCATCATCGCCGGCGGGCAGCGGCTGCTCGATCGTCTCGATGCCGGTCTCCGCGGCGACGTCCAGCAGTCGAACGAGATCGGCTGCAGTCCAGCCCTCGTTGGCATCGGCGACGAGCCGGGCATCCGGCCGCGCCCGGCGAACTGCCCGCATGCGCTCGGCGTCGCCGGCCGCATCTTCCCGGGCGCCGAGCTTCAGTTTGAGCAGCGGCAGATGCGGCACGCCGGCTGCTTTCACCGCCATCTCGGCCGGAGAGGCCAGACTTATGGTGTAACAAGTCAGGAGCGGCGCGGGAGCAGACATGCCGACGAGTTGCCAGGCGGGCGTACCCGATACCTTCGCCTCGAGATCCCAGAGAGCGCAATCGAGGGCGTTTCGGGCCGCGCATGGGGACATGGCCGTCTGCAAAGCCGACCGGTCCGTCGGCGGTGCGGCGCCGAGGGCCGTGATCGCGGCGAGCGTCGCTTCCGGCGTCTCACCATACCGGGGGTATGGCACGCATTCGCCCCGGCCCGTGTGGCGGCCGTCGCTCACCTCGGCCACCACGACGATCGCCTCGCGCTTGGCGCCCCGGGAGATCGTGAAAGCGCCCGCGATCGGCCAACTCTCGACCGACGCGGCGAGCCTCCCCGCCGCGGACGCCATCAGGAAATGCGACCCGTGGCGTGGGCCAGGAACAGGTAGACGCGGCCGTAGTCGGAGACCAGGTGGCCTTGGGCGGCCTCGCCTGAAGGATCCTGCCGGTCCGCCTCTTGAAGCACGCGCTCGAAATCGGCGAGGTATTGCGCCGTGGTTTCGCCGAACGCACCGTCCTGTTGCAGGCGCATCGCCGTCTCGTCGAACAGCGCGCGGCCCTCGTTGGTATAGATACTGCGAACCATGATACCGCGCTGCCCCGCGGCAAGGCGCTGCCAGATGCCGGCCGCCGTCGCCGGATCGAGCGCGCGTGCGGCAACTGCGAAATCCAGCCCGCCGCGTGCTGCGGCTGCCTGATGGCGCGCATGCTCGTCGGCAACCTGCTGTTGGGCCGCATCGTCGTCGGCGGAGGCCCGCTTCAGAAGATCGCCGAGCTTCCAGCTCTCGCGCGTGTCCGCCCCGCCGTTCGTGACCGGTGAGGCAGGCTGGACAGGTTGTGCGGACGCCCGCGGACGCGACTGCAGCTCCTTGGCCAGCACGCTGGTCAACGATGTGATCGACCGCGGCGGCGGGGGCGGCTGCTCATCGCGATGGGCGGGCAACGGCGCGCTCGAGATCGGCACCAGCGGCCGTGCCGGCGGAGCGGCGGGCTGCGATATGGGCCGCGCGACATCGCGGCCGGTGGCTTCCCGCTTCGACAGCGAGGACAGCTCGTCGAAAGCCCGCAGGTGATCGGACAGAACGCGCCGCATGGCGTCGGCGCTCTCCCGCGTCGTGCCCGGCAGCGCATCCGCCTCACGGCGCAGACGCTCCTGCTCGGTGGCGAGATGCGCGGCAGCCTCGGAGGTCCGGCGGCGGGCCTCGTTCGTCGCGTCTGCGAGCGCGCTCGAAAGGCTAGAAACGCTCGAGGTCACCTCGTCGGAAACGTTGGAGAAGCGCGAGCGCAGATCGTCGAGGGCCTGCGTGGTGCTGTCAGCCGCTGCCGACTTGAGACGCTCGATGTCGGCGATGGTGGCGCGCGATCGCTCCTCTGTGGTGTGAGCGAGCTCGGCGGTCAACGATCGCGTGCGGTTTTCCGCCTCCGATAGCGAGCCTTCGATCTGACGCGTGTAGCCTTGCGCGAAGGTGCCGAGCTCCTCTGCCTTGCCTACCATCCGGTCCAGCGTGCTCGACAGCTCGGCGTGGCGGTTCTGCAGCGTCTTGTCGATCTTGTAGTTCGCGGTCTCCATTGCGTTGGCGGCCCGCACGATCTGCTGGCTCTGGTTGTCGAAGCGGTTCGTGATCGTGTTGATCTGCGTCAGCAGGTTCTCCGACACGTTCTTCAGAAGCTCTGACTGACCGGCAAGCCCTTCCAAAGCCTTGATCGACTGGCGCGTGATGTTCTCGCTCGTCCGGCGCACGGCGTTGATGCCCTGCAACAGGCTTTCGTCGAGCTCCAGCGACTGCCGTGACAGCGTGTCGCCGAGCGACTTAGCGTGCTGGTCGAGAGCGGAGGTGAGCGCCAGCGTCTTCTCGCCGACACTCTGGTCGATGGCCGTCGTCGAGCGCAGGATCGCATCGTCGAACAGGGCCAGCCGCTCGTTGAAGGCAAGATCCAGTGCCTCGGTGCGCCCCAGCAGCTGGTTGTCGATCGCCTCGGTGCTTTCTGCGATCTGCTTGCCGATGGCGAGTGTGCGCTCGGCAAGCTGTTGCTCCAGGGATTGCGCACTCTCCAGGAAGCTTCCGGTGTGCACCTCGAGCCGCTCCTGCATGTTGCCCATGCGCTCGTCGAGCTGCGCGCCGAGCTGCGCCGTCCGGTCGGAGAACGAGCGGTCGATGGCCTCGGTGTGCTCGACGAGCTGGACGCCGAACGTTTCGGCACGCTGGCCCAGCGTCGTGTCGAGCGCGCGCGTGTACTCCTCGAACACGAGTTGCAGATCGCCCGTGCGCGAGGCGATCGTCGTGCCGATGGCCTCCATCCGCTGATCGAGATCGCTCGACAACGCGTGAGTATAATCGGACAGAACATGGCTCAACCGCTCGGTCCGCTCACCGACGACGGTCTCGAGATTGCCGGCTTGCGTCGCGATCGCGGTTTCGAGTTGCGTGAGATTCTGTCCTGCGCCTTCGATGATCTTGGCGAGCTTGATCTGCTGGTTCGACAGCGTTTCGATCAGCGCCGGCACGTCGCTGCCGAGCGATCGCAGGGTTCCTGCCACCCGCTCAGACGTCGAGAACAACTCGTTGCGCTCGCCCGAAAGCTCCTTGATCAGAGAGCGGATCTTCTGCTCGTTGTCCTGGTAGGAGCGCTCGAGATTGGAGACCTCGTTGTGGACGAGGGCCTCCAACTCGCCGGCCCGGCCGATCGCCTGAGCCACCGCGTCGTTCATGAACGAGACCTGGCGGCGCACGGCCTGGCCGAGCGAGGCGACCGACTGCTCTGCCATGCGGTCCGGCTCGGCAAGGCGCACGGCCACCTCGGTCATGGCGCTCGAGCGCAGCCGCATCTCCTCGGCACGATAGGAGATGACGGCGAGCGCGAACATCAGAGCGATCGGGCCGAGTAGCGTCGCAACAAGGGTCAGCAACTCGGGGCGGCCGAGGAAGGCCTTCAGGCCAGCACCGGCGATGATGTCGTTGCCCCAGAAGAAGGCCGCGAAACCAAGCGTGACGACCGCCCAACCGAGACTTGCGAAGGTGGCGATACTGAAGGGCCGCCGCGAGGGCTTCTGGTTCAGGGCATAGATGAGGCCGCCAATCGAGGGGGCATCGTCGTTCGCGGCGATCTGGTCGCGCGAGGGCATCGCAGAGCGGCGCTTGGCTGCGCGGCGCTCGGGTTTTCTCCCGGCCTGGTGAGAGCCCTCGTCCACATCGCCAGCGTCCGCCTCGCCCGGCTCGGGCATGATCGAGGCGGGCTTGGACGCGGCTGGCTGCGGCTTGGCTTTCGACGAACCTTTCACTCGCCCCCCTGCCTGAAGGACGGGAAACCCAGCCTCCAGTGGTGGTGGCGAGACCGCGACGTCCAGAGGCGGCGGCAGTGCCATCGGCAGGGACGGCGGCATGGCCGATGCCGCAGCTGCTACGGCGGACGCATTGCTGCTCAAGAATTGCGGCGGAAGCTCCGGCAGCGCTGCAGCTACCGGCAAAGGCGGCGGCGCACCAGCGACATCGGACAGCGAAGCTGTCTGATCCGAACCGGCGGCCTCGATCGTTCGCCGGAGTTCGGCAATCAGATCGAGACTCTCGTCTTTCCTGGTCTGGTCTTGCGCCATACGCCAGCTCGTAATCCCCTGGACAGGCGCGGACGCAGCACCAGCCGCGGCACCGGCACTCGACGCCACGCTGCGCTGCAACCCACCCCGCCCCTCCGGCCGCCTACCCGAAAGGTGGCGCAAGCCAAAACGGCCTTCAGACAAACTCTCAGACACAATGTACTCCCAACGCCTCGTGTGCAATCGCCTCGCAGCGCGCGCCGAGTCGTATCCCCAACAGTTATCGATCCCTTTAAGGCAAAAGAAAGGTTGATACTCCGTAAACGCAAGGAACTTTCCATCAGAATCATAGGGATCGCCAAACCGCGCGGAGACGGGCGGACAAAGCTCCAGAACGACCATAACCCCTGCATCAAGGGGACAGCCGCCGTCCCGTCCAGCCCCCCGAGGCGATCAGAACGGGCCCCGGGCCCCTCGTTGCAAGCGAACGGCACGTCTTCGCGGGCCAGGACGGCGTTGATGTGGTCGCTGCCGACCATTGCAGAAATGTCGGGGCAATCATAAACCGCCACGGCTGCAATAAGGGCTTTTCAACCGCTGCTGCCTACTCTGTTTCCCAGAAAACCGGTTTCGAGGAGGCCTCATGCACGGACTGTCAGCCGGTGCCGTCGTCGCGGAGGCGGCGTGCCCGATCGACCATGCCCACCTCGGCCGCTACACGATGGGCAGCCGCCCCCTCGAAATCGAGGTCCTGCAGCTGTTCGCGGGTCAGGCGCCCAGCACGTTCGCGGATCTGGTCGCGGCAGCCGACGCCAAGTCCTGGCACATCGCAGCGCACACCCTCAAAGGCTCCGCCCGCGCGGTGGGCGCTTTCGAGGTCGGTCGCGCGGCGGAGCAGGCCGAGCGCGCAGGCCACGACCGTCCAGAACGCGCGGCGCTGCTGGTGCGGATCAAGGCGCTACTCGACGAGACGCAGTCCTATATCGAGGGGCTCCGCTGAGCCGCTGACCAAGCCCTGGGGCAAGCCCGTAGCCAAGCCAGACGAATGCCACGCCTGCTCGATCAGGTTGCCTCGCGCCGCTCGAGCCGTGCTAGCGCGAGCCCGGCAACCAGCCCCAAGCCGCACGCGACAACCATCGCAAGATACGCGCGACCAGCGAAGGCCGCGTAGAGCAGGCCCGCAACGAGCATGGCCGCACTCATGGCGATACCGGCGGTGAACGTCGACAGCAGCGCCTGGGCCGTACCCGCGGTGGCAGCCGGCACACGCGCGCCGATCCACAGCATGGCGCCCAGATGAGAGGCCGCGAACGTGCCGGCATGCAGGATCTGCAACGGTACGAGCCAGTACGGCGCGGGATCGAATGCCATCGCCAGCCAGCGGACGAGACCCGCGGCTGCCCCAAGCATCATCAGGCGTACCGGGCCGTACCCCTGCAACCAGCGCGCGGCCCAGAACAGAGCAATCTCCGCCAGGACGGAGATCGCCCACAGCGTGGCGATGTAGCCCGCCGACAGTCCCTGGCTGCGCCAGTGGATTACGCCGAACACGTACAGCACGGCATGCGAGGCCTGGATGGCACCAGCCGTGACGAGGAAAAGCAGGAAGGTACGTCCTTTCACCAGCTCAACGGCATCGGCAAACGTCAGGCGCGGGCCGCGCGAAGCCTCCGCCCGCGGCAGCCAGATCGCTGCGGCGACCGTCAGGCCCGCGGCCGCGATCGTCAGGTAGAGAACCGCTTCGGCGCCTTCGCGCGCGACCGCCCAACCCGCCACGTAGCTCGCCAGGATGAAGGTCAGCGATCCCCACAGCCGGATACGGCCGTAATCCAGCCCCCGCTCCTTGACGGCTGCCATCGTGACGGTGTCGGCGAGCGGCATCACGGTCTGCAGCGCCATCTGCACGAGAACGACGAGCACGATTACGACCAGAACGCTACCGGCAGAATGCAACGCCACCATCAGCAACAGCGCGCCGACGCACGCTGCGATGATGATCTCGCGATGCAGTGCGGCACGGTCGGCCATGAACGCGACGGCAGGCGTCACTGCGATCCGCATCAGCATCGGCGCGGAGGATGCAAGCCCGATCTCCGCCGGGGACAAACCGCGCCCCTCCAACCATACCGGCAGGTAAGTGAGGTTCACGCCGTGGATGAGGAACAGGGCGCCGAAAAATACCGACAGGCGCAATCCCCAGCCGCCGCTTGTCGCGCTCGCTGATGCCACGTTCGATCCCGCCCCTCAGGAGCCGAACGAGGGTGCGGGCTGCTCGGTCACGATCTCGCCCAGCAGCGCGGGATCGATGTTGCCGCCCGACAGTACGCAGGCGATGGTGCGCCCCGCCGT
>CAMAYR010000092.1 GCA_945862355.1 Devosia equisanguinis | reverse complement strand
TGTGACGCGGCTCGGCATCCACCGCGAGGTGGAGAAGGTGGTCAACATCGGCCTGACGATGCTGATCGGCCTCGGCCTCACTGCGCTCTCGCTGATGCTGGTGCTGAAAGTGACGAAGGCCGCGCCCTCGTTCACGCGTGAGGGGCTGGCGCTCGCGCTCGCCGTATTGCTGCTCGGCTTCCTGATGATGATCACAAGGCGCAACGCCGTATCCCAGGTCGTCGGCTTCATGTCGATCGAGAACGGCCTCATTCTAGCCGCGACCGGCGCGCGCGGTATGCCCCTGGTCGTGGAGATCAGCGTCGCATTCTCAGTGGTCATAGTTCTGCTCGTGTTCTCGGTCTTCGTCTTCCGTATTCGCGAGCGCTTCGACAGCGTGGACGTCGGTACGCTGGATACGGCGCGGGGGGACCGCCGATGACCCCAGGTGCCAGCGCGATCGTGGCCATTCCGGCCGTTTCCGCCCTGGTGCTGGCGGTCGTACCTGGCTACCGGGCCTCATCCTGGCTGAATGCGCTGGCCTCGCTGGCGACGTTTGCAGCGAGCCTCGCACTGCTTTTCGTCCCGCGCGAGCGCGGCGACCTCTTGATCGTCGACGATCTCAACATCTGCTTCATCGTCTTGAACGCGCTGGTTGGCTTTACTGCCTCGGTCTTCAGCGCGAGCTACATCGGCCACGAGATCGCGCATGGCCGCCTCACACTGCCGTTCGTGCGCTTCTACCACGCGATGTTTCAGGCCATGATGGCGGCGATGGGCCTCGCGCTCGTCGCCAACAACATCGGCCTGCTCTGGGTGGGCCTGGAGTTGGCAACCCTCATCACCGTCGTGATGGTCGGCCTTTACCGGACACCCGCCGCGCTCGAAGCCGCCTGGAAGTATTTCATCCTGGGCAGCGTCGGCATCTCTCTCGCTTTCTTCGGCACGATCCTCGTCTACCTCGCCGGCCAGCCCGTCGTGGGCGAAGGTTTGCCTGCGATGACGTGGAGCCGCCTGCTCGAGGCAGCGCCCCAGCTCGACCCGGCCTTGCTGAACCTCGCATTCGTATTCCTGCTCATCGGCTACGGCACGAAGGTCGGCCTGGCGCCGATGCACGCCTGGCTGCCCGATGCCCATGCCGAGGGTCCCACGCCGATCTCGGCCGTGCTTTCGGGTCTTCTGCTCAATGTGGCGCTGTTCGCGTTACTGCGTTTCAAGATGATCATTGCGGCCAATCCCGGCGCCATCCGGCCTGGCCCCGTGATGATCGTGCTCGGGCTGTCCTCGCTGCTGTTTGCAGCGCTCATGCTCTACCAGCGCCGCGACATCAAGCGGCTGTTCGCCTACTCCTCGATCGAGCACATGGGGCTCATAACGTTCGCATTCGGCATGGGTGGTCCGCTCGCCAACTTCGCAGGCCTGCTGCACATGGCGATGCACAGCCTCACCAAATCGGCGATCTTCTTCGCTGTCGGCCATGTGGCACAGGTCAAGGGCACGCAGCGCCTTGCCGACATCGGCGGGCTCAGTGTCACGCATCCAGGCCTCGCGTTCGGTCTCGCCGCCGGTGTCGTCGCCATCGCCGGCTTGCCGCCGTTCGGCGTCTTTGTCAGCGAGTTCCTGATCCTGACGACCACGTTCGCCCGCGAGCCCGTACTCGCGCTGATTGCGGCGACCGGCCTCGTTATCGGCTTCGGCGCGCTATTGCTTCGCCTGCAGGACGTGATCTTCGGCGAGCCGCGCGGCCCAGCCCACCAGATGGAGGCTTCGATGGTGCCACTGGTAGCGCATCTGGCCCTCGTGCTGGTTGCGGGGCTCTACCTGCCGCCGAGCCTCGTCGTCTGGTTGAAGCGTGCCGCGGAGCTCTTGGGATGACCAACGCCGCCAGCCTCGTCGACATCGCCGCCCGTCATCCCGCCGATACCGACGGCTTCGTGCGCGTTTCCGTCGACGAGGCGACGTGGATCGCGGCCTCCGAAGCCGCGGCAGCCAGCGAGCATGATTTGCTCGCGCTGTGGGCGGACGGCACAGACGTGCGCATGGCGCTTGCCGATGTGTCGTCTCGCCTGCGCGTCATCATCACGCTGCCCACACGCAACGGCGCGTATCCGAGCGTGGGCCGTGTTCACGCCCCCGCCATCCGGCTGGAGCGCGCCATGCGCGATCTTCACGGCACCACGCCGGAAGGTCTGCCTGACGGTCGTGCCTGGCTCGACCATGGAGCTTGGCCGGCGCCGCCGAGGGGCCGTGGCCCTGGCGCAGTGGCGGCCTCGCACGCCTACGCATTTCTCCCCGTCGAGGGCGAGGGGCTGCACCAGATCCCCGTTGGTCCCGTCCATGCAGGCATCATCGAGCCGGGCCACTTCCGCTTCACTGCGAACGGCGAGGTTGTCGTGCGCCTGGAGGAGCGGCTCGGCTATGTCCACAAGGGCATCGAAGCGTTGTGCGTCGGTGCCGATCTGGCGCGTGCTGGCCGCATCGTCTCGCGCATCTCGGGCGATAGCACTGTCGCATACGCTTATGCCTTTGCCCTCGCTGTCGAGGCAGCACTGGGCTGGACGCCGCCGCCGCGCGCGGTGCTGTTGCGCGGCGTGATGGCCGAGCTCGAGCGCTTGTCGCATCATGTCAACGACGTCGGTGCCATCTGCAACGACGCCAGCGTCGTCGCCATTCAGGCGCGCTGCATGCTGTTGCGCGAGGATATCTTGCGCACCGCCTCACAATGCTTCGGCCATCGCCTGATGATGGATCGGATCGTGCCTGGTGGTCTCGCATGCGATCTCGCACCGGACGCCGCCGCAAGTATCGTTGACCTGCTCGCGCGCGTGGAGCGCGGTTTCGCCGAGGTCGTGCGCATCTACGACGATATGCCCTCGCTGGCCGACCGTGTGGTCACGACCGGCATCGTAGCCCCCGCGCTTGCTAGGCGTTTCGCGGCGGGCGGATATGTCGGCCGCGCGTCCGGCCGCACCTTCGACGCTCGCGCCGCTTTCCCTTATGCGCCCTACAGCGCCGTGACTTTCGCAGTTCCACGCCGCGAGGCCGGCGACGTCGATGCCCGCGTCTGGATCAGGATCGAGGAGATCGCGGCAAGCAGGGCGATAGTCCGACAGCTTCTCGACGCCATGCGCGAAGGCCCGGTGATGGCGCCGCCGCCACCGATGAAGCCGTGCGAAGCCGCAGCGCTGGTCGAGGCATTTCGCGGCGATCTGTTCCTATCCTTGCGTCTCGACGAGAGCGGCCATGTTGCCCGGCTCCATGCACGTGACGCATCATGGTTCCAGTGGCCGCTTCTCGAGGCAGCGATCGAAGGCAACATCGTCGCCGACTTCCCGCTCTGCAACAAATCGTTCAACTGCTCCTACTCGGGCCACGACAGCTGAGTTGAGATCATGCGCAGACTACTGCTCGACGCCCTGCTGCGCGGCCCCGCCGTGATCGACACGCCGGCCGTGCCCGATGCGATGCTGCATGAGCTTGCTGTAGGCTTGGGGGAGCGCGCACGCCGCCGCCTCGGCCGCTCGCTGTCGATCCGCGAAGTCGATGCGGGCTCCTGCAATGGCTGCGAGCTGGAGATCCAGGCGCTCAACAATCCCGTCTACGACGTCGAGCGTTTCGGACTGCGCTTCGTCGCCTCCCCACGCCATGCCGACGTTCTGCTCGTGACCGGGCCGGTGACGTGGAATATGCGCACCGCCCTCGAGCGCACCTATCAGGCGACGCCCGATCCGAAATGGGTCGTGGCCGTGGGAGATTGCGGTGTCGATTGTGGCGTGTTCGCCGGCAGCCCTGCGTGCGTCGGACCTGTTTCAGCGGTCATTCCCGTCGATCTGTCGATCCCAGGGTGCCCGCCACCTCCAGTCGATATCCTTAAAGGGCTGCTTGCGTTATTGGACAAGGCGGCGGCGTGAGGCGGCCGGTCGCTCGTCCCTTGCTCAGCCCCTTTACTTCGCGACGCGCCACGGCTGCGTGATGAGGCGGTCGATACGCAGCTCCGCGGGATCGCGCAGGATAGGCAACCCGATCGTCATGGCGTCGTGGCCTGCCGCCGGCTGGTCGCGATAAGTGCGAAACAGCCTGTCCCACCACGGCAGGCAGAAGCCGAAATTCGAGTGCGTCTCGTATGGCACGTCGGAATGGTGCACCCGGTGCATGTCCGGCGTTACGACGATGAGCCGCAGTCCGCGGTCGAGCCCCAACGGCAGCTTGGCGTTCGAGTGGCTGAACAGCGCCGTCGCATTGAGCAGCACCTCGAAGGCGAGCACGCCGAGTGCTGGCGCGCCGAGCACTGCGATAACTGCAAACTTGATCGCCATCGACAGGATCATCTCGACGGGATGGAACCGTATCCCCGTCGTCACGTCGAACTCGAGGTCGGCATGGTGCATCCGATGCAGCCGCCACAGTATCGGCACGTGATGGAACACGATGTGCTGCGCGTAGATGGCGAGATCGAGCAGCATCACGCTCAGCGGCACCGCGACCCAGGCCGAGACGCTGACGACATTGAGGAGACCGATGCCGCGCGCCTCGCACCACATCGCGAACGCCACCGCCGTCAGCGGAAAGATCAGCTTGATCAGCGCCGACGAGACCAGGATCAGCCCGAGATTGGCCGGCCAGCGCCGCTTCCGGCCGAACGGTCGCGGTCGGCGCGGCAGCAGTGCCTCCACGAGCGCCATCGTGCCGAGCACGGCAGCGAATGCCGTCATGCGGACGATGGGCTCGCTCGAGATGATATCGAATGGCATGTCTCTCGCCCTCGCAGAAAAAGTCTCAAGCACCGAAGCGATAGGTGTCCATCGCCAGCACGCCGTATTCGTAGCTCTCGTGCATGCGCTCGATCGGCTCGTCGGGGGAAGAGGCGCCCATCGCCACGAACAGCGGCAGCAGATGGTCGTCATAAGGGTGGTTCGCCTGCGCTCCCGGCGCGATGTCGATGGCGTCGAGCACCGCCTCGCGATCTCCGGCGACGAGGCGGTCGTGCATCCACCCGGTGAAGTCGGACACCCATGCCGGCGGCTTGCCGTAGAGCGCATCGCGCTGGATCGCACGAAGATTGTGCGTCATCGAGCCGGACGCGATGATCAGCACCCCTTCGTCGCGCAGCGGCGCGAGCGCTTGGCCGAGCGCGTAGTGATGGCGTGCGTCCTCTAGCGGCTGCATGGAGACTTGCCCGATGGGCACGTCGGCATCCGGGTACATGATGTGCAGCGGCACCCATACGCCATGGTCGTATCCGCGTGTCCTGTCCTCCGCCACCGGCAGCCCCTTTGCCTCGAGAAGCTCGGCCGCACGCCGCGATATCTCCGGAGCACCCGGCGCCGGGTAGTCGAACTCGTAGAGTCGTGGAGCAAAGCCGCCGAAGTCGTAGATCATGGGTGGCTGCTTCGCGGTCGCGACCGTCGGGGAGCGCGTCGAGTAGTGCGCCGACACGACCAGTAGCGCCTTCGGTCTGGGCAGCCCGGTGGCAATGCCGCCAAGGAACTTGTAGGCCGGCGTATCGGGTGTCAGCGCCAGATTGGGGGAGCCATGCGAGACGTAAAGGGTGGGCATTCGGGTCATGCGCGAAGTTCCTCGATCGATAGCAGCCTCTGATTCGGCGGCTTGACGATGACCGGCTGGCAGGCCGATCGTGAACACAGCTGGCATATAGTGGCTGTGCGACAGGCAGGCAACGCCCGTCGGACGCTCAGGCCGCGGGTAGTGGACTGTATGCATTCAATAAAACGCGACCGCGCCGTGTTCTGGCGCTACCGCGCCGTATGCCCCGCCCGCTGCCCGTCATGATAATGCGCGGTTCGTCATGTATGGGCGGCGAGATGATCCTTGCGATCGGGCGCTCCCTCCCGCAAATACCTCAGGTAATCCAAATGGATCGGGCTGGAGAAGTGACATGAGATGCAATCGCAAGGCCAAAATAGTCGCCACGCTTGGGCCCGCCAGCTCCAGCCCGGAGATGATCCGCAAATTGGCCATCGCCGGCGCCGACGTGTTCCGCCTCAATTTCAGCCACGGCACGCACGAGGACCACAAGGCACGCTTCGACATCATTCGCGGCCTGGAAAAGGAACTCGGTCATCCGATCTGCATCCTGCAGGACCTGCAGGGTCCCAAGATCCGCGTCGGTACGATCAAGGGCGGGGCGGTCAAGCTCGAGATCGGCAAGACGGTGCGTTTCCAGCTCGGCGCCGAGCCCGGTGACGCGAGCCGGGTGCCGATGCCGCACCCGGAAGTTGTCAAGAACATCATGCCGGGCCACACCGTGATGATCGACGACGGCAAGCTGCGGCTCACCTGCACCGGCTGTGGCGACGACTACTTCGATGCTCGTGTCGTCGTCGGCGGCATGTTGTCGGACCGCAAGGGAGTGAACTTGCCCGATACGGACTTGCCCATCTCGCCGCTCACCGAGAAGGATCGCCGCGATCTCGCCTTCGGCCTCTCGCTCGGTGTCGACTGGGTGGCGCTGTCCTTCGTGCAGCGTGCTTCCGACGTGATCGAGGCGCAGGGGCTCGTCAAGGGCAGAGCCGCGATCATGGCCAAGATCGAGAAGCCCGCCGCGCTCGACCGGATCGAAGATATAGTCCCGCTGGTCGACGGCGTTATGGTGGCGCGTGGCGACCTCGGCGTGGAGATCCCGCCCGAGGACGTACCGGGCCGCCAGAAGGAGTTGATCCGCATCTGCCGTCAGGCAGCCAAGCCCGTGATCGTGGCGACCCAGATGCTGGAGTCGATGATCAAGGTGCCGACCCCGACCCGCGCCGAGGCGTCCGACGTGGCAACCGCGATCTACGATAGCGCTGACGCGGTGATGCTGTCCGCCGAATCCGCCTCGGGCGACTATCCGGTGGAGGCCGTGGCGATGATGGATCGCATAATCACGCAAACCGAGGGCCATAAGCTCTACCGCTCGATCATCGAAGCCATAGAGCCCACGCCAGAGCATTCGACTGCGCACGCCATAGCCGCGGCCGCCGCCGATGTGGCCGACGCTATCGGCGCCGCCGCCATCGTCGCCTACACCGGCAGCGGTACCACCTCGATGCGCGCGGCCAGAAAGCGTCCGCAGGTGCCGATCCTCTCGCTGTCTTCGAGCCCGGCCGTGGCGCGCAGGCTCGTCCTCTTGTGGGGCACGCATTCGATCCCGACTGATGAGATCCACACCTATGACGATATGGTGGAGAGCGCGAAGCAGCATGCCTTGTCGAGCGGCATCGCCAAGCCCGGCGAGCGCATCGTCATCATCGCCGGCATTCCCTTCGCGACCATTGGTACGACCAACAACATTCGCGTCGTAAGGATTTGATATCCCGGTTGCGATAGGTTGACCCTGCCGGTGGCCGGGCGATGCCGCGTGCGTGCTGTCTATGGCCTTCGCGGTGGGCGCGGCCGCTCGGCTGGCGTCGAGGCCCTGATTGCCGCGAGAGAGCTTCGCCATGTCCGGCCCGCACTATGTGTTCGAGACCAGCAGCTTCGCCGACGACACGGCGACGCTGGCGCAGAACGTCAACGGTATCGCCGGCCATGCTCTGGCGACGTGGCTCGCTAGCCGCTTGTCCGCGGCTGGTTTCGATGCCTCGGCGGTCTGGGCCGAGGACCACGGCTGGGACTTCTCCGTCTCGCACCAGGGCGCGCGATATCTGTGCGCCTGCTCTATCGAGGATGACGGGACCTCGCCGCGCGAGGCACACGTAGCGCTCGAGAAGATGCGGTCGATGGCCGACAAGCTGATGGGACGGAACAAGTACGACCCCGCCGACCCGGTTGCCGCTGAGATCGGCCAGGCACTCGCAGCCTCGCCGGACGTCGCAGGCCTGAGCACCGATGGCATACCGTGAGCCGCATCGATATACAGCCCTTGCTGATCGTGCCGGCCCTCCCACTCCGGAGGTTGGCAGGATGGATCGGTCGGCTGCTCCAAGGGATGGCCCCACGACGGCCATCAAGTTGCTCGACGCTCCTGCATCGGGCAGGCTCTCGTTCCGGTCATGAGCCGCGCCACCACATCGGACAACAATGATCACCGACCAGGAATACATGCGTATTGCCATCGAGGAGGCTATCGAGGCGCAGCGTCATGGAGAATTGCCGATCGGTGCTGTCGTGGTCTCTCCCAGAGGCGTCGTCTCGCGCAATCGTTGTCGCGAGGCCGCGGAGCGAACGGTGCTGGCGCACGCCGAGCTTCATGCAGTGAACGACGCCTGCCGTGCGCTCGGCACGAACATTCTCGATGACTGCACCATCTTTTGCACGAACGAGCCGTGTTTAATGTGCGCTGCAGCCATATTCCAGGCGAGGCTCCGGCGCGTGGTCTATGGCGTGTCGCGCGACGATCTCCCGCGCATTTTCCGGCCGAGAAACCTGCGCATCGAGCACCTCGCCGCCGATTCCGGCTACGGCCCGATCATCGAAAAGGGGATCCTGGCCGCCGAGATCTTGCGCTTGTTCGACGGCATCGCGCGCGTCGCGGGGCGCTGAGACGGCGGGGCCCTCACGTCGCGACAGCCGTGGCGTGCGCCACCTCGAGGTTCAGCGCGGCCGCCAGCAGGGCCTTGGTGTAGGCAGTCTGCGGCTGCTCGAAGATCTGGTCCGCCGGCCCCTCCTCGACCACCTTGCCGTTGCGCAGCACGATGACATGGTTCGACAGCGCACGAACAACCTTCAGGTCGTGACTGATGAACATGTACGCCAAGCCGCGCTTGCGCTGTAGGTCGCGTAAGAGATCGACGATCTGCGCCTGCACGCTCATGTCGAGCGCGCTCGTCGGCTCGTCGAGCATCACGAGCTTGGGCTCCAGCACCATGGCCCTCGCAATCGCGATGCGCTGGCGCTGGCCGCCCGAGAACTCGTGCGGGTAGCGGTCCTGCGCCTGCGGGTCGAGCCCCACCTCGGTCAGCGCCTGGCCGACGCGCGCGCGCCGCTCGTCCGCGCCGAGCTCCGGCGTCAGGATCGTCAGACCTTCCTCTATGATCTGGCTGACCGACAGCCGCGGGCTGAGCGATCCGTAAGGGTCCTGGAAGACGATCTGCATGTCGCGTCGCAGCGGCCGCATCTCCTTGCCCTTCAAGCCGTCGATGCGCTGGCCCATGTAGACGATCGGTCCGTCCGACTGGATCAGGCGGAGTATGGCCAGACCCAACGTTGTCTTGCCCGAGCCGGATTCGCCGACGACACCGAGCGTCTGCCCAGCCCGCAGCGTCAGCGAGATGCCGTCCACCGCCTTGATGTGATCGACGGTTTTCCGCAGCAGCCCGCGCTTTATCGGGAACCAGATCTTCAGGTCCTTCGTCTCCAGCACCACGGGCGCGCTCGGGTCCTCGGGGATCGCCTTGCCCTTCGGCTCCGCGTTGAGAAGGTGACGCGTGTAGGCGTGGGAAGGCTCCGTGAAAACGCGCTCGGCGGGACCGTTCTCGACGACCTCGCCCGACTTCATCACGTAGACCCGGTCGGCCATTTTTCGCACGATGCCGAGATCGTGCGTGATCAGCAGCATGGCCATGCCGAGTTCGCGCTGAAGACTTTCGAGCAGGGCGAGTATCTGCGCCTGGATGGTCACGTCGAGCGCCGTCGTCGGCTCGTCCGCGATCAGAAGGTCGGGCTCGTTGGCCAGCGCGAGCGCGATCATGACGCGCTGGCGTTGCCCGCCCGACAGCTGATGGGGGTAGGCCGAAAGCCGCTTCTCGGGCTCCCTGATGCCGACCTTTTCCAGAAGCTCGAGAGTTCTCACTCGCGCTGCCTTTTCATCGAGCCCGCGGTGAATCTGAAGGATCTCGCTGACCTGCCGCTCGATGGTGTGCAGCGGGTTGAGCGAGGTCATCGGCTCCTGGAATATGATCGAGATGCGCCGGCCGCGGATCTCGCGCATCTCCGCTTCGCTCGCCGCAAGCAGGTTCCGGCCGGCGAAATAGATCTCGCCGCCGGGATGGGACGCTGCCGGATAGTTGAGCAGTCGCAGGATCGAAAGGGCCGAGACCGTCTTGCCCGAGCCGGATTCGCCCACGAGCGCGACCGTCTCCCCGCGCGCGATCGTGAACGATACGCCCTTCACCGCGTGGCTCACGGCGGTTCCAGCTCGGAAGTCGACCGACAGGTTGCGCACATTGACGAGATTTTCGGTGGTCATGGCAGCCACCTCACTTGAACGTCTTGCGTGGGTCGAACGCATCGCGCACGGCCTCGCCGATGAATATCAGGAGCGACAGGATCACGGCGAGCGACACGAACGCCGTCATCGCGAGCCACACCGCCTGCAGGTTGGCCTTGCCCTGCGCGAGCAGCTCGCCGAGGGAGGGTGAGCCGGGCGGCAGGCCGAGACCCAGAAAGTCCAGCGCGGTCAGCGCCGTGATCGACGCGGACAGCTTGAACGGCAGGAACGTCAGCGTCGCCACCATCGCGTTGGGCAGCAGGTGCTTGAACATGATCTTCCAATCGCTGAGGCCCAATGCCTTGGCAGCCGTGATGTATTCGAAATTGCGTCCGCGCAGGAACTCGGCGCGTACCACACCGACGAGGCTCACCCACTGGAACAGCAAGAGCACGCCGAGTAGCGTCCAGAAGCCCGGCACCAGCACCGACGAGATGATGATCAGCACGTACAGGTAGGGTATCGAGGACCAGATCTCGAGGAAGCGCTGGAATACGAGATCGACCCAGCCGCCGAAATAGCCTTGCACGGCGCCAGCCGTCACCCCGATAGCTGCCGAGATGATCGTCAGTATAAGGCCGAACAGTAGTGAAATCCTGAGGCCATAGATTACGCGCGCGACGACGTCGCGGCCCTGATCGTCCGTGCCGAGCCAGTTGCGGTTGCCGATTTCGTGGAAGCGCTGGAGCTGATCGGCCGGTGTCTCGCAATACGCGGCTCGCGTCGCCCAGTAGGGTGGTGCTGGAAACCCCAGGCAGCGGTCCTCCGCGCTCTTGATGCGCGGATAGTCCTTGTTGATCGACGAGTACGAGTAGCGGATCGGCGGCCACAGCATCCAGCCGTTCGCCTCGATCTCCTCTCTGATCACGGGATCCTTGTAGTCGGTGATGGCAAGGAACCCGCCGAACTTTTCCTCTGGATAGTCGACCAGCACGGGAACCAGCATCTCACCCTTGTAGCGGGCGATGATCGGCTTGTCGTTGGCGACCAGCTCCGCGCACATGCTGACGATGAAGATACCGATGAAAAGCTTCAGAGAGAAATAGCCGCGCTTGTTGGCCTTGAATGCCTGCCACCGCCGCTGCCAGATCGGCGTGGCGAGCTTTGCCCGAAAGGCTTCGATCCTGCGCCCGAGAAAGCCGCTGCGCATTGCGGGGTCGATGGTGGCGGACTTCGTCGTGCCCGCACCGGGAGTGTTGCTGGCGTCGTTCATCGCCTCAAGCCTCCCGGCTCTCGAAGTCGATGCGTGGATCGACCAGTGTGTAGGTGAAATCGGTGATGAGATGCACCACGAGCCCCACCAGCGAAAAGATGTACAACGTGGCGAACACCACCGTATAGTCGCGGTTGATGATCGATTCGAACCCCAGCAGGCCCAGGCCGTCGAGCGAGAATATCGTCTCGATCAGCAGCGAGCTGCCCAGGAACGCGCCGACGAACGCGCCGGGAAACCCCGCGATCACGAGCAGCATCGCGTTACGGAATACGTGCCCGTAGAGCACCTTGCCCTCGCTGAGCCCTTTTGCCCGCGCGGTCAGGACATATTGCTTGCGGATCTCGTCGAGGAACGAGTTCTTGGTGAGGAACGTCATCGTCGTGAAGGACGCCAGCGCCATCGCCGTCAAAGGCAGCACCAGATGCCAGAAGTAGTCCGCGACGCATCCGAACGAGGTGGCGCATTGCGTGAACGTGTAGCTCGCATAGGCTTCCGAATGCAGCCCGCGCGAAGGAAACCATTGCACGAACGAGCCGCCCGCGAAGAGGACGAGCAGCAGCACCGCGACGAGAAAGCCCGGTATGGCGTAGCCCACGACGAGGAAGCCGCTCGTCCAGACATCGAAGCGTTCGCCGTCTTTGACGGCCTTGCGGATGCCGAGCGGAATCGAGATGAGGTAGGTGAGCAGCGTCATCCAGATGCCGAGCGAGATCGAGACCGGCAGTTTTTCCTTGATCAGTTCCAGCACGCTGACGTCACGGAAGTAGCTCTTGCCGAAGTCGAACATCAGGTAGCTTTTCATCATCAGAAGGAAGCGCTCGTGCGCGGGCTTGTCGAAGCCGAATTGCCGCTCGAGTTGGCGGATGAACTCCGGGTCCAGCCCTTGTGCGCCGCGGTATGACGAGGTTCCTGCATCGCTGCCGGCCTGCAGGCTGCCCGATGTCTGCCCGGCGATGTCGCTCCCCCCACCGCCGATGCGCGATGTAGCCCCAGCGTCGGTGCCAGTGAGCTGTGCGATGACCCGCTCCACCGGTCCGCCGGGTGCGAACTGGATGATGGTGAAGCTGATCAGCATGATGCCGAGCAGTGTCGGTATCATCAGGAGCAGGCGCTTGACGAGGTAGGCTGCCATGCGTCGATCCTTGTTCGGTGAAGCGGACGCCGACGCGAATCGGGCGTCCTGTCGAGCCAGTCCTGATCAGTCTCGCAGCTTTGACGGCTTACTGCCATCGCGTATGGCCCAGCTGGGTATCGAGGGTCTGGGTATCGAGTGCGCGGGTATCGAGAGGTGGGGCATCGGTAGGGCGATGCTCGAGGAGCACGCCCTTTCGTCCCCCGATCTATTTCGCGCGCTGGACCGCCAGCGCCGCTTCCTTTTCCGCGTCGAGCCACCACACACGCTCGAAGGACGGGTTTTGCGAGGGCATGCGCTCTGGCCGTCCCAGCTTGTCCCAGAAGGCCATGCGATCGAACGGATAGTTCCATTGCGCGACGACATAATGGTTCCACAGCAGCACCCGGTCGAGCGCTCGCGCCGCGGTATTTAGCTCGTCGCCGTCCTTGGCGAAGACGATCTTCTCGACGAGGAAGTCGACGGCCTTGTTCTTCACGCCGATGACGTTCACGTTGCCCTCCCGGTCGGCGAACTCGCTCGACCAGTAAAGGCGCTGCTCGTTACCCGGTGCGGAGTTCTGGGGGATCACCGAGACGATCAGGTCGAAGTCGAATGTCCGCACCCGCTGCTGGTATTGCGCGGAGTCCACGACCCGGATGCTCGTCTCGATGCCGAGTTTCCTCAGGTCGGCGCTGTAGTTCTGTGTGTGCCGCTCGAACGACGGCGAGTTGAGCAGGAACTCGATTTTCAGCGGCTGGCCCTGGGCGCTGCGCAGTTGCGTGCCCGCTAACGTGTAGCCCGCCTCGCGCAACAACTTGGAGGCTGCTGCCAGATTGCGCCTGTGCTGTGTCGGGCTGCCGCCGACTGGCTGCTTGAATTCCCGCTCGAAAACGACGCCGGGCACACCCTCCGGAGCGATTTTTCGCGCTTCCTCGAGCAGCGCTCTTTCCCGTCCCTGCGGCAGTCCCGTCGCCTTGCGCACCGAGTTCTCGAAGTAGCTGGGCGTCCTGATGTAGGCGGAATAGAGGAGCTGCTCGTTCATCTCCTCGAAGTTGAAGGCGAGGTTCAGCGCTTCGCGAACGCGGACGTCCTGGAACTGCGCGCGCCGCTGGTTGATGGCGAAGGCCTGCATCGGCGTGGGGCGCTGGTGGGGCAGACGCAGCACTTCCACGAGACCGCGCTTTACCGCGGGAAACCCGTACTCGGTCGCCCAGGACTTCGCTGTGTTCTCGTACCAGTAGTCGATATTGCCGGCCTTGAAGGCCTCGAATGCAGCCGTGCGCTCGCGGAAGTAGTCGATGCGCAGGACGTCGAAGTTCCACTGCCCCTTGTTGACGGGCAGATCCTTCGCCCAGTAGTCGGCCACGCGCTCGTAGGTGATCGAGCGGCCGCGATCGACCTCCTTTATTCGGTACGGTCCCGAGCCCAACGGCGGCTCCAGCGTCGTCTTGGAAAGGTCCCGGCTCTCCCAGTAGTGCTTTGGCAGCACCGGCAGCCCGGCGACCTGCTGGGGCAGCTTCTTGTTGCCCGGTCCGGCGAAGTGGAACTTCACCTCGTGCGGCCCGATCTTCTCCCCGCGGACGACATCCTTGTAGAACTGCGCATAGCGGATGTTGGCCTTCTTCAGCGCCTCCATCGAGAAGATAACGTCCTCCGGCGTGATCGGCCGCCCGTCGTGGAAGCGGGCCTGTGGGCGCAACCCGAAGCTGACCCACGAGTAGTCGTCGGGATGGGAAGCCCATTCCGCGACGAGGCCGTAGACGACGTTGAGCTCGTCCGCGCTTGCCGTCATCAGCGTCTCGTAGATGCTGTCAGCTTCTGATGCGGCCACGCCGGAAAGCGTGAACGGATTGAGATTGTCGAACGAGCCTTCCGCCCACAATCTGACCGTGCCGCCCTTGGGCGCGCTCGGGTTGACCCAGTCGAAGTGCTGGTAGTCGGATTTGTATTCCGGCTCGGTGAGCAGCCCGAGCGCGTGGCGCTTTGCTGGAGCGCTGCCCTGCCCGAAGGCTGTCCGTGTCTCGACTAGGGGGCCAGCGATGAGCCCCGCCAACGCCGCTACCGCCGCGAAAATAGTCAGTCGGCTGCTGCGGCTAACTCTTGGGGCGGGCATCGGTGCTACCTCTTCAGCGCGGACGGACTTGTCTGGTCGGCGTTGCAACCCTCGCTGGTCGCCGTGCAGATGATCTTGAATGACATAAAGCAAAAGACCCCGCCAATATATTGGCAGGGCCTCCTCTATGCTCGAGATCGTTTAAGGACCGACGGAGCGCAAAATACGCTCGCCGCCGCCTCCTCAGTTCGGTAGCGGCGCCGGTGTGTCGCTGAGCGAGCGCAGATAGACCAGGAGATCGGCCAGATCAGCGTTGCTCTTAATGCCAGCGAAGGCCATCTGGTTGCCCGGAATGGCTCCGCGCGGATTGTTGATGAACGTTGCCAGCTTCTCGAACGTCCACGGGCCCTTCTGCCCCTTGAACGCGGCCGAGTAGCGCGGGAAGCTCGCGCTCGACGCGACATCCCTGCCGACGACGCCGTAAAGGTTCGGCCCGACGAGCGACTTGCCGCCCTTGTCGACCGTATGACATGCCCGGCACGGCGCGAAGGCAGCCTGACCGTTCTCGGCGCTGGCGGTCTTCAGCATCGGCGCGATTTCCGCGAACTTGAAGGCAGCCGGCGCGGGCCCGGCGGCACCGCTGGGAGCGACCGCTGTCATCGGAAGCGCATATCCGGGCTTGGCTTTTTTGGCAGCGTCGCCGTGACCGACCAGGATCTCGGCCAGCGTTCCGGTACCGAAAGCAACCAGCAGCGCCGCGATGACCGCGCCCGCGACCTTATTGATAATCCAGCTATCCATGCCCCCGATAACCTCCAGAGCTGAGCCGACCGCCACGACGGTTGCCGCAATTCGGCCCAAGGGGCCATTGATCGGCTCTCCGAGCCTGAGATTCCCTTGCCACTCTACGCTTGCCTGTTCTAGTGGCAGGCGGCGAGACCAATTGTCACTTGGGCGCCCGAGCCTGCCATCGATGCTGGCGGCTCGGCAGACAACAGCCCGAACCGAGGCCGAAGAGACCACATGCCGCGCACGATCGTGCTCGTACCCGCCCGGCTCAAGGCGACCCGCCTGCCGGACAAGCCGCTCGCCGACATTCACGGCGAGCCGATGATCGTGCATGTCTGGCGGCGGGCGATGGAGGCCGACGCCGGACGCGTGGTTGTCGCAACCGATACCGAGGAAATTGCCGCTGCCGTCCGCAAGGCCGGCGGCGAAGCAGTGATGACACGCGTCGAGCATGCCTCTGGCTCGGACCGGATTTTCGAGGCGCTGAGCAAGGTCGACCCCCGCGGCCGGGCGGAGATCGTGGTCAATCTCCAGGGCGACTTGCCGACGCTGGAGCCCCACCTCGTCCGCGATTGTATTGCGCCATTGTCCGACCCGGCTGTGGATATCGCGACGCTCGCGGCCGAGATCGAGATCGAGCATGAACGTACGGCGTCGAGCGTGGTCAAGGTGGTCGGCACGCCGACGGCCTTGCCCTCGACGCTGCGCGCGCTTTATTTCACGCGAGCCACGGCACCCCACGGCGACGGCCCGCTCTACCACCACATCGGAATTTATGCATATCGACGCCCGGCCCTCGAGCGTTTCGTGAAACTGCCACCTTCGCCGCTGGAGATGCGCGAGAAGCTCGAGCAGTTGCGCGCCCTCGAGGCCGCCATGCGGATCGACGTCCGTATCGTCGACACCGTGCCGCTCGGCGTCGATACGCCTGAGGATCTGGCCCGTGCCCGCCAGATGCTCGGGCCGTCGAAGCAGCGCAAAATCGCGCGTCCGGCTCTGCTGGTGCGCCCGTCTACGCCCCGCCGTCCCGCCCGATCGAGCAAGAAGAAACCAAAGTGAAAAATCCCACGCCTTCCCCCTCCCGCCGTACCCCACTGCCCAGGATCTCCTACCAGGGCGAGCCGGGCGCCAACTCCCACATGGCTGCCAAGGAGGCCCATCCCGAGCTGGAGCCGTTGCCCTGCGCTACTTTTGAGGACGCGCTCGCAGCCGTGAAATCCGGCGAGGCGCGGCTTGGCATGATCCCGATCGAGAACTCGGTCGCCGGCCGCGTCGCGGATATCCACCATTTGCTGCCCAATGCCGGCCTCTTCATCGTTGGCGAGCACTTCCTGCGCGTGCGCTTCCACCTGATGGCCATCAAGGGCGCGAAGCTCGAAGGCATCACGGACGTCTACAGTCACGTCCATGCGCTGGGCCAATGCCGCAAGATCATTCGCAAGCACGGCCTCAAGGCCCATATAACCGGCGACACCGCCGGCGCCGCCCGCGAGATCGCGGAGGCAGCCGACCCCACCAGGGCCGCGCTCGCCCCGCCCCTCGCCGCGGACATCTATGGCCTCGACATCCTGGCCCGTGATGTGGAGGACGAGCAGCACAACACGACGCGCTTCGTCATTCTCACCGCCGAGCCCGAGGATGCCGAGATGGCCGATACTGCCGCCGCCGGCGACTACATCACGAGTTTCATCTTCCGCGTCCGCAACGTGCCCGCCGCGCTCTACAAGGCGATGGGCGGCTTCGCCACGAACGGCGTCAACATGACCAAACTGGAATCCTACCAGCCCGAGGGCAGCTTCGCGGCGAGTATGTTCTTCGCCGACATCGAGGGACATCCCTCCGAACGCCGCGTACAACTCGCGATGGAGGAATTGGGCTTCTTCTCGACCGAGCTGAAGGTGCTCGGCACCTACAAGGCGAGTTCGTTCCGTCGCGAGATGTCGAGCCGCAATGCGGGCTGAGAAAGTTCGCGCTCGGTTGCTCGTCCCGCCTCGGACGGGCGCCAGTGGGCTGGATCACTGCATGCGTTCGGGGAAGAACGTGTCGAACCGGGAAGTTTTTTTGCGGCCGCGTTGACGAAGGCACGCTGAAGCCATGTCGGACCTTCCGGGGGCAGCCTCTGGAAGGCTTGGTCTTCCAGGCTCCAAGGCTACGCAAAAATGCGAAAATGCAAGGATGCGAAAAGGGCGGCGCCTTGCGGCCCCGCCCCCTGCACACCGGTAGCTTCGGCACGATGTCGGCCCCGCAGGGCCGCCACCGGCGATGCAGCATCAGAAGTCCATGCCGCCCATGCCGCCCATGCCGCCCATTCCACCCATGCCGCCACCCATCGGGGGCATGCCGCCAGCGTCCTTCGACGGACGGTCGGCGATCATCGCCTCGGTGGTGATCAGCAGGCCGGCGATCGAGGCTGCGTCCTGGAGCGCGCAACGAACGACCTTGGTCGGATCGATCACGCCCTGGGCGA
>CAMAYR010000091.1 GCA_945862355.1 Devosia equisanguinis | reverse complement strand
GCCGTGGGAACGCGGCCATGCAGCAAAGCGGCCAGCGCGATGGCGCCGCCCGGCTCGAGCACCAGCTTCAACTCGTGGAAAGCGAAGCGGATCGCCGCACGCACTTCCGGATCGGTGGCAGTGAGGCTGCCGGCAAGCCGGGAGCGCAGGATATCGAAGGTGATCTCGCCTGGAGAAACGGACAACAGCGCATCGCAGATCGAGCCCGAAAGGCGCACATTGCGCTCGCGCTTGCCGCTGGCGAGCGAGCGGGCGAGATCGTCGAAGCCGTTGGGCTCCACGGCAAAGACCTCGCAGGCTGGCGCTACGGCCTTGACGGCCAACGCGATGCCCGACGCCAGCCCGCCGCCCGAGCACGGCACCAGCACTGCCTCCGGCAGCCGCCCCATCACGGCTGCCTGCTCCATCAACTCGAGGCCGACCGTACCCTGCCCCGCGATCACGTCCGGATCGTCGAACGGGTGAACCAGCGCCGCATTGCGCTCGGCAGACAGACGCTGGGCGATCGCCTCGCGGTCTTCTCGAACGCGGTCGTAGAGGTGTGTTTGCGCGCCGTATGCGCGGGTCCGCTCGATCTTGAGGGGCGGCGCATCCGAGGGCATCACGATCATGGCGCGCATTCCCGCGAGCCGCGCGGCTGCGGCGACGCCTTGGGCGTGGTTGCCCGACGAGCAGGCCACCACGCCACCGGGGTAGGCTGCGCGATCTACCTGCGAGACCTTGTTCCACGCGCCGCGGAACTTGAACGCGCCGACACGTTGCAGGCTCTCTGCCTTGAGCAGTACGCGCCCCCCCGTGGCGGCATCGAGGGCGGGGTGCGTCAGGAGCGGTGTCCGGATCGCCAGATCGCGGAGGCGCAGGCGCGCGGCGCGCACGTCGTCGATGGTCGGAAGGCCGCGCATGTCGCGGGTGTCTCCTCGATGAAAGAAGGCCGCCGCCGACGGCTGGCGATGGCGGGCTTGCGTCATGGTCGGCTCATGATTGGGACGAGCCCGGCATGGGTGGTACCGGCTCGGCTGTCGTTACCCGTCTGCGCGGTCGTAGAGAGCGATCGTCCGAAGTGGAACCACCCAGTGTTTGAATCGCAGGAGAATTCAGAGGCTAGTGTTCCGGTTCTGACATTTGCTACCCGTTGCGGCGCGGCTCGGAGCAAATATCAGATCCATGAAAAACACTAGCAAGTCTATGTTTCTAGTATAGCTTTTGCACCTGACGTTTGGTTGCGAGACCAGCCGCAAGCGGGTACCAAACGTCAGGTGCGCTACACTAGTGGCCCGTCGCGCCTAAATCGTATCATAGCCGCAACCACCGTCCGATTGAGGCGCGACATGAGGGCCACTAGAATTATCATTGGCTTAGTGAGGCGTCCATCGCGCCTTAGGCGACACCTACCTCGCCGCACCGTCGGTCAACTCATGCGCGACGCCTCACTAGAGCAAATCTGCGGGGGATGTGGGCGAGCAATTCACCTCGCGACTACGCGCGTTCGCGATGCGGACAAAAGCAACGCTCGCGGCAGACCGTGGACAGCATTCAGCATTTCCCGAGATTCATGGAGATCCGGGCGACGGCATTGCCGCGCGGCGTGATGTTGATCGACTGGTTGCAGTTGTTGGTCTTCACCGCCATCGCCGCGGAAAAGCCGGGGCCGTCGATGGTGAGATTGAAGCCATCCTCCTTCACGTCACCGCTGATCGAACCCTTGGTGTCCCAGGTGCGCTCCTCCCAACCGCCGGAGATGCGGCCGTTGGCGACCCTGAGATTGGAGATGGCGTCGATCTTGTATCCCTGACCGGCACAGCGCAGGTTCTGCTTCACGGAGCCGCCGCCACCTTCGACGAAGTAAGTGGCGATGCAGCGCATCTTCTCCGTCTCGCCGTTCGACATCAAAATATTCCCCGGACCCGACCATCGACCGGGCAGGTTCATGACAGGATTGGCGAGCGCGATGTGCGTTGCCGTGATCACGGCAGAACTCGCGCAAACCGCCAGCAGAACTTTGGTCGAGACCCCAGCCATCGCCCAGTCTCCCCTTCAGAACAAAAACGACAGGGGCCAGAAATTTCCTGAACCCGCCACGTGCACCGCCGAATAGCGGAAGGCGCGTCCAGCCTCAACCCGTCGAGACGACAATAAACGGCAAAGCAACGCCGGATCCTACACAGATCTCGGAACAATCTTCAAAATCAAATGACGTAACGAACCGATACTGACGCAAGGCTGTTGCCCGTATGCACGCGGCGATGTGCCCATACCTGCTGAACCGCTGCCAGTGACTGGAGCCCATACTCGAGCCAGCCACTCAAATTGGCCGAGCTCTGGATCGAATGTCGAACAGATGATCGACTGGCCCATGACCTTTGCCGATAAGCTGGTCGCGACCCGCTACCAGCGCTGCAGAAAGATAACGTTTGCCGCCGCGAACCGCCGCCGGCAACGTTTCGCCTGCCGCGATCAGAGCTGCAATCGCGGCCGACAGCGTACACCCAGTGCCATGCGTGTTGGCGGTATCGACCCAAGGTGCGCGGACATGCTCCACCGTTCCGTCCGAGAGGACCAGCACGTCGATCGCCTCGGCCGCGACGCGGTGTCCGCCTTTGACCAGCACTCCGTGGCATCCAAGCCGCAGCAGCGCACGGGCCTGGCGCTCGGCACTGGCCAGATCCAATGCTAACGGCTCGTCGAGTAGCGCGGCGGCCTCGAGCAGATTGGGCGTAATGAGCGTAGCGCGCGGAATGAGATGCTGCTTGTAGGCGGCCACCGCATCGGGCTCGAGCAGCCGGTCGCCGCTGGTCGCCACCATCACGGGATCCACCACCACGGGCAACGACGGCCGGCGCGCAAGCCCTTCGGCCACGGCCAGTACGATCGCGGCGTTGGCCAGCATGCCGGTCTTGACGGCGCCGACAGCAAGATCGTCGAGGACTGCATCGATCTGCTGGCTGACGAAACCAGCCGGCGCGGCATGCACGCCCGTGACGCCTTGCGTGCTCTGCGCGGTGAGCGCCGTGATGACGCTCGCCCCATAGACGCCCAGCGCGCTCATCGTTTTTAGATCAGCCTGGATGCCGGCCCCGCCCGAGCTGTCCGAACCGGCGATGGTCAGCGCAATGGCGATGCCGCCCGTCATGATGCCTCCTTCACTGACCGCCGCGCCGCATGATCTCGCCCTGCAGCGAGCGCGAGGTCATCCACTCCTCGAGTGTCGCCAGCACGGGAACGTTCTCTAGCAGCCACTGGCCGAGTACGTTCATCGAGCCGCCGCCTATGAACAAGCCCAGCGCCAGCACCACCACGCCGGAAAGCACGACTACCCGGTCGCGGTCGTGCGGGAGATCCTCGCCGGTCACACGCCGCGCGAGCCAGCTCCCCGCGCCGAGCGCCAATACGAGGCCGAGGATCGACAACGGCAGCGCCAGGAACGCGCCACTCTTGACGAGCCCGGGCATCGCGAAGCGGACCTCGTCGTGCACCGGCCCAGCGAGGATCAGGAGGCCAGCGAGCAGCAGCAGCACGCCCATCACGCGCTGCACGATGCCCAGGTGCCGGCGGAAGCGGTGCATGAACCGCATGAACGGGCCGATCGCCACCGCGGCCAATACGAAGGGGATCCCGAGGCCGAGCGAGTAGAGAAACAGCAGCCGAACGCCGACGGACAGGCTCGCCTCGTTGGCAGCCACGGCCAGGACGGTCGCCAGGATCGGGCCGATACACGGCGTCCAGCCGAAGGCGAACGCCAGACCTATGACGTAGGCGCCAAGCAGGCTCGCGCCCTGGGTATCGGTGTGATAGCGCGCTTCCTGATGGAGCAGTGGTATCGTCACCACACCGAGGAAATGCAGCCCGAACAACACGATCACCAACCCGGCGGCAATCGACAGCGGCCCTTTCCATTCGTGGATGAACTGGCCGAACAGCGAAGCCGTCGCGCCCAGGCCGACGAAGACCGTTGTAAAGCCCAGCACGAACATCAACGAGCCGAGAACGACGCGCCGGTGCTGCTCCCGGCTCAGCGTGCCGCTGTCGCCCATCTGGGCTGCCGTAGCGCCGCCGATGTAGCCCAGATACGGCGGCACCAGCGGGAGCACGCAGGGCGACAGGAAGCTGATCGTGCCGGCGAGCAGCACGCCGATCGAGATGTAAAGCTCTGCGAGCATGTGGTGCGGCTCACCGAATCGACCGTTGTCAGTGCGGTCAGGGTTGCAGTCAATAACATGGCCCGGCATGCCGCCGCATCAAGCCTGCGTCAACACGGCGTGAGGCAACCGCCTCGAGCAACGCCGTCATTCCTGCCGCCCGCTCGCCCTCCCGCCGATTGCTGGTAGTCTACCGGCCGGCCCGCAGGCGACGTGCGGCAGGGAGGATCACGCCATGAAGACCAACGAGCGCCAGATGCATCTGGCCGTGTTCTGGCTCGGCACCGGCAATCACACCGCCGGCTGGCGGACCGAAGGCGCCGCCGACAGCAACTGCAGCTGGGACATCGCGGAGGCCGGCGCCAGGATCGCCGAGCGCGGCAAATTCGACCTGTTCTTCATCTCCGACAGCCTCGCGCCTGATCTCGCCGACCATCCCTCCTTCATCACCCGCTTCGAGCCGACCACGCTGGTGGCCGCACTGAGCCGCGCGACGAGCCGCGTCGGCCTCGGCGCGACCGTGTCCTCGAGCTTCGCCGACCCGTTCACCGTCGCGCGCACGTTCCAGACACTGCAGCATCTGAGCCGGGGCCGCGTCGCCTGGAACGTCGTCACTTCCACCTCCCCCAAGGCCGCGCTCAACTTCAGCCGCGAGCGCCACCACGAGCACGACCTGCGCTATGAGATCGCCAACGAGTTCGTCGATGTCGTGCGGGGCCTGTGGGATACTTGGCAGACGGGCGCAGTGGTCCGAGACCGGGCGACGGGCACCTACATCGATCCCGCCAAGGTCCGGACCCTCGACCACCAGGGCCGCCATTTCCAGGTACGCGGGCCGCTCAACGTCGAGCGGCCGGAATGGGGCGATCCGCTCATCATCCAGGCCGGCGGGTCCGTGCCCGGCCAGGAGCTTTCCGCGCGGACTGCCGACATCGTGTTCGCGGTCGTGAGCGGCGATCCGGCAGCGGCCAAGGCAAGCTACGACGGGCTCAAGTCGCTGCTGCACAAGTATGGCCGCAAGCCGCACGATCTCGCGCTGCTGCCGGGCGTCATGCCGATCGTCGGCGACACCGAAGCCGATGCCCGCGCCAAGCTCGAGAAATTTCAGAGCTTCCTGCCCCAGAAGGGCGCGCTCACCCTCGTCTCCAACCGCATCGGCCACGACCTGTCCGCCTACGACCTCGACGGCCCGATCCCCGATTTGCCCGCAACCGAGCGCAGCCAGACGTTCTCGGCCACGCTGCTCGACAAGGCCCGCGGCGAGGGCATGAGCCTGCGCGACCTTTATAACCTCACTGCCGCCGCACGCGGACATTGGGTGCTGCCCGGAACGCCCAGAACGATCGCCGATACACTCGAGGAATGGTTCCGCGCCGGACGCGCCGACGGCTTCATGATCCTGCCGCCCTACTTCCCCGGCGCATTCGACGAGTTCGTCGATCGGGTCGTCCCCGAGTTGCAGAGGCGCGGGCTGTTCCGCAAGGACTACGAGGGGACGACGCTGCGCAGTCATCTGCGTAAGGAGCGGTAGGGCGGGTGGCCGAGACTTCGCGGCGAGGCCGCGATGGGGACCAGTCCCCAAACCCCAGCCGGAGGGACACCCTCCGGACCGCCCGTCTTTTTCCGACTTAGGCCTGCCATCGAGCCACGCCCCAAAGAGCGGGTCGAGGGGCGCGCCCCTCGTCAGGGAGCACGAGGGATGAAATCCCTCGTATTGCCCGCCAGGGCATTCAGCGCTTGTCGCGGGCAGCACGAGGGGGCACGTTCGCGCCCGAAAAAGAGGAGATCCCCATGACCCGCATCACCGCCCGCGAATGCCGCCCTTTCTTCGATGCCGTCACCGAGAAGGCCCTGGAGATCGGCGCGCCCGTGTCGATGGCCGTCGTCGGCCCGGAAGGCCATCTGATCGCGCTGGAACGCATGGACGACGCCGGCTTCATCACACCCGAGACCGCGCAGGCGAAGGCCTACACCGCAGTCGCCTTCCGCACCATGAGCCCGCGCTTTCCCGACGGCCTCGTGATCCAGAAGTGGTTTCAGGAGCGCAACCCGCAGATGATGATCGCCACCTCCATCATGAAGAACGGCATGGTCGTCGCCTCGGGCGGTTGCGCGCCGATCTTCAAGGGCGACACCCTCGTCGGCGCCTACGGCATCTCGGGCGGCACCTCCGGCCAGGACGAGGAGATGGCGCATCACGCGCTCGCCAAGGTCGGCTGGTCGCTCCGCGCGGCGACGGATACGACGCCGGAGGGCGTCAAGGCGCACGTGAAGGAGCTTTACGAGAAGGCCGGCATCAAGGAGCGGGATATTTGAGGGGCCGAGCGCCGTAGCGTAAGGTCGCTCCGCGAGCGGGCTGCCGCCCGCACCAGCTTGGGGGAGGCATCCTCCGCCACCCCGGCCGCCGCTCCTTCCGCGACCGTGGACAGAGCGCGCGGCGCGATTGGCGTTGGCGCGGGCGAGGTTGTAAACCCACCCCATGCGTCCCGACGTGCTAGCCCCGCTCTATGCCTCCGCCCGTAACCTCACGGGCGTTGGCCCTCGTGTGCTCGGCTTCCTGAAGAAGGCGCTGCGCCTGCCGCCCGGTGTGGCCGAGCCCCGCGTCGTCGATCTCGTCTGGCATACGCCGACTGGCGTGATCGACCGCCGCGCGGAGCCCACCGTGGCGGGCGCGGTGGCGGGCACCATCGCCACCTTCCACGTGCGCGTGCTTAAACATCGCCCCGGCCCGCGCGGCAACACCAAGGCGCCCTACAAGGTGATGTGCGAGGACGACACGGGGCGGCTGGAGCTGATCTTCTTCCATGCCGAGCGCGCGTTCATCGAGCGCCAGTTGCCCGAGGGCGCGGAACGCTACGTGTCCGGCCGCGTCGACCGTTACGGCGAGACGGCACAGATGGTGCATCCAGACTACATCGTGACGCCGGAAGCGCGCGCGGATCTGCCCGCACTCGAGCCCGTCTATCCGCTCACCGCGGGGCTGTCGGGCAAGATCCTCAACAAGCTCGTGCGGCAGGCCGTCGCCACCACGCCGGAGCTCGACGAGTGGCAGAACCCGACGTGGCTCGCTGGCAAAGGCTGGCCATCGTTCCGCGATGCGGTGGAGGCGCTGCATCGTCCCGCCGATCCCGGCGACATCTCGGCGGGCGGGCCGGCGTGGCAGCGGCTCGCCTACGACGAGTTGCTGGCGGGCCAGCTCGCGCTCGCCCTGGTGCGGGAAAGCGCAAAGGCGCAGCGCGGGCGCTCCATCATCGGCGACGGGCAGATCCGCGCGAAGCTGATGGCGGCGCTGCCGTTCTCGTTGACGGGCAGCCAGGCGTCGGCGCTGGCCGAGATCGAAGCCGATATGGCGAGCGAGTTCCGTATGTTGCGCCTGCTGCAGGGCGACGTCGGCTCGGGCAAGACGGCAGTGGCACTGATGTCGATGGCGATCGCCGTGGAGATCGGCGCGCAGGCCGCCCTGATGGCGCCGACAGAAGTGCTGGCGCGCCAGCACGCCGAGACGATCGAGCCGCTCGCGACCAAGGCCGGGATACGCCTCGGACTGCTCACGGGGCGCGAGAAGGGCCGGCCGCGCCGCGAGGTGCTGGAGCGGCTGGCGTCAGGCGAGATCGACATCCTGATCGGCACGCACGCAGTGTTCCAGCCCGACGTCATCTTCAAGGATCTCGCCTTCGCCGTAATCGACGAGCAGCACCGCTTCGGCGTGCATCAGCGCCTCGCCCTCCAGGCGAAGGGCGGCGGCGGTGGCGCCAACGTGCTCGTCATGACCGCGACGCCGATCCCGCGCACGCTGCTGATGACGCACTATGGCGACCTCGACGTGTCGCGGCTCACCGAGAAGCCAGCCGGCCGCAAGCCCGTCAAGACGACGATGCCGTCGAACGCGCGCATCGAGGATGTCGTCGATGGCCTGCGCCGGATGCTGGCGCAGGGCGCGCAGATCTATTGGGTGTGCCCGCTGATCGAATCATCCGACGTGTCCGAGCTCGCCGCCGCCGAGGAGCGCCACGCCTGGCTCACCCAGCTTTTCGGCGCGGAAAAGGTCGGCCTCCTGCACGGCGCGATGAAAGCCGCCGACAAGGATGCCGTGATGGCGGCGTTCTCCGCCGATCAACTCAAGATCCTGGTCTCGACGACGGTGATCGAGGTCGGCGTCAACGTGCCCAACGCGAACATCATGGTGATCGAGCAGGCCGAGCGCTTCGGCTTGGCGCAATTGCATCAGTTGCGCGGCCGCGTCGGCCGTGGCGCGCGGCAGTCGTATTGCCTGCTGCTGCACGCCGAGCCACTGGGGGTCACCGCGCGCCAGCGCCTCGAGATGATGTGCGAGACGGAGGACGGCTTCCTCATCGCGGAGAAGGATCTCGAGTTGCGTGGCGGAGGCGAGTTGATGGGTGCGCGGCAATCGGGCATGCCGGAGTTTCGTGTCGCGGGCGTGCCGGGCTTCGAGGATCTGCTGGCGGCTGCACGCGACGATGCCGCGCTCGCGCTGAACCACGATCCCAAGCTCACGAGCCCGCGCGGCGAGGCACTGCGCAAGCTGCTCTATCTGTTCGAATGCGACGAGGCCGTCCGACTGTTCCGGGCGGCGTGAAGGGGAAATCGATGCCATCGCGCTCGACCATGTTCCGCGCTCTTCTGGTCATCCTGATCTTCGTGGTCGTCGGGCCGCTGGTGGGCCTTGTCGTATTCTCGGTCGGCATGGGCGGGCTCGCCGTGCTGGGCGGTCGCCCGGATGGCTTGTGGCTCTCGCCGTTCTTTATGCTCTACGGTCTGCTCTTCGCGCACTCTGCAGGGCTCACCTGGGCGCTCGTGGCCGGCGTCGCAGCACTGGTTCTGGAGGCGACAGAACGACTGAAGGCCGGCTTGATCGGTCCGGTCAGCGGCATCGTGTCGTGCGCCATCGCGACGTCGACGGGAGCAGTCTGGCTCCCGCCCGACACGCAAACCACGACCTTCGCCGAGGTGGCTGACAGTTTCGCGCTCGGCTTCGCCGCCGTGATGCTGGCCGTTCACGTGATCTCGGCGAGCGCCGGCTGGTGGCTGGCGCGCACACTCGTCCGACAGCGGCCGAGGGACGTATAATGCGCGTTCGAACAGCAACCTCAGTCTCGACCTACTTCCGGGCCGGGCTCGTTTTGGACTGCCAGCCGCCGCCCGGCGGCAGAGCGTTGATGTAGGCGACGATCTTGTCGACATCGGCGTCGGCGAGCGCGAACTTCGGCATCTCGTCGTGGGGTGCCGCGATGCCCCGCGTGAGGGGCTCGCGCAGCGCCTGGATCGGATGGCTCCGCTGCAAAAGGCGGAACTCGGGCGCCTTCGGATTGGGGCTCGCCCCGCTCGTGGCCACCGCGTGACAGCGCGCGCAGTTCGCCTCCACCAGCTTCCGGCCTTCCTCGACAATGCCCCTGGCTGCACCGATCTGATTGCCGTCGGCCTTCAGGCGCTTCAAGCCGGCAGCAGCACCCGACAGGCTCGGATCGAGCTGCAAGGCTCGCGTGAAATCGGCGATGGCTTCAGCGCGCGCGCCCTTGGCCTCGTGCGCATAGCCGCGATTGTTATAGGCAAGAGCATAGATCGGATTGAGCATCACCGCGCTCGTATAGTCGGCGATGGCGTTGGCGAAATCGCCCTTCTTGCGCCACGCCAGCCCGCGGTTGTTGAATGCGCTGGCGCTCGACGGGTTGATCCCGATGGCCTCGGTGAAATCATCGATGGCCGAATCTGCGTTCCCCTTGACGAGATGGGCGTGACCGCGCGCCGTCAGCAGAGTGGCGTTGCGCGGCACCAGCTTCAAGGCGGCTGTGAGGTCGGCGATCGCCGCATCGGTCTGGCCGCGCGCGAGACGGACATTGGCGCGACCGCTCAAGGCAGCGGTATCAGCCGGATCGAGGCGGATCGCCTCGCTCAGGTCTGCGATGGCCTGGTCGCGGGCGCCTGCGGCGGCGCGGGCTAGCCCTCTTTTGCGGTAGGCCATGGCCCGCTGATCGGCGCTGAAGCCGCTTCCCCGAATGATGTCGGAGCAGGCGCGAACGCGGGTGTCGAGATGACGCGACTGGGCGCAATCCGACACCACGTCGGTTTGCGCCTCGACAGAACCCACCAGAAATGCGGTGTAGAGCCCCGCCATCACAAACGTCCCGAACCGTCGCATATTGCCCCTCCGCCGATACGCCCCACAACGCGATTCGTTACCGCTACGCCGCACCAGTGTCCCGTTTCCGAAGTTCGCATCCACCCCGCCGCAAGCTCTCCTGCGAACTTCGGAGACAAGAGGGACACTAGAATCAAAGAGTTGCTAGTGTGATTCAAAGCCAGAAATTCGCTCGAACGATTGCTGCAAGCGGTAGCGAATTTCTGGAGCAGCACACTAGGACACCCCGGCCCGCCGAGGTTTGATGCGGCTCAAACCATGATCCCGTGTTCCGCCGGGGCGACATCCAAAGCAACAGTCGCAGCCGGCCTCAACCCTTGGCGAGATTGCGCTCGATCGCCTCGACGATCATGCGCCGGGCAGTGGCGGCGTCGCCCCAGCCCTTGAGCTTGACCCACTTGCCGGGCTCGAGATCCTTGTAGTGCTCGAAGAAGTGCTGCACCTGCGCAACGGTGATCGGCGGCAACTGCGTGTACTCGTGCACGTTGGCGTATCGCTGCGTGAGTTTGGGCGAGGGGACCGCTATGATCTTCTCGTCGCCGCCGCCGTCGTCCTCCATCATCAGAACCCCGATCGGCCGCACGTTGATGACGGCTCCGGGCACGATGGGCCGCGTGTTGGCGACCAGCACGTCGATGGGGTCGCCGTCCTCGGACAGTGTGTGCGGGATGAAGCCGTAGTTTCCAGGATAGCGCATCGGCGTGTAGAGGAAGCGATCGACGACGAGGGTGCCGGCGGCCTTGTCCATCTCGTACTTGATCGGCTCGCCGCCGATCGGCACCTCGATGATGACGTTGACGTCGTCGGGCGGATTGTTGCCGATCAGAATAGCGTCGATGCGCATATTCGCTCCGTGCAGGTTGTCGGGATATGGAGAACAGGTGCCTCGGCTCGGCTCGACACTATCGCGCGTTCTGGATCGCCACACTGCCCAGCACCTAATCTCTACCCCTTCTTTTTCTCGGTAAGCACCAGATACAGCGAGGCGCCTACGATCAGCGCCATGCCTGCGTAGCTCCAGACACCCGGCAACTCGCCGAAAATCAGATAGGCGAGGATCGCCGAGTAGACGATGCGGAAATAGTCGAGGGGCACGAGCGCGGTGGCGTCGCCGACCGTGAAGCCGTGCGTGATGAGCGCCTGTCCGCCGATGCCCAGTACGCCGACTGCGCACAGCAGCCACAGCTCGGGCCATGTCGGCCACACCCACCACCAGAACGCCGGGATCGCCGCGAATACGGCATTCCAGAACGCATAGTAGAACATGATCACGCGCGTCGGCTCGGTGGTGGACAGCCGCTTGATGCAGATTACCACGAGCCCGCCGCCGAACGCACCGAGCGCGCCAATGAAAGCGCCTGGGTCGAAGCCCGCCGAGAACGGTCGCGCATAAAGCAGTATCCCGACGAAGCCGACGACGGAAACAATGAGGCGCGGCATGCGAATCGCTTCGCCCAGAAACAGCAGCGCCAACGGGATCATGAACAGCGGACGGGAAAACTGCAGGGCCATGGCATCGGCCAGCAGCATGTGTGTGATCGTCCAGAAGAAGCAGGCGTTGCCCAGCGCACCGGCGGCCCCCCGCGCCAGATGCATTCCCGGCCGCTTGGTCCGAAACGGTTCCAGCGGGTTCGACATGAAGACCGGCAGCACGAGCAGGAAGCCGATGAATGAGCGGAAAAACAGGATCTCGAAGCTCGGCAGGCGCTGGCCCAGCAACTTGACCAACACCGCCATGCAGACGATCGTCAGCGAGCCCGCCGACACGAGAATCGCACCGCGCCCATTCGGCGGCAGCGCGTTCCATCTGGTCTGGACGCTGGACCACACGCGCGATACCGCAGGTGGCAGGAAGCCGCTGTCGCGACGCGTTTTACCCGCGTCCTTGTCCTGCTCTCTCGACATCTCGCGCCCGACCTCGATCCACCTGCGGGCACGACCTTACACGCACGGTGTCCCCGCGCCAGCCCGCAACACGCATGGCTGAAACCATCCCTGTCCAGCCAGATCCGACCACGGGGCAATCGATTGCCGCGTCCAGCGGCAGCAGAACGTGCCCGCCGCGCTCGGCCGTCGCCACAATCGGCCTCGAGCCGCCACTCTTGCAGAGGTGCGAGGTGCCAGATACGACACACCCGACACGGCTCGAGAGATCATTTCAGCAGTGGACCGGGACCTAACACCCGGGCGAGTTCCATCCGTTGCCTGGCCCCGTGACCACTTTCACGGGCGCGGCCGTCGTAAACTTCGTGGAGCTGCGAGGATCGCCATCCCAGGTTTTGCGGACGCACGGTCACGAGTGACCAGCGCCCGGCCTGCTAGTGGCCCGTCACGCCCAAAATCGCATTATAGCCGCAACCACCGTCCGATGCAGGCGCGACGCCTCACTGCCCCCGCCCCCTCGCTCACATCCCGAACACCGCCACTGCGCGGATCGGCGAGCCGGTGCCCTCGCGCCACTTCAGCGGCAGGCCAATGTAGGTGAACTGTCCCTGCCCGATCAGCGCCTCGAGATTGCAGAGACTCTCCATGTGCGTGATATCGAGCTCGAGGCAGACCTTGTGCACGAGCGAGTTGACCTTGCCCTCGGGGCCCGGACGCATCGAATCGATGCCGAAGTGTACGCAGCCCTTCTTGGCGAACCACTCCGTGCCCGCAACGTTCACGCCGGAGTTCTCCGTCGCGTAGGCCGGTGTCGGGAACGTGCGCTCGTGATGGCCAGTGCACAGCAGCACGGTACCGCCCTTGGGCGCCTCTAGCCCGGTCTTGGCGAGCGCCGCGTCGAGCTCGGCGGGACCGATCTCTCCGCGCGGGGGGATGTGGCGCAGGTCGAGACAGATTCCCGGCACGATGCACTTCTCCAGCGGATACTTGTCGATCGGCGTGCCTTCTTTTCCGAAGTGGCGCGGCGCATCCATGTGCGTGCCACCATGATCGGGCATGGAGAAGTACATCACCTGGTTGCCCTGGATGTTGCCAGACTCGGCAAACGCTTCATCGTGCGTCTTCCAGATGCCGTGGATGATCGGCGGCTGGCCGGGATAGCTCGGTGTCCGATGATAAAGCTCGCGGGAGAGATCGACGATGCGCATGGGGTCTCCGTGGGAATGTCTCGCGTTTCGCATGTAGTAGGCCCTCACAGGGCCGCATCGTCAATCGTGAGCGACATCGTGAGCGACATCACGCCCTGGACATCGCGCACTGCCCCCCGCTAGCATCATGCCACGGCATCAGGCGAGGCCATCAGGCGCTGGCGCGCTCGATCACCTCGATCGGCGGAAACCGGCCATCGTCCCCCGCGGCTTCGTCCCGGACGCCGGGAAGGCCGCGCGGTTGGGGCCCATCCACGCGTCCTGGCCCATAGATCCCCGCCTTGGAGATCAGGCCGAGGCGGTCGAGCTGGTGCTCGATCGCATAGGCAGAGCGATTGTGCGCGTGGGCGATCTCCGCAATCGAGCGGCCAGACTTGTAGGCATCCGCCACCTCCGAGATCTCGCCGTCATACCAGCGAGACCGCGAGCGCGCGGGAAAGGGCTGCTGATCGCGCTGGCGCGACTGGCGGTTGGCCTTCAGCGCGTCGATTAGGCCTTCCCAGACAACCATCGGCAGCGTCAACTTCCGTCCGCCCGGCGCCTCGAGCGTCGCGAACAGACCACCGCGCTCGATGTCGAAACGATACTGGTCCTGCGCGTTGCGCCAGCTCACGCTTTCCCATACGAGCCGCTGCTGCATGACACGCCTCCACGCCGACACGACCATACGATCCGGGCAAGCTAGCTCAGTGCCGCAAATGCGTCAAGAACATTACGAGAACATCTTCCGTGACCCGGCTCTGATCGAGGCCAAACCTGGCGCGTCATCACAGAATTAGCGCCGGCCGTCTTCCATCGCGGTTGGGAACCTGCAAGTGTGGTGCTTCCACTGTTCGAGGCCGAAACGAGAGGCCACAGCGGTGCGCCCAACGGAGGAGATCGGCACATGGCAGACAGCACGGCGGCTTCCGGGGCTGGCTCGGCCAATCCCGCAGAGAGTCCATGGGCGGCGCACAATATCCTGCCGCTGTGGGAGAACAGAGCGGCACACGGCGGCGCGAAAGTCCGCGAGCGCGCGCATCTGTGGCGCTGGAGCGATCTCGAACCGCTGATCGACAGGGCTATCGGCGTCCGCTCGATGGAGGCAGTCGAGCGGCGTGTGCTGTCGCTCGTCAGCCCCCATGTCGCGGAAGTGGGCGGCGCTGCCGGCACCACGCGAAACCTCAACGCCGGCCTGCAGATCCTGATGCCGGGCGAGAGCGCGCGGCCCCATCGTCACTCGATGAACGCGCTGCGCTTCGTGATGATGGGCAGTGGTGCGACCACCGTGGTCGATGGCAAGCCCTGCCCGATGGATTTCGGCGATCTCGTCACCACGCCGGGCTGGTGCTGGCACGAGCACGTCCACCGGGGCGAAGGCCCGATCGTCTGGCTCGACGTGCTCGACGCCTCGCTTCACCGGTATCTGGGAACGGACGCCTTCCAGCCCGGTCCGCCAAACGCATATCCGAGCCTGCCGGCAGACGAGGCCTTTACATCGGCCCTGCTCGTGCCCGAGAGCACCGCAGCGCGGAAAGGCTACTCGCCGGTGTTCCGCTATCCCTGGGAGCAGGCGGCAAACGCAGTGTCCAAGGCGCCGCTCGGCGTCGATGGGGCGCGCCGCGTGCGCTATGCCAATCCGCTCGACGGCGGACCAGTGATGGCCTTTCTCGACTGCAGCCTCGTCGAGCTGCCGCCGGGCGGGGAGACGTCGGGCTTGCGCACCAACGCCAGCGCGGTTTGCTGCGTCGTCGAAGGCTCCGGCTCGAGCACCATAGGCCCCGACACGCTGAACTGGGGGCCGCGAGACATTTTCTCGGTGCCTGCGGGGCATTGGGTCGTGCATCGCGCGAACGCTGATCGCACGCGGATGTTCACCGTCACCGACCGGGAGGTGTTGCGACGGCTCGATCTGCTCGAGGAGGAGCACGCCCAGCGCAGCTGAGGAAACGTGCCGATGGCCATTTCGGGAGCGCAGACGACGCTCGAGACGACTGTGCTGATCGTCGGCGGCGGTCCAACCGGGTTGGCGCTGGCTGGCGATCTGGGCAGCCGCGGCGTGCAGTGCATCCTGATCGAGGAAGGCCGCACGGAAACGCTTCATCCGCGCGCATCCGCGATCGACGTGCGCAGCATGGAGGCGATGCGCCGATGGGGCATTGCAAAAGCGGTCCGGGAGGCCGTCTCCGCGCGCGGCGAGCTACCGCGCATTGCCCTCTTCTGCACCTCGCTTGCCGGCTACGACATCGCGCGGATCGAGCAGCGCCACGAGAGCGAGAATGATCCAGGTCCGGCGAGCCCCGAACGTCCGCAGCCGTGCAACCAACTCTGGCTCGATCCCATTCTGCGCGATCTCGCGACAAGCCACGAGAGCGCGCGCGTGCTGTTCGAGTGGCGGCTTTCGCGGTTGACGCAACGCGGTGATTGCGTGCTCGCCGATGTCACCGATCTCTCCGCGCGCCAGAACCGACGGATAGCCGCGCAGTACGTCATCGACTGCACCGGCGCCCGCAGCGCGATCCGCAGCAGCATCGGTGTCGACGCGCCCGACGAAAACGACGCGACCCATTTCGTCAGCGCGCTGCTTCGCATTCCAGATCTGACGAGCCACCACGCCAAAGAGCTGGCCGGGCGCATCGCGGTGATCGGTCCCGACGGCATCCGGTGTGTGCTCGAGATGCTCGACGATCGCGGGCTCTGGCGGCTTAAACTGCGCAACAATTCCCACCGGGAGCCGCCCGAGGCCACCGCGATTTCAGCGATGCTGGAGGAGATCGCCGGCCGCACCGTGCCGCATCAGGTTCTGTCGGTGCAACGCTGGGAGGGTTGCAACTACGTGGCCCCGCGCTTCGGTGAGGGCAACATCCTGCTGGCGGGCGATGCCGCCCACCTCGTCCGTCCGTTGATCGGGGCGGGTCTCGACGCTGCTCTCGGCTCGAATCTCGATCTCGGCATCGCAGACGCCTTCAATCTGGCTTGGAAGATCGAGGCGCGGCTGGCCGGCTGGGGGTCGTCGGGACTGGTCGATTCATATGGCGCCGAGCGCAGGTCGGCGGCACTGCGCAGCCTTGCCCACGCCGCTGCCTGCCGCGAGCAGGATGACGAAATCCGGTCCCACGCGGAGATCGCGCTCGACACGTCGATGGGCGCAGCCGAGAGAAAGGCGATGGGCCGGGCGATCGAGAGAGCCCCACTCCCGCGTGCGGCCAACGGGCTGGCGCTCGGATGTCGCTACGCGGGCTCCCCGATCGTGGCAGCGGACGGCACACCCGAGCCGGCGATGGAACCCTTTTCGCATCGCCCAACGACGTGGCCCGGCGCACGCGCTCCCCATGCCGCTCTGCCGGGCGGCATCTCGACGCTCGACCTCTACGGCCGCGGCTTCGTGCTGCTGCGTCTCGGCCAGCGTGCACCGGAACCGGGCGGCTTCGACAGAGCGTTCGCGCACCGCGGCGTGCCGCTGACATTCAGGACGATCGAGGACCCCGCGATCGCGCGCCTCCACGAGCGGCAACTGGTGCTCGTCCGCCCGGATGGACACGTCGCCTGGCGCGGCGACGAGCCCCCCGCCGATCCGCTGGGGATCGTCGACCGGGTCCGGGGTGCGGGCTGAGCCTTCCGCCATCGGCATCGCCACGCGGGCTCGCCACGTAGCGCGAAGCCTCTATACTGCCCGCCATCGCCACAGAGTTCCACGAGGAAACCCCATGAGCCAGGAGATCACCGTCCGCCAGGACGGCCCCATTCTGCACGTTACGCTGAACCGCGGCGCGGAGGGCAACGGCATGACCGATGCCATGGTCGTCGAGCTGACGGGGATCATCGACGACGCGCCCAAGACCTCGCGCCTCGTGCTGTTCAGCGGCGCGGGCGCGGAGTTCTGCATCGGCCGTGCCGGCGTGAAGCCACCCGCCGCCGACGCCCAGGCGCTCGACCGCCGCCGCGAGTTCGACGTCGTGTTCTCCTGCTACGGCGCGTTTCGCCGCTCGCCCATTCCCGTGGTCGGCGTGGTGCAGGGCAAGGCGCTCGGCCTCGGCTGCGCGCTGGCCGCGCTATGCGACATCACCATCGCGAGCGATACCGCTACGTTCCAGGTGCCGGAGATGGGCCACCACATCATGCCGGGCATGGTGCTCTCCGCCCTCATCGACCGCGTGCCCAGGAAGGCGATCACCTACCTCGTCCAGACCACCGCGACCATCGGTGCGGAGCGTGCGCTCACCTTCGGCCTCGTCAGCGAGGTGGTGCCGGCCGCCGCCCTCGACGCGACGGTAGCGGAGGTGTGCGCGGCGATCCTGAAAGCCCCGCCGATCGCAACCGAGGGCGTGAAGGAATACGTCTCCCGCGCGATGGACATGGACATTGCGAGCGCGGTCGACTTCGCCCGCAATCTCCACGCCGTGCTGAACTCCTCACGCGAGATCAAGCATTGACGGCACGGGCACGGGCAGGGCGCCGCTATTTCGCAGCAGACCTTTCCGTGCCTGCCCTTTCGGCGATAACGGTCGCATCGGCGAGCGCACGCCATCGCCTGGTTGCAAAGCCCTGCTTCCGTAACTCCGATCCGGTGGTGATGGCGTAAGGGTCTGGGTTGGTTTGCGAATCAGCTATTTCTCTTGTCGAGGGCGGCTCACTCGGCAGGTGATGGGATGCGAAGCTTCGAGATCGTGCAGTCGGACACCGACACGACA